>DASPTB010000243.1:0-10932 GCA_035623615.1 Actinomycetota bacterium
TGAGCCCCCTCCGGCGCTTACTCCGTGAGCCGGCCGAGCTACCCTGTTTCACGTGAAACTTGACCCTGAGGCGCTCGCGGACGGGCTGACCGAAGGCCAGCAGGCCTCTCTCCGTGCGTTCGAGGAGCTGCTGCGCGGGCCCGGCGCGAGCCGGGGTGTGGTGGCCAAGGGCGATCTCGAACGGCTGCGCTCCCGGCACGTGCTCGATTCGCTACGGGTCCTCCCGTGTCTCGGGAGCGGGGAACGCGTGGTGCTGGATGTGGGCTCGGGAGGAGGGCTCCCGGGCATCCCTGTAGCGGTCGCACGGCCCGACCTGTCGGTGATCCTGCTGGAGCCGCGCGAGAGCCGGGTCGCCTTTCTGGAAATGGCGGTCTCGGCCCTCGAGCTCGGGAACGTGACGGTCGAGCATGGGAGGGCACAAGGATCCTCCCTGCGCGGGGATGTCTGCCTTGCCCGCGCCCTCGCGAACCCGCTTACCTCCTGGGTGCTGTGCTCTCCCCTGCTGGCGGCAGGAGGACGGGTCGTGTACTTCGCGGGGTCCAAGTTCGGCGCCGCTGAGCTCTCGGCCCTCACGGAAGCCGGTATTCGGGCCAAGAATTGTGACGCATCTCTCTTCCCCGGATACGGCCCGATCGTTATCATGCAGTCCGATTCATGAAGCGACGGTGGCCCGCGCTGCGGCACGGCCCGCTTCCCCGACCCCGGTCCGGGAGGTGTCTGCGACGACGCCCATGACCGAATCCGACACGACTCCCCTGGCCGACGCCGCGGTCGGCACGCTCGAACCCGCCGCCGAAGAGCAGCGGGTGACCCCCCGGCCGGCGGGCGGGGCTCGGATCATCGCGATCGCCAATCAGAAGGGCGGTGTGGGGAAGACCACCACGGCCGTCAACCTCGGCGCGGCGCTGGCCGGCCTGGGCCAGCAGGTCCTGGTCGTTGATCTCGACCCGCAGGGGAATGCCTCCACGGGCCTCGGGATCGATCACGCGGCCCGCGAGACGACCACCTACAACGTGATCATGGCCGGCTCGGAGGTTGACGACGCAATCCTGTCCACCGAGGTGAGCGGGCTCTTCGCAGTCCCCTCAACGATCGACCTTGCGGGTGCCGAGATCGAGTTGGTGAGCCAGTTCTCCCGCGAGAACCGCCTCCGGAAGGCGCTCGAGACGGTGCAGGACCGCTTCGACTTCGTGCTGCTCGATTGCCCGCCCTCGCTCGGCCTGCTGACCGTCAATGCGCTCACCGCTGCCGACGAGCTCATCGTGCCCATCCAGTGCGAGTACTACGCGCTCGAGGGCCTCGGCCAGCTCCTGAAGAACGTCCGTCTCGTACAGCAGAACGTGAACCCCGGCCTGCGGCTCTCGGGTATCGTCATGACGATGTTCGACGCCAGGACGAAGCTCGCCGACCAGGTGATCGACGAGGTCAGAGCCTATTTCGGCTCGCGTGTGTATGACACTGTCATACCGCGGACGGTCCGGCTGTCCGAGGCACCCGGCTACGGCAAACCCATCAGCCTCTACGACCCGACGTCCAAGGGCGCGATGGCCTATCGGTGGCTCGCCGAGGAGGTCGTCGCGCGTCCGGTCGAGGACGTGCCGCTCGACGGGGGACCTGAGATCTCGCCTTCGAAGATCACCGGCGACGAGGTGCACCGGGACGGCGGCCTCGAGGAAGGAGACGGGTCGTGAAGCGAGGCGGACTGGGACGTGGTCTCTCCGCGCTCATCCCCGGAGCGTCGACCGATGCGGGGTTGCTCGAGGTTCCCGTCGAGGCGGTCGAGGCGAACCCCCGACAGCCTCGCCTGGAGTTCGCCGAGGAGTCCCTTGCCGCGCTCGCGCGGTCGATTCGGGAAGTCGGTGTGCTGCAACCGATCGTGGTTCGCGTCCGCGACGGCGGGTACGAGCTGGTTGCGGGGGAGCGGCGGCTGCGCGCCGCGCGACTCGCGGGGCTCCCGACGGTGCCGGCGATCGTCCGGGAGGCCGACGACACCGACTCGCTGCGCCAGGCGCTCATCGAGAACATCCACCGGGAGGACCTGTCGCCGCTGGAGCTCGCGTCTGCCTACCAGGACCTGCTCGAGGAGCTCGGCACCACCCAGGAGGAGGTTGCCGAGCGCCTTGGCTGCTCGCGGTCCCAGGTCGCGAACACCATCCGGCTGCTCTCACTTCCCGGCGACGTCCAGGAGCTGCTCGCGGAGGGGAAGATCCAGGCTGGGCACGCGCGCGCCCTCCTCGGGCTTCCCGACGACGAGGCACGGTCGACGGTCGCGCTCAGGATCGCGGCCGAGGGGCTCTCGGTGAGGCAGGTCGAGGACCTGGTACGCAGCTACGCGGACCACCCGGCGACCTCGGCGTCGCCGCGGGGCGCGCGCACGGGGGGCGGGAAGCACTCCGAACTCGACCCCGCGATCGCGGAGGTCGAGGAGATCCTCTCCGAGCAGCTCGCGACCCGGGTCCAGGTGGTCGTCGGCCGCCGCAGGGGCAAGATCGTCGTGGAATTCGGCTCGGCGGAGGATCTCGACAGGATCGTCTCCGAGATCGTGGGCTCCGGGCCCGGGCTCGCCCCCGAATGACCGGCGACGCCGGCGACCCGACCCCCGTTCCTTCACCTGGTCCCGATCCCGTCGACGGCGGGGCGGTGAACGATCCGCCGCGCGATTCGGGGCTGAGCGGATTCTGGAGCCACGAGTCGACGCGTCGAGTCGCGCGGGCGCTCGCGCTCGGGGTAGGGCTGGGCGTGTTCCTGGTGTGCGCAGCCCGCCGCTGAAGCCGCCGAGCGCAGGGAGGCGTCGTCGGTTGGTCCGTATGACTACGTCCTACGGCCGTCCAGCCGGCGCACCTGCGGTCCCGCTCGCGGCGCCCGCCTCGGCTTGGCCGCGGGACTCGCTCGCGGCGCCGAAGAATCGTTCGATCCCTGCGACGACCGCCGTGGCGATGCGGTCGGTCAGGTCGCCCTCGCGAAGGAGCTTCTCCTCGGCGGGGTTCGTCACGAAGCAAGGCTCGACCTGGACTGCAGGCATGCGGGTCTCCCGCAGTATCGGGAACCACTTGGGGTGGGTTCGCCCATCCTTGAGGTGGACGCCTTCGACGAGCCCTTCCTGGATGAGCTCGGCGAGGCGCTGTCCCGCCGGCGAGACCCAGTCCCCGCGGCCGCAGTAGAAGACGCTCGAGCCCTCGGCGAGCGGGTCGGTGTGGGAGTTGAGGTGGAAGCTCACGAGCACCTCGGCGCCGCCGGCGTTGGCGATGCGGGCGCGCGTCGCGTCGTCCGGGTCGGAGTCGCCGGCGCGCACGAGGAAGGGTTCGGCGTCGCGCGCCGCGAGCAACTCGGCGGTTCGCGACGCGAGCACGAACGCGACGTCGGCTTCACGCAGGCCGCCCGGGCCGATCGCGCCGGGCTCGGCGGGGCCGTGGCCGGCGTCCACGGCGATCCGGGCCCCTCGGAGGTTGTCGCTCATGCGCAGGAGCGCCTCGTTCTCCCGGACGGTGGACAGTCCCGGACCGGGTCCCACCGGGCGGAGTCGAACGAGCGTCTCGAGCGTCGAGCGCCCGACGATGCCGTCGACCGGCAGCCCTACGTTTCGCTGGAACTCACGGACGGCGTGGTCGGTGCGCTGTCCGAAGATGCCGTCCTCGCGGCCCGCGTCGAACCCCAGCAGGTTCAACCGCGTCTGCATGACGCGGACGTCGTCTCCGCGCGCGGCCGGGTAGCGCAGGTAGAGGATCCGGTCGCCGATCGCGTAGCCGGCCTCGACGAGCTCCTGCCAGGTCCCCGGGCCGACCTTCCCGTCGACCAGCAGGTGCCGAGCTTGCTGGAAGGCGCGGACGGCGGCGTCGGTTCCAGGTCCGAACGTGCCCGAACGATCCGGATGGGTCTGGTACCCGAGGGTCGACAGCCTGGACTGCACGTCACGAACGTCTTCGCCCTGGGCGCCGGAGACCATGGTGCGCATCGCGTCTATTGTGCCCGCTTCGGGCATCGGGCGACGGGCGGGACAAGAAGGCCGGCGCCAAGCGGGAGGGTCTTGGGTGGCTGATTCCCAGGCCGGCAGGACTCCGAGGCTCAGGCCGCCAGGTGCGGCTCGAGCTCGCGCAGGATGACGTCCTTCGGGCGAACTCCGACCACGCGAGCCAGAACCTCGCCACCCTTGAAGAGCATGATCGTGGGGATGCTCATGACGCCGTACTTCTGTGCGGCCACGGGATTGTCGTCGACGTTCAGCTTGAGCGCCGTGACCGCTCCCGCCTTTTCGCGCGCGATCTCCTCGATGATCGGGGAAACGAGGTGGCAGGGGACGCACCACTCCGCCCAGAAGTCGACCAGGACCGGCCCTTCCGCGCCGAGAACCTGTGACTCGAACTCCTGATCCGTTACCTCTCCAACTGCGACAGACAAGGCTTCCTCCTTCGCCGGGTGCAGCGCTTCCCGCCTCCGACGGCCTCTTCAACGCACGAACGCGTCACCGTATTCCATCAGAGGTAGGAGCGCCAGGAGGCGGAACTCGGCCCGAAATCGGCGGAGCCGGGTGCCGCTTCCTCGGCGCCAATGTCCCTTTGCGTCGGCGCCAATGTCCCTTTGCGTCGGCGCTAGTGTCCCTTTGCGTCGGCGCTAGTGTCCCTTTGCCTCGAGATACCGCTCGGCGTCGATGGCCGCCTGGCACCCCATGCCCGCGGCGGTGATGGCCTGGCGGTAGATGTGGTCCACCACGTCCCCCGCGGCGAACACGCCCTCGCGGCTGGTCCGCGTCGTCGGCTCCTCGACGACCACGTAGCCGTGATCCAGCTCGAGTTGCCCCTCGAACAGCTCCGTGTTGGGTGTGTGGCCGATGGCGACGAACATCCCGGCGGCGTCGATCGACGATGTCTCGCCCGTCCTCACGTTCCGCACGGCGACGCCCGTGACCGTGTCGTCACCCAGCACCTTCTCGACCGCCGAGTCCCAGACGAACTCGATCTTCTCGTTTGCGAACGCCCGGTCCTGCATGATCTTCGACGCGCGCAGCTCGCTGCGCCGGTGCACCACCGTCACCTTGGTGGCGAAGCGCGTCAGGAAGATGGCCTCCTCCATCGCCGAGTCGCCGCCGCCGACCACGACGAGGTCGCGGCCGCGGAAGAAGAAGCCGTCGCACGTGGCGCACGACGAGACCCCGCGTCCCCGCAGATGCTCCTCGCCCGGGATGCCGAGCCACTGCGCCGAGGCGCCGGTCGTGATGATCAGCGTTCGCGCAAGCCACTGCTGGTCGCCGGACCAGACCGAGAACGGTTCGCTCGACAGGTCGACTCGCGTGGCCGCCTGGTGCAGCAACTCCGCGTCGAACCGGCCGGCCTGCTTCTCCATCCGCTCCATCAGGTCCGGGCCGAGCACCGCGTCCGGGAAGCCGGGGAAGTTCTCGACCTCGGTGGTGAGCATGAGCTGGCCGCCGGCGTCCACGCCTTTCAGGACCAGGGGACTCAGGTTGGCGCGAGCCGTGTACAGCGCCGCCGTCAGGCCGGCCGGGCCCGACCCGAGGATCACGACGTTGCGTTCTACGGGGTCCACCGCGGTCATTCTAGTTGGGGCCAACGTCGTGGACGGCCGCGCTGTTCCCGGCGGTCTGCGCCGCCCTGGGCTCGTCCCCCCGGTATTCCCGCGCGGCGCCGCGCGGCGTGTGGATCAGCCAGGCGAGGGCCCGGTGCCCGGGTACTGCGTCTGGTACAGGACCGTGCACGTGCCGACCGGTGTCACGACGACGCGAGCGACCTTCGACCCCTCGGCCATGAACGCGGTGAGGTAGGCCGGTCGTCCCTCGAAGCGCGCGCGGACCACCAGCAGGGGACTCTCCGCCGTGCCGGCGGCGCCCTGCGCGCACAGTCTCGCCCGTCCGAGCTCCGTCGCCGACAGTCGCCGGGCCCCGTTCTGCTGCGAGAGGACGTCGGAAGTGCCACCGTTGACGAGCGACCTCGCCAGCTCGGCGACCGATGCTCTCGAGAAGTTCTCGTCGGCCACGACGGCCGTCTGGGTGCGCGGCTGCACGGCGCCGGGGGAGGGGAGAGGGGCGAACGACCCACCCGTGGGCGGCCGCGCCGTGGACTCGACCCCGGGAGCCTGTGCGGCCGTCGTCGCCGAGCCGCCTCCTCCCTGACCGCGGAACAGGCCGACGAGGAAGACCCCCGCGATCGCCGCCGCGGCGAGCCCGCCGACCACCCCGAGCCATCTCGCCGGCCTCTGGCGCTCGCCCGTCGCCGTGCTTCGTGACTTGAGTGGGACCACCGTGCGGGCGGTGTGGACGATCGCTTCGGGGTCCAGGCCGGGGGCGTCCGCCTCCGGAAGCGCACCCGTCGCCTCGAGGGACGCTTTCGCCAGGTCGACCTCGGCCCGGCACGCCGAGCACGTTCGCAGATGTGCCTCGACGAGGCGGCGCTCGTCTTCGGACAGGGTTCCATCGACGAAGCCGGCCAGGGCTTCCTCGGGATGCCGGGCCGGCGCGCCGGGGCTGGGGGAGTTCCGATCGCTCATGGCATTCCTTCGTTCGACGGGTCGGACGGTGGGGAAGGTTCCCCACCGAGCGCTCGTCCGAGCGCGACGCGGGCCCGGTGCAGGCGCGACTTGACCGTTCCCACCGGCACCTCGAGGATGCGCGCGATCTCGTCGTACCCGAGGTCCTGGATGTCGTGCAGGACGAGTACCGTGCGGAACTCGTCCGGGATGGCCAGCAGGGCGCGGCGCACGTCGACCGACGTCGTCACCGCGTCGCCGTGGTCGGCTGCGGGCGGCGGCTCGGGGGCCTCGTCCAGTCCCAGCACGTCTCGTCGTCGCCGGAGCACGTCGTAGCAGGCGTTCACGGCGATGCGATGCAGCCACGTGGAGAAGGCGGCCTCGCCGCGGAACTTCGACAGGTTGCGATAGCACGAGACGAATGCGTCCTGGGCTGCGTCCCGCGCGTCCTCCGAGCGACCGAGCATGCGCAGGGCCAGGTTGTACACGCGACGCTCGTGCCGGCGAACGAGTTCGGCGAAGGCGCCGTCATCGCCCGCGACGGCGCGTGCGGCGAGCTCGCGGTCGGGGAGGTGCGCGCCGCCCGACGTCATCCCGGCGTCATCCCGGCGTTCCGGCGACCGACACCTCGGCGACGGACGCCGCGAACCGCCCCCCGTCCGGCGCGAGCCGCGTGATCCAGAGCAGGACGCCCTCGGTCCGGGAGGGCTTCACCGCGATCGTCGTCGTCCCCGTCGCCACCGTGAAATCCGTCCGGCCGCTGGCGTCCTGCATAGGCTCCGCGCGGGGATCCGGAGGCGAACCAGCGATCAGCTCGACGGTCCATCCACCCGCCGGCGTCGTGATGGTGACCGAGCGAACGGTGGCCTGCCCCCCAAGGTCGAGCCACAGGCCCACACCGGGTTTCAGGTTGCCGAAGTCGGCCGACGCGTAGTGGTCGGTCGTCCACGCGGTCGCCGGATTCCCGTCGATCGCGAGGCCTGTCTGCTCGGGGTGTTCGGATCCGTCGCCCCCGTCGCTCGTCGGATCGACGTCGCGCGCCGCGACCACCCTGATCGGAACCGCGGCGGCGGGCGAGCCGGCCTGCGCTGGGGTTTTCGGCGCCGCCGCGCGGATTCCGAGTGGGCCGCCCACCTCGAGCCGACCGAACACCAGACCACCGACGATCGCGACCGCGCCGAGGAGCACCACGATCGCCGGAACGAGCATCCACGAGCGCAGCGCCGACCGGCGACTGGGGACGGCCGCGGCGGGGATCGTCTCTCCGCCCATGCTCGTGGCCGCGGCGATGGCCGGCCGGTCGCCGCCGAGGCGTTCGAGCGCAGCGCGCATCGCGTCCGCGGAGGCGAAGCGGTCCGCCGGAGCTTCCGCTCGGGCCCGTTCCACGACCTGGTCGAACTGCTTCGGGATGCCCGGGCGAATCGCCGACGGGGGGTCGGGTGCCTTCCGGCGTCCTTGCGGCGCCGAGCACGCGGGCCCGGCGAGCAGCTCGGCGAGCAGGACGCCGGCCGCGTACACGTCGGAGGCGGGGGTGGCGGCTTCGCCTCGGCGTTGCTCGGGCGCTCGGTACGGGTCGCCTTCGGGCGGCCCAAGAGCAATCCCCTCCTCGGCACCGGTGCGCTCCTCGCGGGTGGCGGCTCGAATGGCCTCCGCGAGTCCGACGTCGCCGACCTTGACGTGGCCCTCGGCCCCCACGAGCACGTTCGTCGGGGACAGGTCGCCGTGGACGAGCCCGGCCTCGTGGGCACAGGAGAGGGCGGCGAGGACTTCGCACATGATCTCGGCGGCGGCCGCCGGGCTCACCGGCCCTCGTTCCTCGAGAAGCGTGCCGAGCGGGCCTCCGCGGACGTACTCGGTGACCAGGTAGGCGTGTCCGTCCTGCGTCCCGGCGTCGTACAGGGCCAGCAGGTTCGGGTGGGCCAGGCGCCCGCCCGCCGTCGCCTGCCGCAAGAACGCGTCGCGGACCAGGGGGTCGCGGGCGCTGTCGTCATGGAGGATCTTGACCGCGACGGTCCTCGCCAGCGTGGGATCCTCGGCGGCCCAGACCGTCGAGAGGCGGCCTTCGCCGATCTCGCGACGAAGCACGTAGCGCGATGCGAGCGTCTGTTCGGGAGCGATCGCCTCCACGCCTCTGGAGTCTACCCAGCGCTCAGGCGGTGGGAGCTACCTCTTCCTCGGAGGCACGGACGTGCCCGTACTTCTGCAGGAACGAGATCCGGCTCACCACGAGCGTGTTGGCGGTGTCCGTCACCACGGCAATCGCCGTGTACTGGCTCGTGTTGATCGTGAGCTTGACCAGCTTGGCCTTCGGGTCGTCGTTGGCCATCGCGTTGAGGGCGGCCTGATGGGCCTGCGCCAGGTTCCGCGTTCCCTTGTACTGGGTGGCCGCCGCCTGTGCGGCGTCGCCGGCAGCGTTGTGGGCGTGGACATCGGTCATCAGGATCTGCCCGACCTCGTTGATCACGAGGGCGACGAGCGCGAAGGCGATGATCGTACGCACGAAGAAGCTGGTGGCGAACCCCCTCTCGTCACGCGCCAGCCGGCGCAGGGTGGTCCGGATGTGCATCATCTGGTCCTCCTTCGGACGATCTCGGTAACGGTCGCGACCTCCTGGATGCGAAGGCACCACGCCATGGCGAGGAATGCGGCGATGCCGGCGGCGGTCGCGGCCACCACCTGGACCAGCTCCGAGCCGGTCGTGGTCGTGGCGAGCGCGCTCCCGAGCCACTCGGCGGTCGCGAAGGCGACCAGCCCCGTCACGGCGGACGCGATCGCGATGCGGGCGACGGAGGACGCGACCCTGCGGCCGTCGAGGCCGCCGAGCCGGCGCCGCATCACCAGCAGCGCTGCGATCGTGGCGATCGTGTACGCGGTCGTCTGTCCCAAGGCGAGTCCTTTCACCCCGAGATATCGGAAGTAAACGAAGTTGACTGCAGTCCCAATAGCGGTCGCGACCAAATTGATCAGGGCGGGCGTGCGGGTGTCCTGCATGGCATAGAAGCCGCGAATGAGCAGCTGGAAGAGGGCAAATGTGAACAAACCGGTCGCAAAGAGCGCCAGCGTGCCCGCGAGGAGGGTCGCGTCGGCGCTGGTGACGTGGAAGTGCTGGAAGAAGAGCCGGCTGATGGGCAGGGCGATCGCGATGAGGCCGGCCGTGGCCGGCAGGACGATCAGCGCGGTGCTCCGCATCCCCTGGGACAGCAGCACCAGGTATCCCCGGCCGTCGTGGTCGGTCCAGCGCGACGAGAGCGACGGGAGCAGCGCCGTGAAGATCGACACGGCGAAGATGGCGTAGGGAAGCTGGAAGAACGTGTACGCGTACGAGTAGGCGGTGTACCCGCCGGCGACGCGGTTGGCGAGCAGGATGACGACGACGTAGGCGATCTGGTTGACCAGCACGTAGAAGAAGACCCAACCCGCCAGCCGGATGATCCTGCGCAGCGCCTCGTCGTGCACGTCGAGGACGAACCGCCACCGGAAGCCGGTCGCGCGCAGCGGCGGCCACAGCACGACGGTCATCGCGAAGACGCCGAGCGTCGTGCCGATGCCGAGGACCCAGCGCTCGGTGGAGGTCGTCGTCGCGACCGACGGCGTGGTGCCGTGCGTGACGACGACGAACAGCACCATCGTCGCAATGACCGTCAGGTTGTTGAGGATCGGCGCGAACATCGGCACGGCGAAGCGGCGGTGGGCGTTCAGCAGGCCGGTCGCGATCGCGCCCCATCCGTAGAAGACGATCTGGGGCATGAAGATCACGAGGAAGAAGGTGGCGAGACTGCGGTACTGGGCGAGGTCGGGTCCGGTTCCCTGGAGCGTGTATGCGTGGATGACGAACTCGGCGAGCAGCATGATGAGAACCGCCGCCGCGGTGAGCAGGAGGACCGCGAACGTCATGATCGCCCGCGCCGAGCGCCACGCCTCCTCACGGCCTCGCGTCTCGATCCACTCGACGAAGACGGGAACGAAGACCGCGGACAGGACCCCGCCGAGCACCAGGTCGTAAACGATGTTCGGCGTGGTGTTCGCGACGTTGTACGCGTCCGAGAGCCGCCCGATGCCCAGGACGTAGGCGACGGTCAGGACCCGCAGGAGTCCCGTGAGCCTGGACAGCGCGGTCCCGACCGACATGACGGCCGTGTTCCGCAGGAGACGGCTGTCGTCGCTTCCGGCTGGGCTCACGACATCCGCCGAGGCAAGAACCTCCTTCCCCACCACGCCAGCAGGAACAGCGCGGCTCCGAGAGTGACGACCAGCGCGACCAGATTGTAGGCAGTCGAACGCACGATCATCTGCGTTTCGGCGATCTGGCGGCCGGCGCGCGTGAAGATCTGGACCGAGACGGGGAAGCGCCCGGTCGTCTTCGTCTGCACCGCGAAGGACAGGAACTGCGAGCCGTGTGCGGCGATCGTGATCGTCCGGCGGTTGCCGTGCGGGAACGTGAGCTGGCTCGCGGACACG
>DASPTB010000262.1:0-2549 GCA_035623615.1 Actinomycetota bacterium
GTGTGGGAGGCAGCTCCCGGCGGATCGCCCTAGAGCCGGACGACGTTCGGCGCGTCGAGGTGTCGAGTGACGCCCCTGGTGTCGAACACCATCGTCGCGGCCGCCACGACCGCCGGGTAGTCCACCTTCGGGTGGGCCGTCAGGATGGCGACGCAGTCCTGACTCTCGACGAGCTCCAGTGACAGAGGCTGCGAGCGGAGCTCGGCACCGTCGACATCGATCGATGGCACGTAAGGATCGTTGTAGCAGCAGTTCGCCCCCGCGGCGACGAGCTGCCGCAGCACCATCAGCGCCGGGGATTCCCGGATGTCGTTGACGCCGGGCTTGTACGAGACGCCCAGCGCCATGACTCGCGATCCGCGGAGCGGTTTGCTGACCGAGTTCAGCGCCTCCGCGATGCGGGACGCCACGTAGGAGGGCATCCGGTTGTTGACCTCCTTGGCGTGCTCGACAAACCCGATGCCGAAGCCGAGTCGCTGGCTGACCCGCCACGAGAGGTAGCTGGGGTCGATCGCGATGCAGTGGCCGCCCACGCCGGGGCCGGGCCAGAAGGGGAGGTACCCGAACGGCTTCGTGGCGGCGGCATCGAGTGCCGTCCAGATGTCCACGCCGAGGTGCGGCGCCAGCATCGCCAGCTCGTTCACGAGTGCGATGTTCACGTGGCGGAAGGTGTTCTCGATGAGCTTTGCCATCTCGGCTTCACGAGGACTCGGAACCCGGACGACCTCCGTCACGAACTGGCTGTAGAAGAGCTCGACCAGATCGCCCGCCGTCTCGCCGATCCCGGAAACGATCTTGGGGGTGTCGGCGAGGCCCCAGTCGCTCCCGGGGTCGATCCTCTCGGGGGAGTAGCCGAGGTAGAAGTCCTGCCCGGCGACCAGTCCCGAGGTCTCCAGGATCGGCCGGACGACCTCCTCGGTCGTGCCCGGGTAGGTCGTCGACTCGAGGACCACGAGCATCTCGGGGTGCAGGATCTCAGCGATCGTGGCGCAGGCCCCGCGGACCATTGCCAAGTCGGGAACCCCGTCGGTCAGCGGCGTCGGGACCGCGACGACGACGACGTCGGCCTGTCGCAGCGGCCGGGGAGTGGAGGTGAACCGCATCTCTGCGCGGGCCACGTCCAGGTCCGGCACGTCGGGGATGTACGAGTGGTTCGCCGAGAGGGCGTCGACGCGCGCCGTGTCCTCGTCGAAGCCCACGACGGAGAACCCGGCGCGAGCGGCTGCCATGGCGAGGGGGAGTCCGACGTATCCGAGTCCGATGATTCCGACGGTCGCCGAGCGGGTGGCGAGGACTTCACGGAGGTCCGGGGGGCGGAGCCGAACCAGGGATCGGGGAAGGTCCAGGTTCACGTGTGTCTCCGGGTTCTAGTTGTCGGTCCACCACAGCGGGAGGTCGTCGGGTCCCTCCGGGCGGCCGCGGCCGGGGGGACCGCCGTTCCCGCGTGGATGGTGCCCGTTGCCGTTCCCGCCGTTCCCGTTGCCGTTCCCGCCGTTCGGGGGCTTGCCCTTGCCGTTGGGCCGGCCGTTGCCGTTGCCGCTGTGCCCGTTTCCGTTCCTGTTGCCGTTGCCGGTCGTCGGAAGCGGACGCTCAGTCGTAGCGACACCGACCGGGGATCCGGTCGCAGGTGTCTCCGCAGCTATCGCTCCCGTGGGGGGTCCGGTCACTCCCGCGCCGATGGGCGCCGAGTCGCCGAAGCCCGCAGAGCTGACGCGCTCCTTGTGCCGCCCGCGCTTTCCGCCACGAGCGTTCCGCCCGCCCTTGTCGCTGCGGCCTCTTTCGTCGAGTCCGTAGTAGGCCTCGTAGTACGCGTAGTAGTAGCCATATGACGCGGCGTGCGAGGGGTCGAACGCGTTGTAGATGGTGCCGATGACGTTCGCGCCCACGTTCTCCAGCTGGTTGCGTGCTTGTTCGATCGCGGTTCGGCCCGTCCGCTCGGCGTCCATGACGTAGAGCGTGCCGTCCGCGCGGGGCGCCAGCGTGGATGCGTCGGCGACAGCCAGCGCGGGCGGCGCGTCGAGCACGAGGAAGTCGCATACCGACCGCGCGGACTCGAGGAACTCGGCCGCGCGACGACTGCCGAGCAAGCCGGCTGGGTTCTCGGGGACGGGACCTGCGGGGACCACTCGGAGGTTGCGGTCGGCCGCGGCGACGGCAACGTCAACGAGGGTCGCCTTCCCCTGGAGCAGATCGGACAGACCGCGACGGTTCTCGATGGAGAAGAACTCGTGGAGCCGGGGCCGTCTCATATCGGCGGAGACCAAGATCACCCGCTTGCCCGACTGGGCGAGCGCCAGTCCGAGGTTGGCGGCGGTCGTGGTCTTGCCCTCCCCGCCGGTCGAGCTGGTGATCAGGACCACCGAGAGCGGACGCTGCGACGCCACGTAAAGGACGTTCGTCGCCAGCGTCCGGTACGCCTCGGCCACGTAGCTCTTGGGGTCGGTGACCATGACGAGGATCGGCTGCTGGCCTCGCTTCCAGCCCTGGAACCTGGGGATCGCGGCAAGCACTGGCGCGCCCACCCGACGCTCGAGCTCGCCGCGGCTCTT
>DASPTB010000275.1:0-8563 GCA_035623615.1 Actinomycetota bacterium
CGGATCTTCGCCCGGCTCGGTGTTCCCAATCAGACGGCGGCCGTATCGCTGGCGCTTCGCCGAGAGCTGGCTGGGAGGTAGACGAATGGAGCCCGTGCAGTATCTCCAGGCTCTTCGGCGACGGTGGCTCGTCATCGTCGCTTCCGTCCTCGTTGCCGTCGCCATCGCGCTCCTGATCCCGAGCTCCGGTCGGGCGCACGCGTCCTCCGCCTCGGGATACCAGGCGACCACGATCGTCGTCGATCCATCGACGTTCAGCTCCGGGTTCAACCCGAAGACCTCGCCTCTCGCGTCGCTCGTGACCTTCCCGAGCGTTGCCTCGCGAGTCGCCAAGGCCGTTGGGTACACGGGCAACCCACTGGATCTCACCAGGGGAGTGTCGGCGGAGTTCAACTCCGACACGGGCCTTCTGTCGATCACCGCTGAGGCCCCGACCCCAGCGCGCGCGGAGCTCCTGGCGAATACGTTTGCGAGCCAGACGATTCAGTTCCTCCAGGGCTTGGAGACGAAGACCGCACAAATCCAGGCCGCGGGTCTGCGGGCGGCCATCGTCCCGCTCAGGCAACAGCTGAACGCGTTGAACGGGCGAGGCGGCTCGTCACATTCGTCCGAGGCGGCCGGCCTCGAGAACCAGATCGCCCACATCCAGAGCCAGATCCAGCAGCTGCTGCTTCCGGGCGCCCCCAGGTACGTGATCGCCCAGCCGGCGATCGCCCAGCCGCTCGCACCCACGACGGCGACCGGAAAGCTCTCCTTCCTTTCCAGCAGGACGGGACGTGTCGCGTCGGCCGTCATCGTGGGCCTGTTGGCCGGCATCGCGCTGGCCTTGGTGCTGGAGCGCTTCGACACACGCATCCGCAGCAAGGAGTCGGCCGAGCGGCATTTTCACGCGCCGGTACTCGCGGAGATCCCGATGTCTCGATCCGGCGGCAAGGGCGTGGTGTCCGCGACCCGACCGCATTCCAAGTCCGCCGACGCGTTCCGATTGTTGCGAACCGGCCTCCTTTCCGGGGCGACCAACGCCGGTCGCAACGGCAACGGCAACGGGAGCGGCAACGGCGACGGTGCCGGCGGCGGACGGGAATGGCCGAAGGCCATTCTGGTCACGAGCCCGTCCTCGGCGGAGGGCAAGACCACCGTCGTCGCCAACCTCGCCGCCTCGTTCAGCGAGCTCGGCAAGCGGGTCCTGGTCCTCTCCTGCGATCCACGCCGCCCGGCGGTGCATCGCCTGTTCGACGCCCAGAACGTCCCGGGGCTCTTCGACGTGCTGGCACTCGGCAGCGGGCCGCCGGTCTTGAACGGACTGGTGGCCGACACCCCGATCGACGGCATCCGCCTCGTTCCAAGCGGACAGACTCCCGAGCGACCCGGCGAGCTCCTGGGCTCCGACGACATGCGGACGGCCCTCGCGGAGGCGAGGGCCATGGCCGATGTCGTCCTGCTCGACACGGCCCCGGTGTTGGCGGGCAGCGACCCGGCTCCGCTGATCCCGGAGGCCGACGCGGTCCTGGTCGTCGCCCGAGCGGGCAGGACGACGGTCGACGGGGCGGAATGGTCGACCGAGGTCTTGACCCGGCTTCGCGCTCCCGTCATCGGAGTCGTTCTGAACGGCGTCGACGAGGGTTCGCTCTCGGGCGGCGGGCGGCACCGGGACTGACGAATCCTTGGGGGATTTCCCCGACTGGCGCGTCACCACCAGGACCAATAGCGTGTAGACGTGGAGATTGCTTGCCTGTTTCGCAGGGGGATCGGTTCGTGTTGAGCTCGCCTCGCCAGGTCGTGTGGGCGCTCGTGACCTACACGGATTGGTGTCACCCCTGGGGAACCTCCGTCCTTCTGGCCGGAGCCGCTCGTCGCCACTCCACCCACTCGGAGGGCATCCCCCCTGCCGTGCTGGATACCCTCGACGAGCGGACTGAGCTCTGCCGGCGCATGCGGTTCGTCGACGAGACCGACCGCCGCCTTCTTTTCCTCTGGTACATCAAGCAGTTGTCGGCGCCGGAGATCGCGCGCGAGCTTCGCATCTCGAGGCGCCAGTGCTTCCGTCGCAGGGCCCAGGCAATCCGCCGCGTCATCGAGCTCGGCGAGTCCGCGGACCCCGACGCCGCTGCCTGATTCGGCTTTCCCGAACCGACACCGCCGTCCGACCCGGGCCGACCGGCCCGCACACATCGGACGGCCGCCTGAGAAGCGGAGACGATCATGAAGGGAACAGCGCGCCTTCGGCGCAGGATCCTCTCGCGCGACGCTGAGATCGCCGTCCTCGGCCAGGGGTACGTCGGCCTGTCCCTCGCCTGCGCGGCGGCGGAGGCGGGCTTTCACGTGACGGGGATCGATCCCTACCGGGAGCGCACCGACGCGTTGCGGCAGGGCACCTTGGCGGTTCCCGGTGTGTCCGAGACGGCGTATCGGGCCGGCTTCGAATCGGGGAGATTGGAGTTCGCCCTCGCTGCCGACGCGATCGAGTCGAGCGACGTGATCGTCGTCTGCGTCCCCACGCCCGTCCAGGACCACTCGCCCGACCTCTCCCACATCGAGGCCGCCTGCAAGGAGGTGGCGCTGCGCCTTCGTCCGGGGGCCATGGTCATCCTCGAGTCGACCACCTATCCGGGAACCACTGAGGAGATCGTGCGGCCGATCCTCGAGTCCTCGGCGCTGTCGGCCGAGCACGACTTCCTGCTCGCGTACTCACCGGAACGCATCGATCCCGGGAACATCGCCTTCGACTTTCGCGACGTGCCTCGCGTCGTGGGTGGTCTCACCGCGGAGGCGGCAGGCGCGGCGGCCCTCTTCTACGGGCAGCTCGTGGACCAGGTGGTCCCAGTGGCGTCGTGCCGGTCGGCGGAGCTGGCGAAGCTGCTCGAGAACGCGTTCCGCCACGTGAACATCGCCCTCGTGAACGAGATGGCCATGCTCTGCCACGAGATGGGAATCGACGCCTGGGAAGTCATTCGGGCCGCAGCGAGCAAGCCATTCGGCTTCATGAGCTTTCAGCCGGGTCCGGGGGTGGGTGGGCACTGCATCCCGCTCGACTCCACCTATCTGGCGTGGCAGATCCGTCGTGACGCCGGCCACCAATTCCGGATCCTGGAGCAGGCCGAGGACATCAACTCGCAAATGCCGAGCTACGTGGTATCCCGCATCGTCGAGACGCTGAACGACGCGGGGAAGTCGGTCAGGGGCGCCGGAATCCTGGTCCTGGGGGTCGCGTACAAGGCCGATGTCGGCGACATCCGCGAGTCGCCGGCTCTGCGAATCATGCAGGGGCTGGCACGACGCGGGGCGCGGGTCTCGTGGTCCGACCCTCACGTCGCGGAGATCCCTTCCGCGGGGATGCCGGCGCTGACCAGGTGTGAGCTTTCGCTGCGGGCGCTCGACGCCGCCGACATCGTGGCGCTGCTCACGCCGCACAGCGCCTTCGACCTCGCCTGGATCGGGCAACACGCCTCGCTGGTGTTCGACGCCAGGAACGCGTTCGGCGCGAACTCCCCACCGACCGTGGTCGCCCTGTGACGGGGGGGGCTCGCTTTCGCCGTGCTCCCACGGTGCTGTCCCGGACGGTCGGTTCGGAGGTGCTGCTGGCGACGCCGGGCCGCGATCACATCCGGTCCCTGGACGGCACGGCGGGTGCCATCTGGGAGCTGATGGACGAACCGTGCTCCGTGTCCGACCTCGCCGGGCTGGTCGCGGATGCCTACGGGATGCCGGCGTCCAGGATCGAGGACGACATACGGCATCTGCTGAGCGCTCTCGAGGAAGACGGGCTCGTCGAGCGGACGACCTGAACCGATACCACGCGACGCAGGGGGGACCCGCGACGCTCGCCGGCGGATCGCCCGGGCGTCAGTCGCATCGACCATGTGAGGAGCGAACGTGCGAATCGCGTCCCGAGCAACTCTGACAGGACCTCCTGCCGTGAACGGAGGAACGCCGGCATTCCCGGACGGACTTGCGTTCCTGTACCCGAGGCTGCCCGACACCGAGGCGCTGGTCGAGGCGCTCCGCGGAATACTGGAGAGCCGCCAGTTGACCAACGGCCGGGTCGTCCGGGAGTTCGAGTCACGAGCGGCCGAATACCTCGGAGTCAGCCACTGCGTCGCCGTTTCCTCGTGCACCGCCGGTCTGATGCTCGTCCTTCGGGCGGCGAATCTCTCCGGGGACGTGATCCTGCCATCGTTCACCTTCACGGCGACCGCGCACGCGGTGGCGTGGAACGCGCTTCGCCCGGTGTTCGCGGACGTGGACCCCGACACACTCACCCTCTCCCCGACGGCCGCCGCGAGAGCAGCCGGTGTGCGGGCCTCGGCCATCCTCGCGACGCACACGTTCGGCACCCCGTGCGACGTTGATGCCCTTGGGGAGATCGCCGTTCGCAACGGCCTGCGGCTCGTGTACGACGCTGCGCACGCGTTCGGATCCAGGCACGGGAGCACTCCGATCGGGGGCTTCGGGGACGCTGAGGTCTTCAGTCTGTCCCCGACGAAGGTGTTGGTGGCCGGGGAGGGGGGGCTGATCGCGACCAACGACAAGTTGCTCGCCGAGCGCTGCCGGATCGGGCGGGACTATGCGAACCCGGGGGACTACGACTGCCAGTTCTACGGGTTGAACGCGCGCATGTCCGAGATCCACGCCGCCGTGGCACTGGCCTCCCTCGACGGCCTGGACGATCGCTTGGCGCGCAGAAGCGAGCTGGCGGAGCGGTACTGGATGGGACTCGAGCGCGTGCCGGGGATCTCGTGGCCGGTCCTGCGAAAAGGGGACCGGAGCACCTACAAGGACTTCACGATCTTGGTCGACCCGGACGCCTTCGGAATGAGCGCAGCCTCGCTCGCCGCGGCGCTACGGGCGGAGGGCGTGCAGACTCGCAGGTACTACGCCCCGCCGGTGCATGCCCAGCGTGCCTACCGGGACGTGCCGACGACGAACGGCCACCTCGCCGTCACCGAGCGTGTGGCGGAGCGGGTCCTGACGCTCCCGCTGTGGATCGACATGTCCGAGGAGGACGTGGACCTGGTCGTTGAGGCGGTTCGCAGGATCGGAGAGTTCGCTTCGACGCACAGCGTCGCCCAAGGAGACGAGGTCCTGATCATCCTCGATGAGGAGTCCGAGCGCCCTTGAGCCTTCGAATGGGCAAGCGCCCGGCGGTCACCGTCGCGACAACGGATGTCCTTCGCGGGATTGCGGCCTTCGGGCTCGACCCGCGCGACGAAGCGCCGGGGCGAATCTCGCTCAGCGAGGAGGAGTGGGAGGGGCTCGCCGAGGAGATCGAGCTGCGGCGACTCTCCGGCCTCGCCCTGGCGGCGGTCTCGGCGGAGGTCGTGCGTCTGCCCGAGGAGAGCCGGGGCGATCTGACGCAGCGCCAGCGATCCGCGATGCTCTGGGCGCTCAAGCTCGAGCGGATTCTGGTGAAGCTTGGCGAAGAGTTCTCAAGAGCAGGAGCCGCCGTCGCCGTCCTGAAGGGGCCGGCCGTTGCGCACACCGTGTATCCGGACGCCTCGTGGCGGCCGTTCGGCGACATCGATCTGCTCGTGACGGGACGGCACTGGCAGACGGCCTGCGCAATCGTCGAGGCGGCGGGCTTCCGGCGGCGGGCGCCGGAGCCCCGGCCGGGCTTCAACGAGCGGTTCGGGCAGGGGACCACGTACGTGGACGCAAGCGGAGTGGAGGTCGACCTGCACCGGCGATTGGTGTTCGGCGCCTTCGGGCGATGGATCGACCCCGACGAGCTGCTCGACCGGTCGGTGCCGTTTCAGCTCGGGGGAGCGGAGCTCCGCCGTCTCGACGACACCGCGCTGATGGTGCACGCCTGCGTGAATGCCTCGCTCGGCGGACGAAGCCCGGCTCCGCTCGCACTGCGCGACGTGGCGCAGATCGCCCGATCGGGGCGAGTCGACTGGGGTGCCCTGGACGAGGCGGTCGCGAGGTGGCGATGTCGGGCGGTGATCCGGCATGCCACTGAGGCGGTGTCCCGGGGACTGTCCGTCGGGATCCCCGTCGAGCTTGCGCGCGTAGCGTCGGCCCCGGTGTCACGGCAGGAGCTCAGGGCTCTGGCCGCGTACACGACGGAGCGCCGGGGGCGCGGGGGCAAGGCGCGGTCGACCCTTCGCTCTTTGCCCGGAATACGGGCAAAGAGCTCCTTCGTCTGGTCGCTCGTCTTTCCGGACGGAGAGTTCGTCGCGGCGCGAGAGGGGTCGAGAGGACGCACCGCGTACCTCCGCCGCTGGACGACTCCGCTGCGCTGGCTGGGTTCCCATTGAAGAGGAAGGAGGCGTGAACCCCTTGCCGTTCGTCGTCGGGTGCGAGCGATCGGGGACGACGCTTCTGCGTGCGATGCTCGACTCTCACCCGGAGATGGCCGTCCCCCCGGAGTCGTATTTCGTGGCTGCCATGGCCCGCCGGCAACGCCGCTACCAGACGCGAACAGGGTTCGACTGCGACCTCTTCATGGGCGAGCTCTTCGATCACCGCTGGTTCAGGGCCTGGGGTCTTCCTGAACGAGACGTGCGCGCGGCGATGGGGTCGGCCCCTCCTGCGAACCTCGCCGACGCGGTTCGGGGTGTGTACGAACTGTATGCGGAACGAGAGACCAAGCGGCGGTACGGCGACAAGACCCCGGGGTACGTCTTCAACCTGCCGCTGCTCGCGGGAGCGTTCCCCGAGGCACGCTTCGTCCACGTGATCCGGGACGGGCGGAACGTGGCCCTGTCGCTTCAGGCCGCGCGATTCGGCCCGGAGCGGATCGACCGGGCCGCCACGGCCTGGAAGCGGGCGGTGAGTCGCGGGCAGATCGCCGGCCGCAAACTGGGCGCGACGAGGTACATGGAGGTTCGATACGAGGATCTCGTCGAGGAGCCGGAGTCCAGCCTTCGGAGGATCTGCACCTTCATCAAGCTTCCTTTCGATGCGGCGATGCTTCGATACTTCGATCGGGCAGACGAATTGACGGCTTCCTTCAAACACCCGGAACAGCACCGGCATCTGTCACTTCCCCCAGTCGTGGGCCTCCGGGATTGGCGAACCGAGATGAGCCAGCAGGACGTCCTGACGTTCGAGGTCATCGCGGGAGACCTTCGTTCGCGATTGGGGTACGCGCCGGCCCCGGTTCGAGTGACGCCTCGTTCCGCCATCCGCGTCAGGGCGCTCGAGCTCGCGGCCGAGGGCGCATCGCTGTCGAAGCGCATCCACAAGAGAGTGTGGGCGGAACGCTAGCGGCCAGTGTTCACCTTCGGTGAATCGAACAGGAAGACGCGATTCCACAGGGGGGGCGACCCGTACCTTGCAAGGTCGATCGGAGACTCGTTCGCTCCTCGTCGTGCCCGCGTACTCGGGTCGGTCGGCGTCGGTGGACTCCTATGTCCTGGACGCCGTCGGGTTGGCGAAGGGCCTCGGTGCCGTGTCCGGCGGGTGCGACCTGCTCACACCGGATGGGCTGGACAGCCCCCAGGCGCTGACCGCAGACGCGAACGTGCCGGAGAGCGGGAGTGGTCCCGGTCTCGGTGGCCGGGCCGTGCGAAGGCTCCCTCGACCCGCGAGAGTCTTCCTCGGAGATGGACGCATGGCCCTGAGGGCCAGGCGCATGCGGAGCCAGGCGGCGCTTCTGAACGGACGTCGATACGACTTCGTGATTCAGAAGCATCGCCGGTTCCACGACGCCGGCCTTCGTGTCGCTCGGCGACAAGGCGTTCCCTTCGTCTTGAAGATGGATGCGCTCGAAGTGCGGGAGGAGGCGTCGTGGGGAGTTCGGCGACCGCTGTGGGGGCCCGCCGTGGAGTCGATCGGTGAGAGACGGCTGATTGCCCAGGCCGACCTCGTCGTCCCCGTCTCCACCGCCCTGGACGCACAGGTGGAGTCGCTGGGCGTGCCGCGCGAGCGAAGGCTGGTACTGGACAACGGGGTCGATCTCGACTCGTTCTCTCCCGGTCCGGGCGACCGGGACCTGCGCGCTGCGCACGACTTGCAGCGGCGGTTCGTGGTCGGGTGGGTGGGAGGTTTCCGTCCTTTCCACGGGCTGTCGCTCGTGCCGGACATCGCGCGCCGGCTGCGGGACGTGGTGCCCGAAGCCGTCCTGTGTCTCGTCGGCACGGGCGACCGCTACGCCGAGGTCGCACGCTCCGTCCAGGACCTGCGAGACGTCGTGAGGCTCGTTGGGCCTGTGCCGTACGAGCGAGTGCCGGACTGGATCCGGACCTTCGATGCGGCCGTGCATCTGGCCGAGCCCGGCCCGTACCACTACTCACCGCTCAAGCTGTACGAGTACATGGCCTGCGGGCGACCGGTCATCGCGTCCGATGTGGGGACCGTCGCGGACACGGTCGGCGGGGAAGGTGCGGGGATCCTCGTCCCGTCCGGGGACGCCCGAGCAGTCGTGGATGCGATCGCGCAGTTGGCGGGCCATGAGCCCGCTCGGCGTCGAATGGGGGAGGCAGCGCG
The DNA here is from genome assembly GCA_035623615.1 of Actinomycetota bacterium. GTDB lineage: Bacteria > Actinomycetota > UBA4738 > UBA4738 > UBA4738 > DASPTB01. Next base: position 8,431 of record DASPTB010000275.1, read on the forward strand.
GCTCAGGGCAGAACGCCTCGGCGGTTGGGACGCACGTGCAAACGACCTCATCGCGGCGCTGCGCGACCGCGAGCTCATCGCATAGAGGACCTCGAAGGTCGGGGGAAGGATGCTTCCGAATTTCCTCGTCATC
>DASPTB010000280.1:0-7888 GCA_035623615.1 Actinomycetota bacterium
CGATCGCGAGCAACGCCGTGGAGCACTTCTCCGGCGTGGTGCTCGCCGCGCGCGGCAAGAGCGACCTCGCCGTGTCGGTGGTCAAGAACTCGGTCAGCCAGATCGCCGTGTTCCTGTATCCGGCGCTCGTCCTGCTGTCCCTGCTGTTCGGGACGCACCTGACGTTCGTGATCCAGCCGGTGTACGTGGGGGCGTTGGCGCTCACGGCCCTGGCGCTCTGGCAGATCACCGGCGACGGCGAGGCGTACCCCTTCGAGGGCTGGGCGCTCGTCGCCCTCTACCTGATCCTGGCGGTGTTCGCGTACTTCGAGTGACGCGCCCGGCGTCAGCCGCGAACCTTGCGCAGCCGCGTGGCCGCCTCGCGCAGGGTTTCCATGCGCTTGCAGAACGAGAACCGCAGCCGCGTGTGCCCGAGCTCGGGACGCGAATAGAAGGAAGAGCCGGGAACCGTGGCGACGCCGAAGTCCTCCACCAGACGGTTGGCGGCCTCCACGTCGTTCCCGAGTCCGAGGTCCGAGATGTCGGCCATCGTGTAGTAGGCGCCGCGAGGCCTGGAGGTCGGCAGGTCGATCTCGGCGAGCGTCTCGAGCATGAAGTCTCGCCGCTCGAGGTACTCGGCGGCGGTCCGCCGGTAGTACTCGTCGGGAAGGGCGAGCGCCACGGCGCCCGCTTCCTGCAGCGGCGCCGGCGCGCCGACCGTCAGGAAGTCGTGGACCTTGCGGATGCCCTCGGTGAGCGCCGGCGCCGCGATCGTCCACCCGACGCGCCACCCGGTGACCGAGTACGTCTTCGACATCGCGTTGATCGTGATCGTCCGATCCTCCATGCCGGGGATCGTGATCAGCGGAATATGGTGTGCGCCGTCGTACGTGATGTGCTCGTAGATCTCGTCGGTGAACGCGACCGCGCCCCATCGCTCGCAGAGCCGGCCGATCGCCTCGAGCTCCTCTCGCGAGAAGACCTTCCCGGTCGGATTGTTGGGTGAGTTGACGATGATCCCGCGCGTTCGATTGGTAAAGCAGGCTGACAATTCGTCCTCGTCGAACGTCCAGTCGGGCTCGCGCAGCGTCACGTACCGAGGAACCGCGCCCGCGAGGATGGCGTCGGGCCCGTAGTTCTCGTAGAACGGCTCGAAGACGACGACCTCGTCACCCGGGTCGACCACGCCGAGCATCGCGGCAATCATCGCTTCGGTCGAGCCGCACGTGACGCACACCTGTTGCTCGGGGTCCACGGCCATGCCGTAGAAGCGTTCGAACGTGGCCGCGATCGCCTGCCGGAACGGTTGCGCGCCCCACGTGATCGCGTACTGGTTGACGTCGGCCTCGATCGCGCGGATGGCCGCGTCCTTGACCTCGGCCGGGGCCGGAAAGTCCGGAAACCCCTGCGCCAGGTTGATCGCGTCGTGCGCCATCGCGAGCCTCGTCATCTCGCGGATCACCGACTCGGTGAACGACGCCGCTTTGGCCGAGATGGCGCGCCCGGCGCGATCGATGCCGGCGGAGGCTTCGGTCCTGGCCATCGCGGCATTGTATGACCAGGGGATGAACATGCCGCGCGACCTCTTGCGCCGAATCCGATCGTGCGACTAGGATTTGCGCTTCACCCGAGCCGGAAAGGAGCCCGACGTGGGCGAGATCGACAAGATGGTGGAGGCGAACGAGGGCTACGCGGAGAGCTTCGACCAGGGCGGGCTGCCGATGCCGCCGGCGCGGTCGGTCGCGATCCTCACGTGCATGGATGCCCGGCTGCACCCGGCGAAGTTCCTCGGGCTCGGCGTGGGCGATGCCCACGTGGTTCGCAACGCCGGCGGGCGCGCCTCCGACGACGCCGTGCGGTCGCTGATCATCTCGTCGCGGTTGCTGGGGACCCGTGAGTTCGCGGTCATTCACCACACCGACTGCGGCATGCTCACGTTCTCGAACAACGATCTGCGGGAGAAGCTCGCGGCCGAGACGGGCGCGGACGCCTCGGGGATCGACTTCCTTCCGTTTTCCGACCTCGAGCAGAGCGTCCGTGACGACGTCGCCACGATCGAGGCGTCGCCGTTCATCGACGACGACATCGCCGTGTCGGGGTTCGTCTACGACGTGAAGACGGGTAGCCTCTCGCGGGTCGACTGACGCACCGCGCTACGATCCAGGCAATCGCTGGTTCCCCTCGGGATCGGCGGAGGCCGGCCGTCATGAGCGTGAACGCGATGCGTGTGCGGGCCATCCTGCGCAAAGAGCTGCGGGAGTATCGGCGGAACCGCCCGATCGTGGCCACGATGGCCTTCATCCCCGTGGGCGTCCTCATCTTCCCGCTGCTCTACGTCCTCTCGGCGCCCGCCTCGGCGGCGGGCCCCCTCCGCAACGGGGATCCGCTCGTGATCCTGCTGGCGATACCGGTCCTGGTCCCGTCCGTCGTCTCGACCTACGCGATGGTCGGCGAGCGCCAGCAGGGCACGCTCGAGCCGGTCCTCACCACCCCGGCCGGTCGCGAGGAGCTGGTCCTGGGCAAGGCCCTGGCGGCGTTCGCCGCGTCCCTGACGGTCTCGTATGCCGTCTACGCCTTCTTCCTCGCGTGTACCGCTCTCAGAGCCCAACCGGCGGTGACGTCTTCGGTCCTTCAACCCCGGTATCTGATCGTTCAGGTGCTCTTCACGCCGCTCCTCGCCGCGTGGGCCATCTGGGCCGGCATGGCGATCTCCACGAGGTCGAACGACGTTCGTGTCGCCCAGCAGTTCGGCACGCTCGTCGGTCTCCCGGCGGTCGTGGTCGCGTACCTCGTCGCTTTCAACGTGATCCACCCCACGCTGGACCTTGCGCTCGCCTTCGCGGCGGCACTTCTGATCCTCGACGTGCTCGGGTGGCGTCTCGTGTCGGCGGTGTTCGACCGCGAACGCCTCGTCACCGGAAGCAGGCGATGAGCCCTTCCGCCGGCAGGAGCGTCAGGAGACGGCGTCGAGCGCAACGCCGAAGCCCTGCGCGACCGACTCGAGCTCGGCCTCGGTGATCACGAACGGGGGCGACACCTGCAGGGCGGCACCCCGCAGGCCGCGCGTCATCACGCCGGCCTCCCGCGCCGCCTTCACCAGCCGCGGCACCAGTGTCGGGTCGGCCGTACGCGCCGCCTCGTCGATCTCGACCGCGCCGAGCAGTCCGAGCCCGGCCCGAACCGTCGACACGAGCGGATGGTCGGCCAGCGGTTTCAGCACGCGTTCGAGAACCGGCTCGAGCTCCAGGACGCGCTCGACGAGGTGCTCGCGCTCGATGACGTCGAGGTTCGCCATCGCCACCGCGCACGCGGTCGGGTGCCCCGAGTACGTATACCCGTGCCGGAAGACGTTCTCCGTGTCCTTGGCCCAGAACGGCTCGGCGACGCGGCCGCTCGCGGCCACGGCGCCGAGCGGTGCGTAGCCGGAGGTCAGCCCCTTCGCCATCGTCATCAGATCGGGCGTGATGCCCAGGCGCTCGGAACCGAACCACGCGCCGAGCCGGCCGAAGCCACAGATGACCTCGTCGGCGACGAACAGCACGTCCCGCTCCCGGCAGATGCGCTGCACCTGCGCGAGATAGCCCTCCGGCGGGTGCAGCACGCCCCCGGCGCCGATGACGGGCTCGCAGAAGAACGCCGCCACCCGCTCGGGCCCCAGGCGGTCGATGGCGTCGGCGAGCGCGCCGGCCTCGTCCCACGCGACCCGCTCGACGTCGACGACGAGGGGCTCGAAGGGCTGCACCAGCAGCGGGATGCCGCCGAGCGACGTCCCGTACGCGTTCATGCCGTGGTACGCGAACGAGCGCGACACGACCGCCCGCTTCTCGGGCTTCCCGACGGCCGTCCAGTACGCGCGCGCGAGCTTCGCCGCCGTGTCGATCGCGTCCGACCCGCCGCCCGCGGTGAAGAACACCTTCGCGTCGGGAAGGGGAACCAGCCCGGCGATCCTGCGTGCCAAGGCTTCGGCCGGAGGATTCGAGTAGAACTCGAACGTATGCCAGCAGGCGAGCTCGCGCATCTGCGAGGCCGCCGCGTCTGCGATCTCGGTCCGGCCGTGACCGACGTTGCAGTACCAGAGGCTGCCCGAGGCATCGACGTAGCTTCGGCCGTCACGGTCGTACACCGTCGATCCCGATGCTCGAACGATCTCCACGGCGTGACCCGCGAGCTGACCCATGTTGGCGAAGGGATTCCACATCTTCTGTTCGTCGGTCATGTCGGGTGGTTCCTCCTCGAAGGTGGCTCGGTTGCCGAATGCCGGCGATGGGCCAGGTCGGCCACGCCGGGTGCCTCATGAGCGTACCGCCGCGACACCCGCTCCTTCTGTGTCCGGCCGACCCAAGAGAGCGTGTCGCTCTTCGACGCGGCGGCGCACCGCGCCTCTTCTCAAGAGGGCTTTTTCGGTTGCCGATAGGGACCGGAGCCTGCCAATCCGACCTGCGAGACCCATGGGTGCTCCAGCTGACCTGCAGACGACCGACGGTTCGGGCGGTCCTGTCGAGGACGCCCGCTTCGTCGTGTTCACGCTCGGCGGCTACGAGTACGGCCTCCCGGCGGACAGCGTCAACGAGGTCATCCGCTTCGTGGCGGTGACGCCCGTTCCTGAGTCGCCCCGGTGGGTGCTCGGCGTCATCGATCTGCGCGGCCGCACGATCCCGGTGGTGGACGGCCGCCGCCGCCTGGGCCTCCCCGACCGGGAGGACTGGCTCGGCGCCGCGATCGTGGTCGTGGAATCCGGGGGTGTGGTTTCCGGCCTCGTCGTCGACACCGCCGTCGACATGACGACGGTGGGAATCCAAACGTTGGAGGCGGCGCCCGAGGTTCCCTCCGTGCCGGCCGTCGCCGCCGCCTCGCGCGTCGCGGTGTCGGTGGTCGTCCGCGTCGGCGAGCGCCTGATCCTCGTGCTGGATCCTTCGGTGGCGAATCCGGAAGGAGAGCCCGAGCCGTGAGCGCCGTTCCCTCCGATCTCCTCACCACGACCGACGTCCTGCGGTTCCGCGACCTGGTTCGCGACGCGAGCGGCATGGAGCTTCCCGAGTTCCGCAGGACCGAACTCGCCCGCGCGATCTCCCGGACGCTCGAGCGCACGGGGCTCTCGGGTCCGTCCGCCCTCTACCAGCACCTGCGCCAGCCCGACGCGCGCGTGGATCTCGAGGCGTTCGTCGCCGAGCTCACCATCGGCGAGACCTACTTCTTCCGGCACCGTGCACAGTGGACGGCGCTCGAGCAGACGATCCTGCCCGAGCTGATGGAGCGTCGCGCGGACGAGCGCCGCCTCCGACTGTGGAGCGCGGCGTGCGCGAGCGGCGAGGAGCCCTACTCGCTCGCCATGCTGCTCGACCGCATGATCCCCGACCGGAGCCGCTGGAACATCAGCATCCTCGCGACCGACATCAATCGGCGCTCGCTCGAGAAGGCGCACCGCGGCGTCTACGGGGCCTGGTCGTTCCGAAGCCAGGGACTCGAGCACGAAGAGCGCTACTTCACGCGCGTCGGCGAGCGGTACCGCATCTCGGCGCACATCCGGGAGATGGTCACGTTCACGTACCTGAATCTCGTCGAGGACGCCTACCCCTCGATCGCGACCGACACGCAGGCGATGGACCTGATCGTGTGTCGCAACGTCCTCATCTATTTCGGCCCCGACGCGGCGAACCTCGTCGCCGGGCGGCTCTTCGATTCGCTCGCGGACGGCGGGTGGTTCGTGCCCGGGCCGGCCGACGCGCCGACGCCGGCGTTTCGCACGCTCGAGGTGCACTCGATGCCGCGAACGATCCTGTACCGGAAGGTCAAGCCGGCGTTCGTGCCGCCGGTCTTCCCACCGGCGAGCGCCGCCGCCGCGTCGCCGCCCGTGCCTCTCGCTCCGCCGCGGCTCGTGCCCGTCCCCGAGCAGAAGCCTGCCGAGCGCGGAGCCGCCGGCGACGACGCGCCCGAAACGGCGCCGACTCCCGAGCCGGCGCCGGACCAGCTCGAGGCGCTCGCGCTGTGGCGGTCGGGCCGCTCGGAGGAGGCGCTCGAACGTTTGGGCATGCTCGCCGAGTCCGCTCCCGCTGATCCGTGGTCCCCGTACCTCGCGGCGAAGATCTGTGCCAACGAGCGCAGGCTCGACCAGGCGGCCCGGTGGGTCGAGCGCTCGCTCTCGACGAACGCCCTGTTCGCGCCGGCGCACTACCTGCACGGCATGATCCTGGCGGAGTCCGGCGACCTGCGGGCCGCGACCGACGCCGTCCGGCGCGCCGTCTACCTCGACAGCGACTTCGTGCTCGCCGAGTTCGTCATCGCCGGGATGTTCGCGAGGCTGGGTGAGATCGACCGGGCGATCAAAGCGATCGACAACGTGACGCAGGCGGTCGCCGTGTGGGATCGCGATCGCCCCGTTCCCGAGGGCGACGGGCTGACGGCCGGCCGGCTCCTCGAGCTCGCGACCGTGCAGCGGGAGCTCTTCGTCGCGGAACGCGACGGGGACGACGGGGGAGTCGACGATGTTTGACGAGCGAACCCGGCTGATCCTCGAGGAGCGCGCCCGCAACCTCGCGCGCCCCCTCGAGAAGGAGGAAGACGGCGACGCGGTCTCGTTCGTCGTCGTCGGGGTCGGGCCCGAGCAATACGGCCTCGACATCTCGCGCCTGCAGGAGACCAAGCCGCTGACGGGGCTGACCCACCTTCCCAACGTGCCGCCGTTCTGGCGAGGTCTGGTGAACCTTCGGGGCCACCTGGTGCCCGTCCTCGACCTCCGCCGCTACCTCCAGCTGCCCGAGGTCTCCGCCGGGGACGAGGGAATCGTGGTCGTGGTCTCGGTTCGCGACCTGGCCGTCGGCCTGCTGGTCGACTCGGTGACCGACATCCGGCGCGTGCCGCTCGCCCTGATCAAGCCGCCCCCGGCCGACACGGCGGGCACGCGCAGTCAGGTGATCCGGGGCGTCACGAACGACCTGATCTCGGTGCTGGACCTCGACGCGATGCTCGCCGATCCGAGCTTGAGCGTGCAGGCGGAGATGATCTGACGTGCCCGACGAAGGACTCCTCCGAGAGCTGCTGGCCGTCTTCGCCGAGGAGGCGGAGGAACGCTTGCAGGCGGCCGACGCCCACCTGCTCGGGCTGGAGCAGTCGGACGAGGCCGGGCGCGAGGCGATCTTCAGCCCGCTGCTGCGCGAGATGCACACGCTGAAGGGCTCGGCCGCCGCGGTGAGCCTGGACGACGCGTCGACGCTCGCGCACGACCTCGAGACGTTCTTCGACCGGATGCGCGGCGGCGAGATCCCGTGCGACGCCGCCACGCTCGACATCGGCTACAAGGCGCTCGAGGCGATGCGGACGATGGTCCGGTCGGCCGTGGCAGAGGAGCCGTCGCCGGTGGACCTGCAAGCGACGCGGGCGCGTCTCGCGAACGTCGAAGGTGTGCCCGACCCGCCGGCGCAGGCAGAGTCCCGGGAGTCGACTGAAGCGGCAGCGGAGGAGGAGGCCGCATCCGAGGAGCGGGTTGAGGAAGGAGCATCCGAGGCGCCGGTCGCCGCATCCACACCCGCTTCCCGGGAGATCGATGACGCGCGTCCCCTGACCCCTCACGCCGCCGGCGCCGGCGAAGACGACGCGCCGGCCGAACACACGTCCACCGACGCCGGCGAATCGGTTGAGAAGCTCGGCGTCGCGGAGAGCCTCCCCGGGCCGGCTCCCGCCACGATCCCCGAACAGATTGCAGCAGAGCAAGTTGCGACCGCCGAGCCGTCCGTCCGGCGCCCCGCCGCTTCGTCCGGCACAGGCGGAACCGCCGGCGGGTGGGCCCGCGGGACGGTCCGCATCGCGACCTCGAAGCTCGACGGGCTCATGGCGCACGTCGGCGAGCTCTTGGTCAGCACGACGGGACTCGACGATCGGCGGCTGGAGCTCCGGTCGCTGCTCGACTCTCTCG
>DASPTB010000285.1:0-5810 GCA_035623615.1 Actinomycetota bacterium
CGTACGCGCACGACGACATGCAGCGCCGGACGCAGAACCTCGACGAGGCGCACGAGCGACCCAACGGCCGCTCGCACGTCGGACAGATGCTCCTGGGCCAGACGTCGCACGCCATCCCGGTGAGCGGCGGCGAGCCCGTGCTCGGGCGCTGGCAGCGCCTGATCCTGCTGGAGCTCGATGAGCCGAAGCCGAAGGGCCGAGACGTGATCTTCCACGTCTTCGGAGAGTGACGGCGCCATGCTGACCGAGCGGCGGGAGTCGAGGAAGATCGCGGTCGGGTCGGTCGAGGTCGGAGGCGGGGCGCCCATCAGCGTCCAGTCGATGACGACCACGAAGACCGCGGACGTGAACGCCACCCTGCAGCAGATGGCCTCGCTGGTGGCCGCCGGCGTCGACATTGTTCGCGTGGCGGTGCCCCACTGGGAGGACGCGGAGGCGCTGAAGCCGATCGCCGAGCACGCGACCGTGCCGGTGGTCGCCGACATCCACTTCCAGTGGAAGTACGCGATGGCTGCGCTCGAGGCCGGTGTGCATGGACTCCGGATCAATCCCGGGAACATCAAGTACCACGACAAGGTCCGGCTGATCGCACGCGAGGCGAAGGCCCGCGGCGTGCCGATCCGCATCGGGGTGAACGCGGGATCGCTCGAGAAGGACCTGCTGGCGAAGTACGGACGGCCGACGCCGGAGGCGCTCGTCGAGAGCGCGCTGAACGAGTCGCGCATTCTCGAGGACGAGGACTTCTTCGACATCAAGATCTCGGTCAAGCACGCGCAGCCGCTGGTGATGATCGAGGCGTACCGGCTGCTGGCGGAGAAGTGCGACTACCCCCTGCACCTCGGCGTCACCGAGGCGGGGCCGCTCCCGGCGGGCGGCATCAAGTCGGCCGTCGGGATCGGGACGCTCCTCGCCGAGGGGATAGGGGACACGATCCGAGTGTCGCTGTCGGACGACCCCGTCGAGGAAGTGAAGGCCGGGACGTGGATCCTCCAGTCGCTCGGCCTGCGCCGGCGCGGACTCGACCTGGTCGCCTGTCCCTCCTGCGGCCGCGCGGAGGTGAACGTCCTCAAGCTGACGAAGGAAGTCAACGCGGCCCTCGAGGCCGCGAAGCTCGACGCGCCGATCCGTGTCGCCGTCATGGGCTGTGTCGTGAACGGCCCCGGCGAGGCACGCGAGGCCGACCTCGGCATCGCGAGCGGCAACGGGTACGGGCAGCTGATCGTCGGGGGCGAGGTCGTGAGGAACCGCATCCCCGAGGACCAGATCGTCGAGGTGCTCGTCGAGGAGGCCCGGCGCCTGGCCGAGATCAAGGGCCGGGAGGTCGCGGAGGCCGGCGCCGAGTAACACCCCGCTTCAGCGGCGAGCCCCGCCGCGCCGATACCTCACCCGTGAGAAGGATCGCGACCGCCGTCGCGGGGATGGCCGTCGCCGCGTGGATGCTCGGCGCCGTCCCGGCCCAGGCGATGACGCCGAGGCCGTCCGGCGCGCCGCTCGGCGGCAAGTGCGCGGTCTTTCCCGCGGACAACATCTGGAACACCCGCATCGACGGCCTGCCGGTGAATCCCATGAGCGCCACGTGGTTGTCGAAGATGAACTCCGCGTCGACCAAGCTCCATCCGGACTTCGGCCGCTCGCCCTACGGGTTCCCGCTCTCCTACGTCACGAAGTCCACGCCCGTTCGCGCCCTCAGGTTCACGTACGGGGCGCAAAGCGACAAGGTGAAGTATCCGTTCACCAAGACCACGCCGATCGAGCAGGGTTCGGATCGACACGCGCTGATGATCAACACGAGCACCTGCACGCTCTACGAGCTGTTCAACGCACACTGGAACGGCGGGAAGCCGTGGGCGGGGAGTGGGGCGGTGTTCCACCTCGGATCCAACGCGCTGCGCCCCGACGGCTGGACGTCCGCCGACGCGGCGGGACTCCCGATCGTGCCCGGACTCGTCCGCTGGCCCGAAGTGGAGTCGGGCTCGATCGATCACGCGATCCGGTTCACCGCTGTGTGCACGTCGCAGGCGCACCTGTGGCCGGCGCGCCACGACGCCGGGTCGTCGGACACGGATTGCCCCCCGATGGGCGCGCGGTTCCGGCTGAAGGCGAGCTTCGACATCAGCTCGTTCTCGCCGGACGCGCAGGTGGTCCTGCGCGCGATGCAGCAGTATGGACTGATCCTCGCCGACAACGGGTCCAACTGGTACTTCCAGGGCACGATGGACAAGCACTGGAGCGACTCGCTGCTCGACCAACTCAAGACGATCCCCGCGTCCGAGTTCGAGGCGGTCGACGAGTCGGCCTGCCAGGTCTCTGCGAACTCGGGGCAAGCCGCCTGTCCCTAGCGCGGACGGCTGAGGCGGGGGATTGCGGGGCGCGATAGGATCCCGTCCTCGTATCCATCCGGCTCGAGGAGGGGGAGTCATGGGCAGAGTCGCTCGAATGGTGTCCGTCGTGACCGCAGCCGCCGCGTTGCTGGTCGCGGTCGCGCTGCCCGCTGGGGCTGCCGGGACGAAGCTGGTCGCCGATGGAGGCTTCGAGAAGCCGAAGCTGAAGGTGCCGCAGACCTCGATCGTCGGGGGACCCAACGTCTTCTTCGGGGGGACATGCATCCCCGGCACGGCGCACGGGTGCTGGGGCGTGGGCGCCGGGACGATCGACATCGTGACGAAGTCCGTCTGGAACCCGAAGGCCGGCAAGCAGAGCATCGACCTCAACAGCGGGTCGGAGGCGGCATCCATCGCGCAGTCTCTTTTCACGACCCCCGGACAGCAGTACAGGGTCACCTTCTGGCTCGCGGCCACTCCGGGTGCGCCGGACAACGTGAACCTTGCCGCGTTCTGGGGCAACATCGACGGCCACGGCGACACGATCTCCACCGACCGCTTCGACTACGACTTCGCGCCGTTCGGCCACACGAGCACGAGCATGGGCTGGACCAAGGAGACCTTCACCGACACTGCCGATCCGAGCAGCGCGGAGGTGCGGATCTACTTCCAGAGCACGACGGACCTCGGGCCGGGCAATGACGACTTCGGCCCGGTGATCGACGCGGTCTCGGTCAAACCGATCTAGCGGGGGCGTTCACCAACTCGAGGAAGTTCTCGACGATCTGCGGCCCGAACGGGGTCAGGATCGACTCGGGGTGAAACTGCACGCCGTAGCGCGGAAGCGTGCGGTGCTCGACGGCCATGACGAGTCCGTCCTGGGTCTCGGCGGTGACGACCAGGTCGTCGGGGATCGTCGCGCGGTCCACGACCAGCGAGTGATAGCGCCCGGCCTCGAAGGGGCTCGGGAGGCCTTCGAGGATCCCGCGGCCCTCGTGGTAGATGAGCGACGCCTTGCCGTGGACGGGCTCGGGCGCCCGGACGACGGGGCCGCCGAACGCGGCGCCGATCGCCTGGTGGCCGAGGCAGACGCCGAGCACCGGGGTGGATTGGTCAAGCAACTTTACCATCTCGAGGAAGCATCCGGCCGACTCGGGACGGCCCGGGCCGGGGGACAGGATGACGGCGGCGGGGCGCGACGCCGCGAGCTCGTTCGCTCCGGCCTCGTCCGACCGGACCACCCGCGTTTCGTACCCGAAGCCCTCGACGAGCTGGACGAGGTTGTAGACGAAGCTGTCGTAGTGGTCGAGCACCAGGATCATGCGTTCCCTCCGTCGGGTGCGATGGCCGGGAGGAGCGCCTCGGCCTTGGCCATGGTCTCACGGAGCTCGGCCTCCGGGTCTGAATCGGCCACCACTCCCGCGCCCGTCTGGACGCTGGCCTCACCCCCACTGCATGTGACCGTCCGGATCGTGATGCAGAAGTCCAGATCCCCGGCGAAGGTCAGGTAGCCGACCGCTCCCGCGTACGGTCCCCGCGCGCTGGGCTCGTGCTCGGCGATCAGCTCCATGGCCCGCCGCTTCGGCGCGCCGGTCACGGTCCCGGCCGGGAAGGCGACCGCGAGCGCGTCGAGCGCCTGCAGCTCGGGCCGGAGCTCGCCCTCCACCGTGGAGACGATGTGCATCACCTTGGTGAAGCGCTCGACCTCCATCAGCTCGGTCGGACGCACGCTCCCGGCGACGCACACGCGCCCGAGGTCGTTGCGGGCGAGGTCGACGAGCATCGCGTGCTCGGCCTGTTCCTTCGGGTCCGCGAGCAGCTCGTGCTCGAGCAGGCGGTCGCGGACCTCGGTCTGTCCCCGCGGCCGCGTGCCCGCGATCGGGCGGGTGGACACCCGCCGTCCCTGTACTCGTACGAGCGGCTCGGGCGAGGAGCCGGCGAGCTCCATCCCGAGCATGCGCAGGAAGAACATGTACGGCGCCGGGTTCGACACGCGAAGCCTCCGGTAGATCGGGTAGGCGCCCTCCGGCGCGGGAAACGAGAGCCGCCGGGACGGGACGCCCTGGAAGATGTCGCCGGCGAGGATGTGCTCTCGAAACGACGCGACGATCTCCCGGTAGCGTTCGTCGGGCATGTTCGGAGTGCCGCCGGCGCGTGTCGGACCGGCGTCCGGCGTGGGGGCGGGCGCCGGCGGCTCCGCGGCCGCCAGCGTGTCCGCCATCTGCTCGAGCGCCGCGACCCCGTCCCGGTACCGGCCGCCGGGAACGTGCGCAACGAGCAGCAACCGCTGCCGCCAGTGGTCGAAGACGAACGCCCGGTCGACCACGAGCAGGCCGATCGGCGGGCACGCAGCGTCGGCGGGCGAGGGGACGGGATGTCCGTCGAGGAGCTCGGCCGCCTCGTACGCCAGGTACCCCATGAGCCCGCCCGTCAGCGGCGGTAGGTCGGGGAGCCGGGGGCCCCGAAGCGACCCGGCAAGGGACTTCAGCTCGTCGAGGGGCGCGCCGCCGCCGGGTGGAGCCAGCGGAAGCTCACGGACGGCCTGCTCGACGCGCAGCCCGTCCGGCCCGACCACGACCACCGCGGCGGGATCTGCCGCGACGAACGAGTACCGGCCCCAGCGCTCCGAGCGCTCGACGCTTTCCAGCAGGATGCCGGGGCCGCCCCGCGCGATCGACGGGAACACGCCCACCGGTGTCGAGGCGTCTGCGAGGAACTCGGTCCAGACGGGCACGAGGGGCCACTCGGCCGCGAGGGTGTCGAACGCCTCGGGACCGGGGTGGACGCGCAGCCCGCCGGCCCGCGTCGTGCGCATCTCGGTGGCCATCTCCCTCTCCTCTGCCTCGGAACGGACCCCGGGCACAGAAGAGCCCCGGGTCGGTGCCCGGGGCCTCGAGTCCAGTCGTTCGGTGCCGGCTAGACGCGCGGAGGCGCCGGGCTGCGAGAACCCCAAGACCAGCGCCAGTCGCGAACGGTCGTCGCCATGGTCTGTCGATTGTGCGGGCTGGGCAGGCGTTCCGTCAAGGACCGGTGGCCATCCCGTATCCTTCCCCGAACCATGCGTGCGACCCGGCTGTTCGCCCCCACCCTGCGCGATGCGCCCGCCGAGGCCGAAGCGGCCTCGCACATACTGCTGCTGCGCGCCGGGTTCTTCCGCAAGCTCGCCGCCGGCATCTACACGACGCTTCCTCTGGGCGTGCGGGCGACCCGCAAGATCGCGGAGGTCGTCCGCCAGGAGATGGACGTCTCCGGAGCGCAGGAGATCCGAATGCCGATCGTGCTGCCGGCCGAGCCGTGGCACGTCACCGGCCGGTGGGAGAAGTACGGCGAGGAGATGTTCAAGCTGACCGACCGCCACGGGCGCGAGTTCGGGCTCGGGCCGACCGAGGAGGAGGTCGTCGCCCCGCTCGTCGCCGGCGATCTCACGTCGTACCGCGACCTCCCGGTGAACCTGTACCAGATCGAGTGGAAGTACCGCGACGAGATCCG
>DASPTB010000291.1:0-5059 GCA_035623615.1 Actinomycetota bacterium
CCCTGAGGCCGGCACGGAGGCGGCGTCCGAGCGGACGGCCACCCCGTCGATCAGCCGGACATCTCCGATCCACGCCGCCACCAGGAGCCGCGCGCGGTCCGGCACCGTCCCGACCTCGTCCCAGGTGACGTCGTCGATGACCGCGAGGTAGTCGGTGCGTGCGAGCGGCTCGGCCGCGAGGACGCCGGCGATCTGCGTCCCGACCAGCCCCGCCGAGCGCTCGCCGGCGCCGATGACGAAGACGCCGGCCGACAGCGCCCGGAACAGCACGGGGGCCGCCTCGCGCTCGGCCGGCGAGAGCCGGGCGTTGCGCGAGGCGAGCGCGAGCCCGTCGGGCGCACGAACGGTGGGGCAGGCGACGATCTCGGCGGACACGTCGAGGTCCCGGACCATTCGCCGCACCAGCTCCAGCTGCTGCGCGTCCTTCTCTCCGAAGTACGCGCGGCAGGGGCCGGCCAGGTTCAGGAGCTTTGCCACCACCGTCAGCACACCGCGAAAGTGGCCCGGCCGTGCCGCGCCTTCCAACCGGCCGCCGAGCGGCCCCGGGTCCACCGTCACCTCGGGGTCGCCGCCGGGATACATCTCGCCGGCGCTGGGCGCGAAGACGACGTCGCAGCCCGCGGCCTCGGCGGCGGCGAGGTCGTCGCCGCGCCTTCCCGGGTAGAAGCTCAGGTCCGCGGCGTCGCCGAACTGCAGCGGGTTGACGAACAGCGTCATCGCGACGAAGTCGTCTGCGCCGCGAGCCCGTTCGAGGAGCGAGCGGTGGCCATCGTGGAGCGCCCCCATCGTCGGCACGATCCCGACCGAGGCGCCGCGCGAGCGCGCCGCGGCGCACGCCTCGGCGAATGCCGCGCGCTCGCCCATCACCTCCACGGCTCGAGCGTCTCCTCGATCGTCCTCCGCTGTCCCGCGTCGATGCGCTCGGCGTCGAACGCGACGGCGGCAGCCGCCGCGGCCAGAGCCGCGTAGACCCGCACGAGGTCGGGCGCGGAGACCGCGAGCGCCTCGAGGTTGCGCCCGATGGTGCCGGCGTCGGCACGCACGACGGGACCCGTCAGCGCGTCGCCGGGCCCGAGCGCGAACGCGCGATCGAAGGAGGTGCGCGCAAGCGGCTCGAGCAGCGGCATGGGGTCCTCGACGCCGGACGCTCGCAGGACGCGTTCGGCGAGGCCCTCAACGGTCACCAAGTAGTTCGCGGCAAAGACCGCGGCCGAATGGTAAAGGGGCTTTACTTCATCACGCAAGGGGAACGGACGACCGCCGGCGTCGCGCGCGAGGTTCGTTCCGAACGCCGCGTCCTCGTCGTCGCCCGCCGTCACCGCGACCCCGCTCCCCGGGAGCCGGTCGATTCCGGTCTCGACGTCGGGGAACGACTGCAACGGATGCAGCGACAGCACGCCTGCTCCCGCGTGGCGCGCGGACGCGAGGGTCTCGAGCGCAGCGGCGCCCGACAGGTGAAGGACGCGTCGGCCGGCGCCCACGGCGCCGGCCGACGCCAGCGCCTCGCACGTCTCTGTGATGATGTCGTCGGGAACGCCGATCACGACGGTCTCTGCGGTCGATGCAGCCGACGCGCCGTTCGTCTCGAAGCGCGTCCCGGGCAGGTGCTTCGCGACGCGTGCCCGCGACGCGTCGCGGCCGCTCGCCGCGACCACATCGTGGCCCGCCCTGGACAGCAGCACCCCGAGCGCCGTCGCCACCCTGCCCGCGCCCACGAGCGCGATGGAGGTCGGGCGATTCGTTCGCGTGGTCGATGTGTCGATCGTTCCGGTTCCTCGCAGCGGTTCCCGGACGGCCCGAGTATATGCGGGGTCGAGCAGACCGCCGGCCGCTCAGGACCGCTCGGACACCCGTAACGGCGGAGCGTAAGGCCGCACGCCGGTCAGCGACGCAAGTCCGAGCCGCAGGTCGGCGACGCGGCGCCCGCCGGGAAGGTGCGGGTCGGCCGTCAGCTCGAGCAGCGGAACGAGCACGAATCCACGCTCGTGCATCCGCGGGTGCGGGATCGTGAGCTCGGGCTCGTCGACGTCCTGGTCGCCGAAGGTCAGGACGTCGACGTCGACCGTCCGCGGCCCCCAGCGCTCGCGCCGAACCCTTCCCATCGCGTCCTCGATGCCGAGGCACGCCGCCAGCAGCCCGCCGGGGTCCAGCGAGGTGCGGACCTCCAGCACGACGTTCAGGTACTCGGGCTGCGGCGGCCCCACCGGCTCGGTCTCGTACACGCGAGAGGACCGCCGGACCTCGACGCCCTCGATGCCGGCCAGGAGGTCGGCCGCCCGCTGCAGGTTGGCGAGCCGGTCGCCGAGATTCGAACCCAGCGCGAGGAACGCGACGACCGGATCAGGCAACGGTCGCCTCGGCGGCGACGTCGTCGACCCCCAGCGACGCGGCCGCCCGCGGCTTGTGCACCGTCGCCGTGCACCGGTCGACGCCCTCCAGCCCGAACACCGCGCGAGCCACTTCCTCGGCAATGGTCTCGAGCAGTTGGTACGAACGGTCCGTGACGACGCTGCGGGCGATCTCGGCGATCCCGCGGTAGTCGGTTGTCGCGTCGATGTCGTCGCTGCGGACCTCGACGGTCAGGTCGAGGTCGATCACGAACTCCTGTTCCTCCAGCTGCTCGCCGGGATTCGCGCCGTGACGCCCCGACGCCCGGATCCCCAGCAGGACGATCCGCGACGACGTCACCCGGGTCATTCCTCCTCGGCGTCGGCCCCGAGGAACGTGGGGTCCGACGGACGCTCGAGGTAGACGCGCACGGGCCCGGTTCGCACGTTGCGATGGCCCTCGCGCATGAACTGCCGCCGCAGGAACTCCTGCACGAGGCCGGCCACCGTTCCGGGCGCGTCCTCGGACACCAGGTGGCCGCAGCCCGGCAACAACGCCACCATCGATCCGGGCAGGGACTCGCCGATGCGCTCGGCGAGGTCGCTCGACAGGAACGGGTCCTCCTCGCCCCAGATCACGAACGCCGGCGTGTCGAGCTCCTGCAGCAGCTCGGCGCTGCGCTCGAGGCCGCGGCCGTCCAGACCCCGGAGGGCACGTGCGAGCGCACCGGGGTCGGCCCGCCACGGCTCCAGGTAGCCGTCGGCGTCGGCCGCGGAGAACGTCCGCTTCCGGCACGCGGCGCGCAGCCACTCCATGACGGTCTTCTCGGCCGCCTCGGTGGTCTCGGCCGGCGGATCCTGCTGCAGCGCGACCGTGGCGGGCGACGGCCACGCGTCGAACGCGACCGAGTCGATCAGACCGAGCGCGCCCACGTCGCCCTGGAACGTGAGGAGCTGGGCGACGCCGCCCCCGAAACCGTGCCCGACGACCGCGAACCGCTCGATGCCGATGCGGCGCAACAGCTCTCGCACATAGCCGGCCTGGGCGCGCAGCGTGAGGTCCGCGTCGTTCGGCTTCTCGCTCATGCCGTACCCCATCAGGTCGGGCGCGATCACTCGCATCCGCGCCGACAGCACCGGCGCGACCTCTCGCCAGAGGAACGACGACGTCGGATACCCGTGCAGCAGAACGACGGCCGGCCCCTCGCCCACGTCGAGGTACGCCATCTCGCCGGCGGACACCTGGGCGCGGAGATACGCGGCGGCGATCACGCGCTCGCTCCGGCGGCCGATCCCGCCGTCCGGATGGCGTCGACGACACGCACCACGCGGACGGCCTCCCGGGTGTCGTGCACCCGAACGATGTGCACGCCCACGGCGGCGCACCACGCGACTGCTCCCTCCGTCCCCTCGAGCCGCTCCCCGACGTCCAGACCGAGCACGTGGCCGATGAACGACTTCCGCGAGGGACCGACGAGCACGGGCACGCGTAGGTCGAACAGCACGCCGACGTGCCGAAGGAGCAGCAGGCTTTGCTCGGGAGTCTTCGCGAACCCGATTCCCGGGTCGACGCACAGCCGGTCGGCCGAGAGGCCGGCGAATACCGCGGCCTCGACTCGCTCGCGAAGGTGCTCGTGCACCTCGCCGACGACGTCGTCGTAGTCGGTCAGGTCGCGCATCGACGCCGGATCGCCGCGCATGTGCATCATCACCAGCCCGGCGTGGGCTGCGGCGGCCACCTCGAACATGCGCGGGTCGCGGGCGCCGGACACGTCGTTCACCACGGTCGCTCCCGCGTCGAGCGCGGCGCGAGCCACCTCTGGGTGGCGGGTGTCGATCGAGATCGGGACCATCGCCTCTGCGGCCAGCCGCTTGATCACCGGCACGACGCGGCTCGCCTCCTCGTCCACCGGAACGGGTTCGGCGCCGGGCCGCGTCGATTCCCCGCCGACGTCGATGAGGTCCGCGCCGTCGGCCGCCATCTCCAGCCCGCGGTCCACCGCGGCTTCCGGATCGAGGTAGCGCCCGCCGTCGGAGAAGGAGTCGGGCGTCACGTTCAGGACTCCCATGACGAGCGTGCGCTCCCCGCAGATGAGCTCGCGGTCGCCGCACCGCCACGGAAGCCGGGCATTCACGGGTGCATCGTACCCGGCACGCCTCGCATCGCCGGGTGCGCCGCCTCCGACCGAGATCACCGCCGTGCCCGATCCGGCGGCTTCGCGTTGACCATCCCCTCGCGGTAGGCTCCGGCCGATGTTGCGCGCCAGGGGGCCCGAAACCGGGTCGCGGTTCACCGCGTCTACCTCACGTCGATCTATGAGGGAACACGCAGCCGCCCTCCTCCCGGCGGAGCCGGCCGAGGAGCGGGGCGAGACGTCGGAACGCCCGCGCCCGATCGCGTCGGCCGCCGGTGCTGAGAGCGCCGCCCTGGCCGTCATCGTCGAGCCCGTCCTTCGCGCGCCCTCCCGCCCGCAGGCGGCCGAAGACAGCTTCGAGGCGTTCTTCCAAGAGCAGTACACGAACCTCTTGCGCGCCATGTACCTCGTCACCGGAAACCGCCACGAGGCCGAGGAGGTCACGCAGGACGCCTTCGTCCGCGCGCTCGAGCGGTGGGACCGGGTCCGCCGGGCCGACAACCGGGCGGGCTACCTGTACCGGATCGCGCTCAACCTCTACCGCAGCAAGCTTCGACGCGTGGCACGGGCCGCGCGGAAGACCGTTCGGCCGGCGCC
>DASPTB010000004.1:0-6533 GCA_035623615.1 Actinomycetota bacterium
GATCGAGTTCGACTACGCGTGCGTGCACGCGGCGCTCGCCCTGCACGAGGCCGGGTACGAGACGGTCATGGTGAACTCCAATCCCGAGACCGTCTCCACCGATTACGACACCAGCGATCGCTTGTACTTCGACCCGCTGACGGTCGAGGACGTGCTCGCCGTCTGCGACGCGGAGCGACCCATCGGGGTGATCGTCCAGCTCGGCGGCCAGACTCCGCTCGCCCTGGCGCACGAGCTCGAGCGCGAGGGCGTCCACGTCCTCGGGACGTCGACGTCTTCGATCGACCTCGCCGAGGACCGCGAGAAGTTCGGCGCCCTCCTTCGCGAGCTCGAGCTCCCGTCGCCCGCCCACGGCGTGGCCGCAGGGGCGGACGACGCCCGCGCCGTCGCCGCCGGGCTCGGGTTCCCGGTCATCGTTCGCCCCTCGTACGTGCTCGGCGGGCGCGCCATGGACATCGTCTACTCGGAGGACGAGCTCGCCGGGTTCGTCACGACGGCCGCCGCGGCGAGCCCAGAGCACCCGGTGTTCCTCGACCGATTCCTCGAGGGCGCGGTGGAGGTCGACGTGGACGCCGTGTGCGACGGCGAAGAGGTCTACATCGGTGCCGTGATGGAACATATAGAGGAAGCGGGTGTCCACAGCGGCGACTCGTCCTGCGTCATCCCGCCGCCGACGATCTCCGACGAGGAGCTCGATCACATCGAACGAACCGCGACCAGCATCGCTCGAGCGCTCGACGTCCGGGGGCTGATCAACGTCCAGCTGGCGCTGCGCGACGACGTCGCCTTCGTCCTGGAGGCGAACCCGCGTGCCTCCCGGACCGTGCCGTTCGTCTCGAAGGCGACGGGGGTCGCGCTCGCCAAGTTCGCCGCCCGCGTGATGGCGGGCGAGCGACTCGCGGACATTCGCGCCTTGGGGCTCCTACCCCCCGCGCGTGAGATCCCCTGGTACCGCGATCTGGCGCACGTGGCGGTGAAGGCAGCGGTGCTCCCCTTCGGGCGGTTCCCCGGCGTTGACACCGTGCTCGGGCCCGAGATGCGCTCGACTGGCGAGGTGATGGGCATCGCCGACTCCCTGGGCACCGCCCTCGCCCGCGCCCAAGAGGCCACGGGCGCGGGCCTCCCTCCGGGCGGAACGGTCTTCGTGTCGGTGGCGAACCGAGACAAGCGGGCCATCGTCCTGGCGGCGCGCCGGTTGACCGAGCTCGGATTCCGGCTGCTCGCGACCCGCGGCACCGCCGCCGTCCTGACGCGCGCAGGCATCCCGGCGGACGCCGTCCGGAAGCGATCGGAGGGGTCGCCGAACGCTCCGGAGCTGATCGCGGCCGGCGAGATCGACCTGGTTGTGAACACGCCCTTCGGGCGGGGCCCGCGGACCGACGGATACTTCATCCGGACCGCCGCGGCCGCCGCCGGGATCCCGTGCATCACCACGATGCAGGGGCTCGGCATGGCCGTGCAGGGGATCGAGGCGATGCTGGCGGGCGACCAGGCGGTCCGGTCGCTGCAGGAGTTCCAGCGGGACGCGGCGGCCGAGCCGCCGCCGCGCCGGCGCCTGGCGGTGTCCCCGGTTGCGTCGCCGGCGGTAGGTGGGGGAGTGTGATCCGATGATCAGGCGCAGCTGCGAGGTCCTATCGCTGCGGCAGACGGGCGCGTACTGGTCGGTCACCCTCGTCGCGCCCGAGATCGCCGAGGAGGCGCGGCCCGGCCAGTTCGTCGAGATCGCGG
This sequence comes from Actinomycetota bacterium, assembly GCA_035623615.1. GTDB lineage: Bacteria > Actinomycetota > UBA4738 > UBA4738 > UBA4738 > DASPTB01. Next base: position 1,729 of record DASPTB010000004.1, read on the forward strand.
TTCCTCGCGGGCGCGAGTTCCTTCTGCGCAGACCCTTCTCGATCCATCAGGCGTCGCGCCGGGGAGGGTGGGCCGGGACGATCGAAATCGTGCTCGACGTCGTCGGCCCGGGCACCCGGTGGGTGAGCGAGCTCACGTCGCACGACATGGTGGACGTGATCGGTCCGCTCGGCCGGCCCTTCCAGCTTCCGCGCGGGGCGGTTCCCTCGCTGCTGATCGGGGGTGGGTATGGGGCCGCGCCGCTGCACTTCCTTGCCGAGGAGCTTCGGCGCAGGGGGAAGCCCGTGAACATGATCGTTGGTGCCCGCGACCACGAGCGGGTCTTCAAGCCCGTCGAAGGGAAGCGGCTCTCGGACCTCATCGTGGTCACGACCGAGGACGCCAGCATGGGCGAGCGGGGGCGCGTCACCGATGTGCTCGCCGACGTTCTCGAGCGGACACGCTCGCGGGTGGTGTACGCGTGCGGGCCGAACGCGATGCTCCGCGCCGTCGCCGAGCACTGCCGCACGGTGAAGGTTCCCTGCCAGGTCGCCGTGGAGGAGCTGATGGCGTGCGGCCTCGGCGTGTGCTGGACGTGCGCCGTCCCGCTCGTCGCCCGCGACGGCAAGGGATGGTGGAACGTCCGCGCGTGCGTGGAGGGGCCGGTCTTCAACGGGTCCCGCATCTGGTGGGAGCGATGGCTGGGCGGCGCACGTCCGTCGCCCGCCGAAGACGAACCGGAGGCGGCCGAGCCGCCGATCGCGAAGGAGATCCTTCGCCGGTGACCGACGTCGCGAGCCGCGTGCCCGCATCGCTGGCGGTGGACCTCGGCGGACTGCGCCTCCCCACGCCGGTCCTTGCCGCGTCGGGGTGCTTCAACGCGGGACGCGAGATGAGCCAGCTCGTCGACCTCAAGCGCATCGGCGGCATCGTCACCAAGAGTGTGACGCTGCATCCCCGCAAGGGCTTGACCGTGCCACGCATGGCCGAGACGCCCGCCGGCATGTTGAACGCCATCGGACTGCAGAACGCGGGCGTCGACCAATTCTTGTCGCACGAGGCGGCCTGGATCGAGCAAGCGGGCGTCCCGGTGCTCGTCTCGATCGCCGGGACGAGCGTCGAGGAGTACAGCCGCGTGACCGTGATGGTTCGCGACATCCCCGGCGTCGTCGGCATCGAGGCCAACATCTCGTGCCCGAACGTGGACCGCCGAGGCGAGGTCTTCGCGTGCTTTCCCGATCAGGCGGCCGAGGTCGTCGGCGCGATGAGCCGGCTCACCAGGCTGCCCGTCTTCGCGAAGCTCACGGCCGACGTGACGAACATCGTGGAGGTTGCCGAGGCGTGCATTCGTGCTGGGGCGCACGGCCTTTCGTTGATCAATACAGTGCTCGGCATGGCGATCGACACCGAGACCTTCCGCCCGAGACTCGGAGCGGTCACCGGCGGGCTCTCAGGGCCCGCCATCCGGCCGATCGCGGTCAGATGCGTGTACCAGGTAGCGAGCGCGCTCCCGGGGGTCCCGATCATGGGCGTCGGAGGAGTGGCGAGCGCCGAGGACGCGATCCAGCTGATGCTCGCGGGCGCGTCCGCCGTGCAAGTGGGAACCGCGAACTTCTACCAGCCCGACGCGACCGTCGTGATCGCCGACGGGATCGCCGAGTTCCTCGGCCGCAAGGGCCTGTCCAGACCCGCCGATCTCGTCGGGAAAGGGGGTGTTCGCGGTGTCGACGCGCAATCCGCTGATCGTCGCGGCTGACGTCTCCGACCTCGGTGCGGCGCAGGAGCTGGCGAAGCAGCTGTCGGGGTTGGTCGCATACGTCAAGGTGGGTCTGGAGCTTTTCACCGCGCACGGCACGGAGGCCGTCCGCTCCGTCCGCGAGCACGCGCCGGTATTCCTGGACCTGAAGTTGCACGACATCCCGTCGACCGTCGGACGGGCCGCGCGCAACGCCGGCCGCCTGGGCGCCTCGCTGCTGACCGTTCACGCGCTCGGCGGGATTCCCATGATGCGGGAAGCCGTCGAGGGCGCGGCGAAGGGCGCGGCCGATGCCGGAGTCCCGCCGCCGGACGTGATCGCGGTGACGGTGCTGTCGAGCCTCGGGGGCGAGAGCCTCGCGTCGCCCGCGTCACTGGCGTTCGAGGCCGTGAACGCCGGCTGCGCCGGCGTCGTCGTCTCGGGCGACGACGTGCGCGCGGTTCGGGAGGTGCTGGGCGATGAGCCCACGCTGGTCGTCCCGGGCATCCGCCCGGCGGGGAGCCCCAACGCCGACCAGGTACGGGTCCTGACCCCGGTCGAGGCGCTCCAGGCCGGCGCGGACTACCTCGTGATCGGCCGTCCGATCACCGGCGCGTCCGATCCCGCGGCCGCCTGCCGGGCGATCCTGGCCGACGTGGGGTCGGCATGACGGAGGGGCCCGCGGGCCGTTCGGACCGGGGCGGCCTCGCGCTTGGCGACGAGGAGGCCCGCTCGCTGGTGAAGGAGTCGGGCGCCATGCTCTCCGGTCACTTCCTGCTCTCGTCGGGGCTGCACTCGGACACGTACGTGCAGAAGGCTCGCGTGCTGGAGGACCCGGAAGCGGCCATGCTCGTGGCGCGCACCATCGCGTCGTGGTACGAGGACGTGCGGCTCGTCGTGGCGCCGGCGATCGGCGCGATCTCGCTCGGGTTCGCCGTCGCGCTCGCGGCCGGCGCGCGCTCGATCTTCGCCGAACGCGAGGATGGGCGGCTGGCCCTTCGACGCGGCTTCCGCATCGAGGCCGGCGAGCGCACGCTCGTTGTCGAGGACGTGGTGACAACGGGCGCGTCGGCCGCGGAGCTGTGGGAGCTGGCGGGGGCGGCGGGCGCCGAGCGCCTCGGCGTCGCGTCGATCATCGACCGCTCCACGTCGGCGCCCCCGTTTCCGCTTCGCGCCGTGGTCCGCATCGAGGCGACGGCGTGGACGGCCCAGTCGTGCCCGCTGTGCGCCGGGGGGCGACCGTTCGACGCGCCGGGGTCCCGGCACCTGCAGGCCTCCGGCTGACACGCGACGGCTCGGATGACCGTCGAGTTGAGGTTGAGACGCTTTTGCGGCCCGCGAAGCGCCGTGCCTATAATCGCGCCGCTTTCCCCACGACATCGCAAGTGAACCGCACAAGGAGGCCCGGACATGCCACTTCCCACCCTCACCGAGGAGCAGCGCAAAGAGGCCCTGGCGAAGGCCGCGGAGGCGCGGCGCCAGCGCGCGGAGCTGAAGGCCCAGCTCAAGGCGGAGAAGGTCACGCTCCGCGACGTTCTCGCAAAGCAGGGCGACGACGTCGTGGGCAAGATGAAGGTGTCCGCCGTCCTCGAGTCGCTGCCGGGGGTGGGCAAGGTTCGCGCCCGCAAGATCATGGAGGAGCTCGAGATCTCCACGAGCCGGCGCGTGCGTGGACTTGGCGCGAAGCAGAAGGACAACCTCCTCAAGCAGTTCGGCGACAAGTAGCGCCATTCGTCCCGGGGACGCGGACGCGGTGTCCGGTCGCCACTCGGCGAAGCTCGGCAGCTTGTTCGTCATTGCCGGTCCATCGGGCGTCGGCAAGGGAACCGTCATCCGCCGCGTTCGCGAGTTGCTTCCCGACCTCGAGCTGTCGGTGTCGAGCACCACGCGCGCCAGGCGCGAGGGCGAGCGCGACGGCGTGGACTATCGCTACGTCACCGACGAAGAATTCGACCGCCTGATCTCGACCGGGGCGTTGCTGGAGTGGGCCGACATCTTCGGCCACCATCGCTCGGGCACCCCCGCGGCCGCGGTGGAGCGGGCGCGGGCCGAGGGGCGGGACGTGATCCTCGAGATCGACGTCCAGGGGGCCCGACAGGTTCGCGAGAAGCTGCCGGAGGCGGTGCTGATCTTCCTTGCGCCGCCCTCGATCGCCGACCTCGGCGAGCGCCTCCGGGGCCGGGCGACCGAGGATGAAGACCAGATCGCGCGGCGCCTCGACGTGGCGCGTCGCGAACTGGACGAGCGCCCGCGATTCGACCACGTGGTCGTGAACGACGACGTGGACCGGGCCGCTCGGGAGATCGCCGCTATAATCGCTGGACACTGAGCACGTGCCCGGTGGCCGCACGGCCCGGGCTCTCTTCCAGGAGACGAACACACGATGGCCGAGCCGAATATCGATGAGCTGTTGCAGGAGGGGTCGGTCGACTCCCGTTACACGCTGGTGATCCTCGCCGCCAAGCGGGCGAGGGAGATCAACTCGTACTACAGCCAGCTCGGCGAGGGCCGCGGCGAGTTCGTGCCGCCGCTCGTCGAGAGCGGGCTCGGATCCAAGCCGCTCGCGATCGCCCTGCAGGAGATCTCCGAGCGGAAGGTCACGTACGAACGGCCCGAGACACCGGACGCGGCCGAGTAGGGAGACGCGGGTGCGTCCGGTCGAATCGACCGCCGGACCCCTTGCCGGTCGGCGAATCCTGCTGGCGATTACCGGCGGCATCGCCGCGTACAAGGCAGCGGCACTCGCTCGCCTCCTCCGCGAGCGCGGTGCCGAGGTGCAGGTCGTCATGACGGCGACGGCCACGCGCTTCGTGGGCGCGGCGACGTTCGAGGCCCTGACGGGCCGTACCGTTCACACGGATCTGTTCGAGCGCTCCGAGTCGGTTCTGCACGTGCGCCTCGCCCACGAGGCCGACGCTGCGGTCGTCGCCCCCGCCACGGCCGACGTCATCGCGAAGCCCGCGTCGGGACTCGCCGACGACCTCGTCGGCGCGACGCTGCTCGAGGCGCAGTGCCCCCTGGTGATCGCACCGGCCATGCACAGCGGCATGTGGGCGAACCCCGCGACGCAGCGCAACGTGGCGACGATCGC
>DASPTB010000006.1:0-2817 GCA_035623615.1 Actinomycetota bacterium
CCACGCTCGTCCAGGAACCGAAGACGATCGGCTCCGAGTACCCCGGACCGCTGCCCGAGAAGCGCGAGGCGCCATCCCCGAGCGGTCGCTTCGGTGTTCATTTTCGTCATTTCCTCGACCCCCTACCGCGGTCCTGATTTCCCTGGTTTAGAGCGTGGGGGGCGGCAGAGCCGCCCCCCACGATCTCTTCGTTCCTGTTGCCTCTTACCAGCTGGTGAGGGACGCGTTGTTACGCGCGAACGTCCCCGTGCAGTTGGCGGCGGTGTTCGTCGACCCGTACTGCGTGCCGGCGGTGTGCGTGCCACCGATGTTCGCGACGTCGCGCAGGTAGAAACACGTTCCCGAGTTGGCCATGGCGGCCAGCCCGATCTCCTGGTTGGTCGTCGCACCGTTCAGGCCGATCTCGAAGCTAACCACGGTGGGACCCGTGGACGCTCCCGCCTGGTACGTCAGCGAAGGCTCGATCGACGTCAGGTTGTTCACGTTCACGTTGTTGTAGCTGTCGACGTCGGTGTAGGACGTCTTGGCCGCAACGAGAGCGTTCCGGACGCTCGACTGAGCAGCGCGAGCCTCAGCACGCTGACGGGCGCCCAGGAAGGTCGGAAGGGCGATGGCGATCAGGATGCCGATAATCAGGACGACCACCATCAGCTCGATGAGCGTGAATCCCTCCTCCTCCTGCTGCACCTTGCGCATGAGCTTCGAAAGCATTGGTTCTTGTCACCTCCTCTCGAAGAATCGAGAGATTTCGTGTCCATTTCTCGTAGTCGTGTTGTCGGTTCGGGGCCTCGGAACCTTGAGACCCCGTTCGACCGAGACTGCTGCGGCGCATCCGTAGTCCGTGCGTCGAGGCGGGAAGGACCGTTCGGCCTATGTCGTGCGAACGGCTCCACTCCGGACGGGCTGCGCCGTAGGGCATTCGCACGACCGGAGGCAGGACGCCGTATTGGGAAACGAGCGAACGCCCCGCCGCTGCGGCGGGGCGTTCCCTCCGGTGTGGTTGGTGTGCAGTGCGTTACTTGATGAGGTTGATGATGTTGAACATCGGCATGTACAGGGCGATGACGGCCACGCCGACCGCGCCGCCGACGATCGCGATCATCACCGGCTCGAGGATCGACGTCAGCGAGTCGACCGCGGCCGTGACCTCGTCGTCGTAGAACTGGGCGATCTTTTCGAGCATCGTGTCGAGGGCGCCGGTCTCTTCACCGACGGTCAGCATCTGGACCACCATGCCGGGGAAGACCTCGTGCCGGCTCAGGGGCTTCGCGATGCTCTCGCCCTGCTTCACCGACTCCTGGACGTCCCTGACGGCCTCGGACATGACCCGGTTGTTGACCGTCTCGGCGACGACGTCGAGGCTCTGGATGATCGGGACACCCGACTTGCTCATGACGCTCAGGGTCCGGGCGAACCGGGAGAGCGCCGTCTTCTGGAACAGCGGCCCGAAGATCGGCGCACGGAGCTTCAGCTTGTCGAAGAAGAGTCCTCCCGACTCCGTCCTCTTCCACCGCCTGAGGCCCCAGATCATGAGCGCGATTCCCGCGACGACGAAGATGAAGTCGTGGCGAACGGCGTCGCTGACCGCGAGCAGCATTCGCGTGAGCAGCGGCAGCGTCCCGTGCAGCTCGGCGTAGATGCTCTTGAACTGCGGAACGATGAAGATCAGCATCGCCATCATGATCAGCGTGACGAAGCCGAGGACCACGATCGGGTAGGTCATGGCGGACTTGATGCGCCCGCGCAGCGACACCTCGCGCTCGAGGTTGCCGGCGAGGCGGTCGAGCACGGCGTCCAGCACACCGCCCGTCTCACCCGACTTCACCATGGCGACGTACAGATTGTTGAAGACCTTGGGGTGCTTGGACATGGCGCCCGAGAGCGAGGAGCCCTTCTCGACCTCGATCCGCACGTCGGCAACTGCCTTGGACAGCGCCTTCGAGCCGGTCTGGGTCTCCAGGGTCGCGAGCGCCCGCAGCATCGGGAGGCCCGAGCTCACCATCGTGGAGAACTGCCGCGAGAAGATCGCCAAGTCCTTCAGCTTGACCTTCTGGCGGACGTTGAACTCCATGTTGAGCTTGAGGCCCTTCTGCACCGCGATCGAGACGGGGACGAGGCCCTGCTCGCGAAGACGCTCGAGAACGAGCGTCTGGTTGTCTGCGACGATCGTGCCGGAGCGAAGGTTCCCCGACTGATCGCGAACCTGGTAGGTGTAGGTATCAGGCATTTTCTATCCCTGCCACTTGTCGTCCGGTGAGCCGTGCAAGCTCCTGCGGATCGTGGCACCGCTGGAGGCCCAGCTCGAAGCTGATCCTTCCCGACTGCACCAGCGCGGCGAGGCCCTGGTCCATCGTCCGCATCCCGTAGCGTCCACCCGCCTGCATCGACGAGTAGATCTGGTGCACCTTGCCCTCACGGATGAGGTTGCGAATGGCCGGCGTCGCGACCATGACTTCGGAAACGCACACGCGGCCCTTCCCGTCCCAGGTCTGCAGGAGTTGCTGGGTGATCACGCCCTGGAGCGTCGTCGAGAGCTGCACCCGGATCTGCTGCTGCTGGTAGGGCGGGAACGCGTCGATGATTCGGTCGATCGTCTGCGGAGCGTCCTGCGTGTGCAGCGTCGCGAAGACCAGGTGCCCGGTCTCGGCGGCGGTGACGGCCGTCGAGATCGTCTCCAGGTCGCGCATCTCACCCACCAGCACGACGTCCGGGTCCTGCCGCAGGACGTGCTTGAGGGCCTCGCCGAACGACTTCGTGTCGGCGCCGACCTCGCGCTGGTTCACGATGGCCGTCTTGTGCTGGTGCAGGTACTCGATG
>DASPTB010000007.1:0-29098 GCA_035623615.1 Actinomycetota bacterium
CGACGACCGAGAGGCCGAACGCCCAGGCGACATCCGCCCACCCCGCGCGCGGCCCCTCGATGAGCGCGTACGTGAGCGCACCGAACATCAGGGTGATCGATGTCGACGCGACGAGGTTGATCGGCCGCGGTGACTCGGCGGGTCGTTCGTCGGTGCGTCCGCCGATCGCCAGCGCGATCGCCACGGCGGCCGCGGGAAGGTTGATGAAGAAGATCCAGCGCCACGAGGCGTACTGGACGAGCAGGCCGCCGATCGGGGGGCCGATCAGGGTGCTGATGCCGGTCCACGCGGTCCAGAGCCCGACCGCGCGCCCGCTGTCGGCGCCGAACGTTGCGCGCAGCAGCGCGAGGCTGTTCGTCGCGAGGAGCGCGCCGAAAACCCCTTGGAGGATGCGGCCCGCGATCAGCAGCGGCGTGCTCGGAGCGAGGCCGCAGAGGGCGGAAGCGACCGCGAAGCCGAGGACCCCGGTTTGGAAGAGCGGTCGCCGCCCGTACCGGTCGCCCAGCGCCCCCGCCACGATGTACAGGGACGCGACGGCGAGGGAGTAGGAGAGCATGATCCACTGCTGCGCCGAGAGACCGGCGTCCAGCTTCCGGCCGATGGTGGGCAGAGCGATGTTGACGACGGTCCCGTCGATGAAGGTCATCGACGACCCAACGATCGCCGCAATCAGCGTGAGCCGCCGCCGCGACGCGAGCGATGGGTCAACGGGCGCGGCCGCCGACTGCGTGCTCACTGGCGCTCGCCTCCGCCCGACGGCCCTTGCCGCAGAGGGGTCACCGTGCGACCATAACGGCGATGGGCGTTACCTACGAACTGATCGACCTGCCCTACCCCTACGTGAGCGCGCTCTACACGTGCCCGTGCGGGAAGCACGCGGTGCGCCACGCCGCAGAGGCAGGCTCACCGCCACCCGGGTGGGAGGAGCATCAGATCGACGACGTCGATCAGTTCATCTGCCCTGAGTGCGCCCGCCGCCGCGAGGCCGGGCACGGAACTCCGTCTCCGTAGGTTCGCCTTCCCCGAGCGGCACGCCTCAAATCCCGAGCCGCGAATGCCGAGACCCAGCATGAGGGAACCAAGCTGCGGGGCGTGCCACCTCGGGCAGTGAGTCGGTTCGAGCGACCTTGCGCCTCTCGGACGAGCGTGCTCCCGCGCTGAGTGGTCCTCTTCACTCCCACCATCACCTTGCGCTTCTGCCGGCGGACTTCTAACCCGGCTACATGCGCTCCTTTTGACGCGCCACACACCCCGTGCACGGCCGCTCTCCGCCGGTCCCTCGCATCGGTCATCGAGACGCAGACGATCCTCGTGACGACGTGGCCGCGCTCCGCGGCCTTGTCCTGGCCGGCCTTCAGGGCCTGGCAGTACTGCGTCGCGTGGTAGCAGCTCCCGGCACCGGAGATGAGCACACGGACGGGCCAGCCGGACATGGGGACCGAGAGGGCCAGCCTTTCAGTTCACGACGAACCACGCCACGTTGGCGGTCTTTCCTTTGGGCACCGCCTTGCTGAGGGCGATCGTGAACGAGCCCGCCGACACGTTGGGAGCCGCGTACTTCACCGAGACCCCCGCGTTGTTCTGGACGGTTGCCAGCACCAGGCTGGAGGACGTGAGCGAGACACCGGTGACCGAGACCGAGGACTTGCCGGCCGCGATGCTCACGAGCCCGCTTCGGGAGAAGACAGCGGGTCCCTGGACGTTGAGCGCCGTGGCGCCCTCCGCGTATACGCCCGTGCCGTTGCCGGAGTACCCGTAGACGCCGTATCCGGACGGCGTTGTGCCGTAGACCCCCCAGCCGTCACCGGCCTGCGACCCGTAGACCCCGATGCCGTATCCGGCCGTCCCGTCGTTGATCCCGCGCACGCCTGCCGAGTACGAACCTGGGGACGTGCTCGTGACCTCGCCCTCGACTCCCGGTGCGTCGGCCGCTGTCGAGCCCGTCTGTCCGTACACCCCATAGATGCCCCCATGCGCCCACACCCCGTAGGTTCCGCCGTCGCTGGATACCCCGGTGTAGCCCCCGCTGGCGCCTATACCTGTACTGTTCGTTCCGTCTTCCAACACCTCAAGCGCGCTGCCGCCGCTCGTGCCGTCGGTGAGGTCGGTGTTGTCGGCTGCCGAGTTGATGTCGCACCCCAACAACAGCGCCTGTCCCTGACCTCCGCCACAGCTGGCGGCGAGCGCCGGCGTCGCAGGGAGCGCGACGGCGGCGAGGATGAGCCCGAGGGCGGCGATCCCGGTGACAACGCTGCGGATGTTCATGACCCCCCCTTGCCTTCGTCCAGCCCGACCTTCATTCGGTCGGTCCCACTGAACGATTAGGCGTAATTCTTCGCTTCGGGCGAAGTGAGGGTCAAGGTCGAGCGGCTGGAATAGGCCAACGATAGGTCGCCCGAGGGGGAGACCTTAGGCACAACTCGCGGGCACTGCACCGTTGGAATGCACCCTTGGCACGCCTTCCGCCGTCGCTCTCGCGCCTCGGTCATCGAGACACAGACGACCCGCGTCACGATGTGGCCTCGTCCAGCCGCCTTCCCCTGCCCGGCCTTCAGGAGCGGGCAGTACGGCGTCGCGTGGTAGCAGCTCCCGGCCATCGAGATGAACACGCGGACGGGCCAGCCGGGCATCGCCGAACCGTAATGCCAGTCGCCGACACGGTTCGGCCTGCCAAGCAAAGACAGAGGGGCGTGGTCCAATTCGTGGTCCCGACCCTCTAAACCCCTTCTGACCTGTGGTGTTGAAAGAACCGCCAGATCTCCTCCGTCGCGTCGACCTCCCGACTCGTGTGACCGAACAGAAGCCGCAGAGGAGCCGCCATGGGCCGCCCGGGCCATGTGTGCCCCGCGTCCGCGAACGTCCACAGAGTGACCTCGCCCGGGGTTCCCTCCCCGTACGTCGTCTTGCGAAGCGTCGGGCTCACGTCCGCCACGCTGCGATCGGTCTCGACGCCGTTCGCGCGTGCCCATGCGAGAGCGGCGTCGGGTACCGCTTGGCGCCGGACCGCCCCCGGCCATCCGGGCGGCCGTCCCGCTCGTACGTTCTGGCGCCGGATGACCCGCTCGCTCAGGCGGGATCCGGCCCCGCCCCCGTACGGCAGCGACCGATCCAGAAGGCCGTGGAACGCGACGACGGGGACGGGACGCGCGGGCGGAGTCGGGGGAGCGCGAACGCCCGCGACCGCCGCGAGGACGGCGACGTCGTCAGCCCGCGCTGCCGCGAACTCACAGGCCATGAACGCGCCGTTCGACATCCCGGCGATGCACACGCGCGGGTCGACGCCGGCGAACTCCGTCCGAACCTCGTTCACGATCCTCCCGAGGTAGTCGACGTCGACCTGCGGGTCCCACATCATGCCCCGGTGGTCGAGCCGCACGGACCCCTGCGGAAACACGACGACCGCGTCGCGGCTCGTCGCGAGCCGGTCCATTCCCGAGAACGAAACCTGAAACCTGGCCGTGACGCCGCGCCCGTGGAGGCTGAGCACGATGCCCGTCGGTTCCGCCGCCGGTCGGCACAGGAGGTAGCCCCGCTGTTCGCCGCCGACGTCGATCGTCCGGCGCTCCGGCTGGGCGGCTGGCCTCATCGCCAATGAACGACCACGGGCAGCTCACTCCTCGGAAGGGTCCGCACGCTCGTGACGCGAGCCGCGATGCTCGCGCCGATACGCGTGCACCGCTGCTCCGAGGGTCGGGAAGAAGTGATCGGGCGGGATGGCGTCCGTCAGCTCGTACGCCTCGACCTTCTGCCGGACGGGATCCTTCATCTCGGCGAAGTAGAGCGTCGTCCCCGCGGCGTCGAGCGCTCGGTCCAGCTCCCGGAGCATGTCCGCGGCCGTGACGTCGACGTCGGTGATGGGCTCGGCCGCGATGACAATCCACGCCGGTGGGGGATCGGTGGCGGCCAGCCGTCGGACCTCGTCGCGGAACGACCGTGCGTTCGCGAAGAAAAGCGGCCCGTCGAAGCGGTAGATGACGAGTCCGGGAATGCGCTCGGCCTCCGGATGCATCTGCAGGTCGTGGTAGCCGGGAAGCCCTTCGACTCGGCCGAGCTCGGCGTTGTAGGGCCACCAGGCGTGCCGGAACACGTTCAGGATCGAGAGTCCGACGGCAATCCCGATCCCCGCCAGCACGCCGAGGAGGGCGACACCGAGGAAGGCGGCCATGGACAGCCAGAACTCGGTCGGCCGCTGCCGCCGCAACCGGAGCGTCCCCGGGATGTCGGTCAGCGAGAAGGAGGCGGCGATCACGATCGCGGCGAGCGTCGGCTGCGGGAGGTTGCGTAGCAGCCCGGGCACGAACAGCAACATGAGCGTGATCATCGCGGCCCCGACGAGCCCGGTGAGCTGCGTCTGCGCGCCCGACTGGTCCGCGACCGCCGTCCGGGAGCCGCTGGTGCTGACTGCGAACCCCTGAAAGAGCCCCGATGCCATGTTCGCCGATCCGATGGCGATCATCTCCTTGTTGGCCTGGACGTCCCTTCCCTTTCGCGCCGCGAAGGCCGAGGAGGTCGAGATCGTGTCCGCCAACGAAACGATGGCGATGCCGACGGCGCCGGCCAGCAGCCGGCTGAGGTCGCCGAACGGCACCTTCGGGAACGTGGGCGTCGGGAACCCCTTCGGCAGGGTGCCCACGAGCTTGACGCCGTGCGCGCCCAGGTCGAGCGTCACGACGGCCAGGATCGCGACGACGACCGCCAGGAGGACGCCCGGTACGCGCGGCAGCCACCGTTGACAGGCGAGGATGAGCGCGAGGCTGAACAACCCGACCACCAGAGCGGCCACCACGGTCTCGCCGTGGGCCACTCCCTGGACGAACTTCGCCGCCTCGCGGATCAAGCCGTGGGCGTCGATGGAAAAGCCGAACAGCTTGGGAAGCTGCCCCACCACGATGGTGAGCGCCAGGCCGTTCAGGTAGCCGATCCTCGTGGGCCGCGACAGCAGGTCGGCGACGAAGCCGAGCCTCGCGACGCCCGCGAGGATCGTGAGCAGACCGACGATGAGCGCGAGCATCGACGCGAGGGCGATGGCCCGCTCGGGGCTTCCATTGGCCCCGACCAGGGGAAGGATCGTGGCGGCGATCATCGGACCGAGCGACGAGTCCGGGCCGAGGACGAGCACGCGGGAGGGGCCGAAGATCGCGTAGGCGATCAGACACATCACGGACGTGTACAGCCCCGTGACGGAGGGAAGACCGGCGAGCTCGGCGTACGCCATTCCCTGAGGAACCAGGAGCGCGGTCAGGACCAGCCCGGCGACGACGTCCTTGGTCAGCCACTTCCTCTCGTAGGAACGCAGGACTTCGACGCCCGGGGCGAACGACGTCGACGCCATCTACGCGCGGCCGGCCGCGGTCCGAAGCAGTGTTGTGAGGGTATTCCGGTCGATCGCGACCGAGGCCGCCGCCGGCGCGAAGCCGGCCGCGTGCATCGGAATGCGCACGCGGAGCGCGCCGGGCATCGACTCGAAGACGAGCGGGGGATCGAGCTTCATCGACTCCCCGTCGACGCCGATCTCGATCGGAGAGGAGGATCCCACCTCGAACCGGGGCGCCGACCACTCCATCCAACCCGGAAAGGTTCGGATCCTTCCGGCGGCCTCGGCGGCGACGAACGCCACCGCGGCCTTGGCGTCGGCGATCCGGGAGGTGACGATGCCGAGCGTCCCGGTGTCGAGCCGCTCTCTCGTCCCCCTCCCGCCGAGATGGTCCAACTGATAAGGGTTGTTGGACACCAGTATCAGATGCGCGGACGGGTAGTCGCGGCCGTCCGGCCCGGTGAATCGAAGATCGAACGGCGCTGCGTCGGGGCCGAGCATGTCGGGGAGCATGTTGGCCGCGGTCTGCATCTTCGCATCGCGGTACTCGTCCGACTGAACGATCTTCGCGTACAGGCCGAGGGATGTGTTGTTCACGAAGACGTGCCCGTTCACCGTCGCGAGGTCGATGGTTCGCTCGTACCCGTCCACGAAGGCGTCCAAGGCTCCGACGACGTCTTCGCGGTCGAGCCCGAGGTCGAGGGCGAAGTGGTTGCGCGTGCCGGCCGGGATGCACACGTGGGGGACGGCGCGTCGCGACGCGATGGTCGCGACGAGCGCCTGCGAGCCGTCACCACCGGCCATCCCTATGACGTCGGCGCCGCGAGCGATGGCAGCCTCGGCGAGCGCGAGCAGGTCGTCACCCCGCTCGAGGACGACGGGCTCGATGCCTCGACGGCGACATTCGTCCACGAGGGCGAACTTCTCGACCTTCCCACCGCCGGACTTCAGGTTCATGAGCAGCACGGGATGCGAGGGGCGGGGCGCGGCCGTGCGATCGACGGCGAGCGTCGTCGCGAGCGTTCGTGGGTCGCGCCGCACCGCGTGCCGGGCGCAGAGGCCCGACAGCAAGACCAGCGCAAGCGTGACCGCGACGGGGATCCCCTTGTGGGGCGCCGTGAACGTCAACACGATGAAGACGACCAGCGCCACCGCCGCCACGATGCTGCCGACGACTCGAGCTGTGCCCCGGCGGGAGACGGTGTACCAGAACCCGATCACGAGCGCCGCCACGGACAGGGGCAACCCGAGGACCACCATTGCGCCCGCCCGCGTGACCGCGAGAACCGCCGTGATGGCGGCGGCCACGAGGAGCAGGAGTGCAAGCATGGCCGAGAGCCGACGGCTCGCCGAAGGCGCCGCCCCGGTCCCGCGGGTTGCGTTCCTCATGTCCGACCCCCGTGCCGTTCCCGGAACGGCACCGCCGCGTACGATACTCGACCATGCCACCCGCCACAGAGCGCGCCGCGCTCCCGCCGATCGAGGACCTGATCTCGGAGCTCGTGTCGGGGTCGGTGGCTCCCATCCGGCAGAAGGCGGGACGCATCCTCACGGATCTGTCGCGCCTCGATCACGCCGTCTACGAGGCCGTCGCGTCGACCGAGACGCCCGCGCTCGACGAGCCGCTCCGACGTCTCTCGAACGCTGCCAACCGTTCCGCCATCTGGGTCGCGATCGCCGCTGCGGTCGCGCTGCTCGGCGGTCGCCGGGGGAGGAGGGCTGCCGCAGCGGGGCTGATTTCGATCGGTGTGTCGTCGGCCCTCGTGAACGTGGGCCTCAAGTCGATCGCCTCGCGCCGACGTCCCGACCGCTCGGCGGCTCGCGTCCTCGACGAGCGGCACGTCGCGATGCCGGAGTCGACGTCGTTCCCGTCGGGTCACTCGGCGTCCGGGTTCGCCTTTGCGACCGCGGTCGGCCGGGACCTGCCGTGGCTCGCCTTCCCCCTCCGATTGCTCGCGGCGGCGGTCGCGTACTCACGCGTGCACACCGGCGTGCACTATCCGGGCGACGCTGTGGCCGGATCCCTCGTCGGCGGAGCGACCGGGCTGGTCGTCGCGGGCGCCCTCGACCGGCGCGCAGGCGGCCAGAGGTAGCGAAGCCGGTTCCTGCCGGCTCCTCGCGGTGCCTGTCCGGCCCGTCAACCTCCCCCGCGGATCGGCGGGTCGTTGCCCGTGTCGAACTCGACGATCGTCACGATCTTCGTCTGGTTGTTCCGGTGCACCCTGCGTACGCACCCCTCGAAGCCGGAAGGGATGGAGTCGCGCATTCGCTTCCCGCTCAGGCACTGTGGGATCTCGATGCACCCGCGAAGGAGCGTGACGTCGCTGAGCGGTTCGTGCGGTGGAACCCCCACCGACGAGTCCGCGCTTGTGATCAACTTGAAGCGCTCCACGTACACCTTGTTGCCCGTGATGGCCGGTGCCTCAACCAAGAAGACGTCACCGTAGGACTCGAAACCGGGCGGCTCGGCGCAGGGCGAGTCGGCCAAGTTCTGCGACGTGATCTGTCCCGTCACCGACGAGGGCGCCTGGAAGGACGCCGACTGTGTGACGTCCCCGCCGATCGGGGGCCCGGTCACTCGGCCCCCGCGGGACACATACCCGCCCGAGCAATCGCTGCACGGCTCCGTCGACGCCGACGCCTCGTTGTTGTCCGGGTTCGGATCTGACTGGAAGGCGGACACCGTTGCGTCGCTCGACACCGATCCGGGCTCACCCGGCGTCTGGACTTGCACGTCCACGGTGGCGCCGGCGCCACTGGAGAGTCCCCCGATCTCGCAGGAGACGAAGTCGCCGTCGACCGAGCACGAGCCCCGACTGGGGGTGACGGAAACGATCGACCCGTTCGAAGAAATATCGTCGCCGAACTGAACATCCGTCGCGTTCTCGGGCCCGTTGTTCACGACATCGGAGTGGAACAGAACCGTCGCGCCGGGCGAGACGGTCGCGGGTTGGGCCGACGTGGAAACGCCGACGTCGGCGCCCTCGCCCTCGCCGCCGGTCACGGTCACCTCGGCCGTCGGTCCCGTCGGCGCGACGGCGACCCCGCTCGCCGATCCCGAGGCGCTGTTGAAGTAGTCGCCGGGCGTCGATGAGGCCGAGACGTCGAAGTGCAGGCTGGCAGTTCCGGTACCCGGCACGACGAACGATCCACTCCACGTGAGTGTCTGTCCCTCGACGTCCGGGTCCGACGAGGTGAGCCCCGTCGTGGAGCCGTCCACGTATGAGAAGCCGGCCGGCAGGTCGTCGACGATCGAGGAGAGCGCCGCCGATCCGTCATTCGGGTTCTCGATTGTGATGGTATAGCCGTCCGTCTCGCCGGCCGAGACGCTGTCGCTGTCGGCGGTCTTCGTCATCGAAAGCGGAAGGCTCCCCTCGGGCGAGAACGCGGTGATCTGCGAGTACGTCACGGAGGAGTCTGCGGGGATCGAGGTGTTCCAGCTTAGGCCTGCCCCGTTGTCCTCCGAGATGTCGCAATCGCACGTGTTGGGGAATGGCTCCTGGTCATCGATCTGGCTCCACACGCTCGCGTAGTCGGACTCGTAATAGTCGGCGCCGGACGTCACGGGGACCCAGGTCTCGATGCGGCCGCTCGCCGCCTGGCACCCGACGGACGACGACTCCGTGTCCACGACACCGGTGCCGCTGTTGGACCCCTGCAAGAAGCAGTCGCCGGCGCGGTACAGGATCCCGGTCTGGGTCGAATCGGATGCGTTGGTGATCGTCACGTCAGTCTGGTACGCCTCGGTTCCGGTGACGTAGGAGTCCGTCTCGGTGAGGGTCAGGCCTGTGCTTCCCGCGGCGACGGTCGTCACGACTTGATAGGGATCGGCGACGGTGCCGGTGCCGGTCACTTCGGACTGTGTTTCCGGAGTGAACGGCGTGGACGTCATCTCGATGGCGGTGTCTTCGTGGTCCAGGAAGTCGGGCGAATACAGCGTGGAGTGGCCGGCCGGGCCGATCGCGAGGAAGGTGCCGCAGTCCCCGGGTGCCACGTCGGGGGGGTACAGCTCGTAGTCGCCGTCCGCTTGATGTGCGACCTGGCAGCTCAGTTCGTTGCCCACGATGACGTCCGTGAGCGGTCCGTCCGAAGAGATGTCCCGGTACGACACGTCGGCGGTCGCCGAGGGTGCCCCCACGGCCATCGCGATCGAGGCCACCATCGCGCCGGCGAGCAGCAGCGTCCATCCCCGCTTGGTCACAGTGATTCCTTCCTCTCGTCCCGGGCGTTGCCCCGACGCGACGCGGCCCCTCCACGGGGTAGTCTCCTTTCCCGGTATTTCCCCCGTCAAGGGCCAGTCGGACCAAAGCTGGAAATCGGCGGGCGTCAGGAAGCTCAGTTGCGACATAGATGGATGACAACGGATAAGTCAGGACGAATCAGCGCAGGGGTCCTCCTGTGGCGTCGGCGCGACGGGCGCGTGGAGGTCCTCCTGGCGCACATGGGCGGGCCCTACTGGGTCAACAAGGACCTCGGGCACTGGACCATCCCCAAGGGTGAGGCAGAGGAAGACGAGGAGCTGATCGCGGTCGCGCGGCGCGAGTTCGAGGAAGAGACCGGGCATCCGGTCCCCGCGGTGACGCTCATCGAGCTCGGGACGATCCGCCAGAAGTCCGGAAAGGTCGTCCACGGATGGGCGGCCGAGGGAGATCTCGACGCCTCGACCGCGGCGAGCAACACATACGAGATGGAATGGCCGCCCCGCTCGGGCCGCATCGCGACCTTCCCCGAGATCGACCGCGTCGAGTGGTTCGAGGTGAGGCGGGCTCGCGAGAAGCTCAAAGCGGCGCAGGTCCCGTTCCTCGACCGGCTCGAGGAAGCGCTCGCTTCGCCGTAGGGGTCACGGGGGAGCGGTCGCGCGGCGCGACCCCGATAGACTCCGGTCGCGTGATCTACGGGCTGACGGCGGCGATCGCGTGGGGAACGTCCGCGGTGTTCGCGACCTATGCGGCGCGGCGATCCGGCGCGTTCCTGACCGTGCTGATCGGCCAGGTGCTCGGCCTCGTCCTGCTGCTGACGCTGACGGCGGTGCTGCGTCCGTCCTTCTCCGCCGTGCACGGGAGCGTGGCCGTCGGGCTCGTGGCGTGCGGCGTCATCGGCTTGCTCGGCTATCTCACCTTCTATCGCGCGCTCGAGGAAGGTCCGGTCGGGCTCGTGAGCGCGATCGGGGCGACCTACGGAGGCGTGACGGCGGTGCTCGCCGTGCTGTTCCTCGGCGAGAGTCTGGGAACGACGGGCGCCTGGGGCGTCGCGCTCGCCGTCGGCGGCGTCACGATGGCGGCCTCCCGTTCGTCGGGCGGGAGGGTCCCCGCGATTGCGGCGGACGAGCCGCTGGTGGGCATCGCGGTCGTGCCCCAGGGCACGACGAGGTACTCGAGCGCCGGCATCTCGTTCGCCCTCGCGTCGGCGCTCGCCTACGGCGTCGGCGGTTTCCTGCTCGGCGACTTCTCGGGACGCGCCGGATGGCTCACCGCCACGGTCGTCGCCCGCCTCGCGTCCATGGTCGTCCTGCTCGCGGTGCTGCCCTTCCTGGGGCGCCGGCCGTCGACGTGGCGCGGCGCCGGGGCAGGCTTCTGGTGGGCGCTGACCGCCGGCGCGACCGACGTCGTGGGGATCTGCGCGTTCGCGCGCGGGGGCCAGGTCGGGCAACTGGCGGTCACGGCCGCCGTGTCGAGCGTCTACCCCGTGATCCCGGTCGTGGCAGGAATGCTGCTCTTCGGTGAGCGCCTTGGTCCCCGCCAGGCGATCGGTGTCGCGCTGATCGTCGTGGGGCTGGTGCTGCTCGGCCTCGTGTCATGATGCCCTCGATGCAGACGCCCCTCGGGTACGACCGGCCGCTGTTCGTGCTCGCCTTCGACCACCGGGAATCGTTCGAGCGCACGCTCTTCGGGATCCGCGGGACGCCGACGACCGAGGAACGCGCGGCGATATCCGACGCGAAGAGCGTCATCTTCGACGGCTTCCGGCTCGCCGCGTCGGCGGGGCCGGTTCCGCGGGAGGCGGCCGGCGTGCTGATCGACGAGGAGTTCGGAGCGGACATGGCGCGGACGGCCGCCGCCGAGGGTTTCGTCCTCGCCATGCCGGTCGAGCGAAGCGGGTCTGAGGAGTTCGCCTTCGAGTACGGCGAGGCCTTCGCGGAACACCTGGAGGCCTTCGATCCGACGTTCTGCAAGGTGCTCGTCCGCTACAACCCCGAGGGCGACCGCGAGATGAACGCCCGACAGGCGCAACGGCTCGCGCGCCTGTCGGGATGGTTGCGGGAGCGCGGTCGGCGGTTCCTCTTCGAGCTGCTGGTGCCGCCGACACCCGAGCAGCTGGAGCGCGCGGGGGGCGACCGGGACCGCGTCGACCGTGAGCAGCGGCCGCGGCTGATGCTCACGGCGATGGCCGAGCTCCAGCGGAGCGGCGTCGAGCCCGACGTGTGGAAGATCGAGGGGCTCGACGATCCGGACGACTGTCGCAGGATGAGCGCGGCCGCGCGCGCGGGCGGGCGCGACCGTGTCGCGTGCGTCGTGCTCGGTCGCGGGGCCGACGAGGCGGCGGTGGATCGATGGCTGCGTGCGGGGGCGGGCGTTCCCGGGTACCTCGGCTTCGCGATCGGAAGGACGATCTGGTGGGATTCGGTGGACCGGTACCGGAGGGGCTCGCTGGATCGGACCGTCGCCGCGCAGCGGATCGCCGACCGGTACGGTCGGTTCGTCGACGTGTACCGAACGGCCGCGGAAGCGCGGGCGCGACCGAACGATCGGGGGAGGAGATGACGTCAGCGGTCGAGCGGGAGATCCCGACGCAGCCGGAGATGTGGCGCCGGGCAGCCGGCGTCGCCGCGACGAGCCGCCCCGCATTGCCCCCCCGAGGAGCGCTCGCGGCGGTAGTGGGATGCGGCACCTCGTGGTTCGTCGCGCAGGCATGGGCCTGTCTGCGGGAGGCGGCGGGGGTCGGTGTCACCGACGCGTTCGCGGCCTCGGAGGCACCGACGACGCGCGCATACGACGGCGTGGTCGCCGTATCGCGCTCGGGCACGACCACGGAGGTGGCGCGGCTCCTGCGCTCCCTCCCCGAGGGGACGCGGACGACGGCGATCACGGCCGTCGCCGACTCGCCGGTCGCGAAGGAGGCGACCGAGGTGATCCTGCTCGACTTCGCCGACGAGCGTTCGGTGGTGCAGACGCGGTTCGCGACGACCGCGCTCGCGCTGCTTCGCGCCTCGCTCGGCGAGGACCTCGACGAGGTCGCCGACGACTGCGTGGAGGCGCTGCGCCGCCCCCTTCCACAGGACCTTCCGTCCTTTCGACACTTTGTGTTCCTGGGGCACGGTTGGACCGTCGGGCTCGCGAACGAGGCGGCGCTCAAGTTCCGCGAGGCCGCCCAAGCGTGGACCGAGTCCTATCCCGCCATGGAATACCGCCACGGGCCGATCAGCGTCGCCGGCCGGGAGAGCCTCGTCTGGTCGCTCGGTGGCGTGGGGGAGGACGTGCTGGGCGACGTGGTGACGACCGGCGCCACCGTCGTCTCCTCGGACCTCGACCCCATGGCGGAGCTCGTCGTCGCGCAGCGCGCGGCGATCGCGTTGGCCACGTCCCGGGGCCTCGACCCGGACCGCCCCCGGCATCTGACGCGCTCGGTCATCCTTCCCGAGTAGCGCTCGCGGGATCAGGCCGAGATCGAGGTGGCTGCCGCGAGCTCGGCGGCGCGCTCCGGGCGCAGACGGCCGGCGCCGGGCGTCTCGGCGTTCGCCGCGGCAGCGCCGACGGCGAGCCGAAGGGCATCCGGCCAATCCGACCCTCGGTCGCGGCCGGACACGAGGCCTGCGAGGAACGCGTCGCCGCTGCCGACGGGGTACGGCCCAATGGCGCCGACGGCGCCTCGGAGCCGGGCGCCGTCGGCGATGAGGACGGATCCATTGCGCCCCAATGTGATCGCGACGGCCGCCGCGCCGGATCGTTCCGCCAGCTTCTGCGCCGCCTCGAGCGCACCGGGCACCTCGACCGGGGCCCCGAGGACGTCCGCCGCCTCGGTCTCGTTCACCTTCACCAGATCGGGGGACGCCTCGAGGGCCCGGAGCAGGGCGGCACCCCTCGCGTCGACGGCGACCGAGGCGCCGGCATCCCGGGCCACGGCGATCATCCGCGGGTAGGCGTCGTCGGGAGCACCCGGCGGCGTGCTGCCCGAGAGCGTCACCCAGCCGCCCGGCTCGATCGTCCGGCGAAGTGCCTCCTCGAGCGACTTCCAGTCCGCGGCCGTGACGGGCGTTCCGTCCTCGTAGAACTCGGTGAGCCCGCCCGTCTCCCGGTCGGCGACCGAGAGCGAGGATCGCGTCTCTCCGGTGACGGCCCACGCCGCCTCCGACACGACGCCCTCGGCCTGCAGCGCCTCCTCGATCCATCGTCCCGCGTGTCCCGCGAGGAGCGGCACCGCGATCACGCGGGCGCCGAGCGCGGCCGCGGCCCGGGCGACGTTCAGCCCCTTTCCGCCGGGCACGGCGACGAACTTCTCGGGACGATGGATGCTCCCCCTGCGGACACGGGAGGTCTCGAAGAGCTTGTCGATCGAGGGGTTGGCCGCGACACAGACGATCATGCCCGCTCGGCTGCCAGCGCGGCCGCTGCGCGCAGCGCCTCCTCGCGGTCCGGCTGTGCGCTTGTCCCGCCGACGCCCCGGGTGGACAGCGCTCCGCACGCGCATGCGAGCGCCATCGTCTCCTCGAGCGGACGATCCTCGACGATCCCCGCGATGAATCCCGCGGCGAAGCTGTCGCCCGCGCCGGTCGCGTCGACGGCGTCCACCTCGGGAGAGGGCGAGCGGACCACCTCGTCGCCACGCACCGCGACCGCGCCCTCGGCGCCGAGCTTCACGACCACCGTCTTGGGTCCCTGCGCGGCGATCGCGCGCGCGGCCGCGACGGGATCTCGCTCGCCGCTCACCTGTGCGGCCTCTTCGCGGTTGGGAAGAAAGACGTCCAGGTGGCGCAGGGCCTCGCGGAGCCCCGCGCTCCATCGCTCGTCGGGATCCCAGTTCGTATCGAGCGACGTCGTCGCGCCCACGGCTCGTGCACGTTCCAACAGCCCGGGGAGCCCCGGCTGCAGGCGCGGCTGCAGGAAATACGAGCTCACGTGGACGTGGCGCACCTCGCTCGCGACACCCAGGTCGACGT
The DNA here is from genome assembly GCA_035623615.1 of Actinomycetota bacterium. Lineage (GTDB taxonomy): Bacteria > Actinomycetota > UBA4738 > UBA4738 > UBA4738 > DASPTB01. The sequence continues at coordinate 14,469 of DASPTB010000007.1, forward strand.
CATCCGCCGAGAGATCGTGGATCGCGCCGGGGGCGGTGAGCTGCGCGCGGTCGTCCCCTCGATCGAGCACGACGGTCACGCCGGTGCGCCGACCGGGATGAACGCGGCACGTGGAAACGTCGATGTCGCGTTCGGCGAGTGCGTCCAGCATGAAGTGCCCGAAGACATCGTCGCCCACCGAACCCGCAAGCGCCGTTCTGAGCCCGAGCCGCGCTGCGCCGCACGCGACGATCGACGCGGAGCCGCCGATCGTCAGCACGGCGTCGTCGACGAGCTGCTCGGCCTGGCCGAACGCGGGTGGCGCGCACCCCACGAGGATGAGGTCGGGGTTGCAGTCTCCGATCACGAGCAGGTCGACCGCGCTCACACTGCGGCACACACTACCCGAGGCGCGTCGGCGTCCCCGGATCGACGGCGGCCACCGGCCCGGTGTAGGCTGCGGCGGGCCGACCGGGCGGCACGCGGTGGCCCGTCGGAAAGGAGACGACGAACGATGCTCACGGCGATGCTCGCGGCTGGGCGAGGGGGATGGATCGTGGGTCTCCTCGTCCTCGCGTTCGTGGCGTTCGCGGCGTACTCGATCTGGTTCATGTTCTTCAAAGTGGGGAAGTGACGCCCGGGCGCTCGCCGCGCCCCGGCACCCGACGCATCCCCGCCCCGGACGCCGCGTGAAGCGGGAGTTCGCGGGCGTCCCATTGCACACGGACCAGGGCGATCCACGCTCCGTTCACGCGCGCCGCGCTGGTCACCACCCCAACGGCGGCGCCGTCGGCGAGCACCTCGTCGCCGGCTTCGACCGGAGCCTCGGCCGCGAGGTGGAGCAGGACGCGCCGGGGGTGTCCGAGATTGCGGGCCTTCGCCACCGCCTCCTGCCCCAGGTAGCACCCCTTGTCGCCCGAGACGGCGCCCGCGAGTCCAATCTCGTCGGGAAGGTCCGCGGCCGACGCGTCGACCGCAACGCGAGGAACGCCTGCCGCGACGCGCCACGCCTCGAGCGCGTCGGGGCCCGCCGACTCGTGCGCCGCCGCCAGTTCAGCGACGAGTGCGCCCCGGACCTCGGCCGGGGCGAGCAGGTCGACGCCGCCGGTGTCCCCCGCGCACGACGGCGACACGCGGTCGACCGTCGGTGCTCCGACGTGGAGGTCGCCCGGGTCGCGCGGGAACGCGACCAGGGCAAGCTCGTCGGTCTCGTCGGCGAGACGCACGTCGGAGGACAGGACGTACGGCGCGAGGAGGTCTCCGACCGAGCGTGGCTGCAACGGATCCTGCAGCAGGAGAATCGCGTCGTCCCGAATCGCGACGCCGAACTCGGCCCGCACCCCGCCGGTGGGAGACAGGAGCAGCGAGCGGCACCCGTGACCGGGCCGCAGACCGCGGAGGTCGGCCGACACGAGGTCGTTCAACCAAGTCCGGGCGTCGCCGCCGCGGACGGCGAGCTTCTTCCAGTCGGACAGGTCGACGAATGCCCGTCCGCGCGACAGCGCGTCCACACTGGCATCAAGGGACATCTCGGTTCCGAGGATACGCACCTCCCTGCGAGCGCAGGCGGCGCGACCGGCGCTTGAAGGCGGCTCGGCCGGCGGTCGCAGCGCGTGACGTGCACCCGGCGCGGGGTATTGACTCTTCCGCAGCTCAGGGGCTACGCTCCGCCGTCCATTTCGTTCACTAATGCGTCGGCGCCTCGAGGAGCTCTGCGCCGGCGGCGGTGCGAAGGAGGCCCAGATGCGCACTCGTACGGCCGGCACGATCGCGCGCGGCGTCCTGCTGTCGGGGGCCCTCGCGGGAATGCTCCTCGGATTCACCCTCCCGGCGGGTGCGGCCGGGCGCCCCCACGCCGTCGCACGTGGACCGCGGATCCAGCTCCCGGGGCGGGCGTTCGCGCGCTCGCCGATCGCCGGCCTGCTGCCCATCCGGCTCGCAGGCCGCCCTTCCGATGACACGGTCTCCAACGAGCTGTCGCTCAACGGCGCGGAGACCGTGACGACCTCGACCGGCGTCACGGTGAACGCGAGCATCGTCGCCGAGGAGGACCAGTCGTCGGGGTCGACCCAGCCCGCGTCGCTGGACGTCTATCTCACGAAACAGTCCAGCGTCGACATCGAGGCACACGAGTGGGAGTTCACGCTGACCCGCGCCTCCATGACGTTCGACAAGACCACCGGCGCGATCACGATCGCCTCCGGAAAGCAGCTCAATCCGTTCGGGACCGCTTCGCTCTCGTTCGTTCCCACGTTCAGCGGGCCCGAGCCGTGCGCGGTCAGCGGAACCACCACGTTCTACCAGGGCACCGTCACGGGGAAGTTCATGTTCAACACCCGCTCCAAGAAGTGGGGCTCGCTCGGATCGTCGTCGTTCGTCTTCGAAGAAGCGAGCGCCGAGTACGACAACCAGTGCGACCAGGGGACCTCGCCCACGACCACGCCGGACTGCGAGGCCTCGGTCTCGTGGGACGCGGTGGTCTCGGACACCTCGAGCAACATGACGATCGTCCAGGGAGCATCCGGCACGTCCCCCGGAGGAGCGCCGTTCGTGGGCATGGCGCGTGCGGTCGACCTCAGCTCGCCGAGCGGCGCGGTGCGGATCGACGTCATCGAGGCGCCGTCGCCCGCGCCCGTCCTGACGGTGCTGAGTCCGGGCGCGAAGATCACCGTCTCGACCACGCCGAAGGACAAGGTCAGCGCCGGCTCGGCGACGGGAACGTCCAGCGCGTCGCCGACGACGACGACCAACAAGTGCCTCGACGCTTCCGACAAGAAGAAGACCGAGACCGATGACGACTGGGCGGCGACGGTCGCGAGCGACGCCGGACACACGTTGACGTTCAGGTCCGCGGTCGGCGGCAACGTGAAGCTGATGGGCGCGCCGGGGATCGCCGGCGACATCTACCAGGACTCGTACGCCTGAGCCCGTGAACCCCCTGGTCCGGCCCACCGGCACGCGCCGGCGGTCGAGCTAGAGGCCGGTCTCGGCGACGATCCGCTTCGACGTGACGGCGGCCTGCAGCGCCTCGTAGTCGCGCTGGTTCTGATCGGCGTACGCGGCCGAGAAGTCCGCGATCGCGCGGTCGAACACGTCGCCCTTGCCCAGGTACGAGGCGACCGCGATGCGATCGCCCGACCGGGCGTGGGACCGCGCGAGCGTCCATCCGCACAGGCGCGCGTAGACGGCCATCCCGTCGGGCAGCATCGTCTCGACGTCGGCCGATCCCTTCCAGTCGCGCAGCTGCCGGATGTAGAAGTCTCGGTCCTTGCCGTCAAGGATCGAGTGGACGTGCTCCCACCCGAGGAAGATGTCGCTCGTCGCCTGCATGAGGCGCTGCCCGGCCACGACGCGCTGGCCGTGGTTGGTGTACTCGCTGCGACCGACGAACCGCTCCAGCACCGAGTCCTCCGCCTCCTTGATCTGCAGGAAGAGCGGATCGCCGCCGTCCCGGCCCAGCAGCAGCGCGATCCACGCGCGCGTGCCGACGCTTCCGACGCCGACGACCTTGCGGGCGAGCTGGATGAACCGGAACTGCTCCATCAGGTGGCGGCGGTCGCTCGCGAGCGTCTTGCGATACGTGCGCAGGAGGCCCGTCAGCTCCTTCATCGCCTTCTCGCGGCTGATGGATTCAGGGAGCAACTCCTCCATGGGGACGATCAGGGGCGGCTCGCTGATGATCCGCGGCTCGCCGTCGACCATGGTGGTGAGCTTCTCGAAGGCCTGCATGCTGTCGCGCGTCCGCGCCTTCGCGAGGGTGCGCTCGACGGCCTTCGCCCGCTTCGGGTCGATTTGCCCCTGGACCTGCCCGAGCTGCTGCTCGATGTCCAGGTGCGCGTACCAGACCTCGAGGTTCGGCATGCCGGCGAACCTGATCATGGCCGTGCGGTACTCGCGGACCCCCGCCATGACGACCTTGCGACGCTCGGCGTCGGAGTACTCGTTGTTGCGGCCGGCGATCTCGAGGCTCGCCGCCAGCCGCTTGACGTCCCACTCCCACGGGCCGGGAAGCGTCTCGTCGAAGTCGTTGACGTCGAACATAAGGCGTCGCTCGGGCGATCCGTACACGCCGAAGTTCGACAGGTGCGCGTCGCCGCAGGCCTGGACGTGCAGCCCGGACGTCGGCGTCGTCGCCAGGTCGCTCGCCATGATGAGCGCAGCACCGCGATAGAACGTGAACGGAGACACGAGCATCCGCCCATACCGGATGGGGACGAGTTCGGGCACGCGCGTCTGCGCCTGCTCCTCCAGCAACGCCACCGGGTCGGGGCGGTCCTTGACCGCCTCGAAGAACCCGTGGCTCGACCGCGGCACCTCGGTCCGCGCGATCTTGCCCCGCGCCACGCGCTCTTCGGGCGTCAGGTGGGCGACCACGGTGGCGTGCGCATACCGGCGCGCCCGTGTGGTCTTCCCTCTCCCGTCGCCGTCCGACCGCGCCCGTGCCCCGCTGCCCGTCTTCGTCGTCGTCTTGTCGTCGGCCACGTTGGTCTCCTTCCCTCCGGCTGCCCCTGGGGAGGAGCGTAGCGCCGATGCCGTCGGTTCGGCCATGCCTCGTGCGGCCCTCGGGAGGGCGTCGGGTGGGACTTCCGCGAGGATTTCACTCAGATAGGGTGATGGCCGGACGATCATGGTGGCTCGATCATCGTCCGGTCGACGACCTGACGCGAGGAGGGGACATGAAGCGCAGTTCGCCGGGCGCGGGACTCGGAGGGCGGACGCAGCAGGCCGGAACGGCGGTCGCCGCGACCATGATGCCCCTCACGTTCCAACGCACACTGATGCCCAAGAGCACGGTGGACCAGGCGCTGATCACCGGGATCGCCGGAGCGCTCAACTACGGGGTTCCCGCGCTGATCCAGGACACGGTCGAGGCGGTCGCGCTCCGGGCCTCCGGGGCGGCCTCGCCCGACGAGGTGGACCTGAAGACCTGGCGCCGCGCCAGCTTCGCGGTGGATCTCGCGGCGATCGCGCTCGGGCTGGTCGGCCAGCTGCGATACCGGCAGGTCCCGGGCGAGCGCCTGCCGCGCGGTGGGTTGCGAGCCGCCTCCTGGTGGCTGACCGCCACTGGGCTCGCCGGAGCGCTCGTCGCCCTCGCCCAGGAGCTCGTTCCGAGCGAGGGCGAGGACAGGTCGATCCCGGTCGGGCTTCCCGTCGGCATGGCGCTGGCCGCGGCGAACGAGTTCCGGCGCCGTCGGTGGGAAACGGCCGACGAGGGCCTCTTCGGCGAGGAGGACCCGCAGACCTCCGCCGCGAAGTCGCTCGGCATGGGCGTTGGAGTGGGCGTGGCGTTGAACGTCGCGGCGGCGGGCGAGCGAGTGCTGGCGACCGGCGTCAGCCGGGTCCTGGCGCGTGTCACGGCGGGATCCGAGCGCGTGTTCCGTCCGGTCGGTCACGCGGTGGCCCTGTCGCTCGTCGGTGTCGCGATCTATGAGCTCATCCGGCGCGCCGACCGCAAGATCGAGGCGGGGGCCGAGACGCTCGAGGACGCTTTCAGTGCGGCGCCCTCCTCGTCGCTGGTGAGCGGCGGGCCGGGGAGCCACGTCCCGTGGGACACGCTCAGCCGCCAGGGGCGCCGCAACGTTTCGACCGCGCTGTCGACCGAGATGATCGCGAACGTGATGGGCCAGCCCGCGGTTGCCGAGCCCATCCGGATCTTCGTGGGTCTGGAGAGCGCCCCGACCCAGGCCGACCGCATCGAGCTGGTGATGAAGGAGATCGAGCGAACGGGCGCGTTCGACCGCCCGCTGCTCATGGTGATCTCCCCGACGGGAACCGGATACGTGAACTACGTCGCCGTCGAGGCAGCGGAGTTCATGTCGCTGGGGAACATGGCCTCGGTGACCATGCAGTATTCGCTCCGGCCGTCGCCGCTGTCGCTCGACCGTGTCGCCGACGGCCGACAGCAGTACCGCGCCCTCATCGACGCCATCAGCAACGAGCTCCGCGAGCGACCGGTGAAGAAGCGGCCCCGCCTCGTGCTGTTCGGCGAGAGCCTCGGCGCGTGGACGAGCCAGGACGCCTTCGAGCACCGCGGAACGCAGGGGCTCATCAACGCCGGCGTGGACCGGGCAATCTGGATCGGCTCTCCCTACATGAGCAAGTGGAAGGAGGAGACGCTCAAGAGCGACCGGCCCGACGTCGACCGGGCCCTCATCGGCCGGTTCAACGACTTCGGACAGCTCGAGGCTCTCGGTCCGGAGTCGCGCAAGCAACTGCGCTACGTGATGATCACGCACGACAACGACGCCGTCGCGCACTTCGGGCTCGATCTCCTGGTGCGGGCCCCGGAGTGGCTCGGCCCGGCAGAGACCCGGCCGGCGACGGTTCCCAAGGCGGAGCAGTGGCGCACGCCGACCACGTTCGTCCAGACCCTCGTCGACATGAAGAACGCGGCGAACGTCATCCCCGGGCAGTTCGAGGCCAAGGGACACGACTACCGCAAGGACCTCGCGCGGTTCGTCCGCGAGGTGTTCGCCCTGCCGGCGACCGATGCTCAGCTCGCTGAGATCGAGAAGGCGCTGCGTGCCAACGAGCTGGAGCGCAAGGCGATCCTCGACGCCGCCAAGGAGAAGGCGAAGTCGGCCAAGGAAGCCGAGAAGGCCGCCGCCGAGGCGTCGAAGGCCGCCGCGGACCCGGCGTCGCCGTCGCGGGCGGGGAAGACCGAGGGAGACGGGAACGGTCGCGCCGGCTGAGAGTGACGCGCCGGGATCTGCCGTGAGCTCCGGGCAGGAGCTCGTGGTCGGCGACGATCTGTGGCGCCGGCGGCTGTGGCGCCGTCCGCCGGCGGCCCGGCCCGTGCGCGGGGGGATCGAGGCGGCGTGCGCCCTGACGCTCGCGTACAGCTACGTCGTGAACCGGCTCGTCCCCGAGGCGTGGTACGTGCCCGCGAACCTCACCGCGGCGGCCGGGTTCGTCGCGCTCGCGCGAGGGACGGGGGCCACGTGGACGGACCTCGGGCTCCGGAGCGACCGCGTGGGCCGCGGGCTGCGCGTGGGCCTGACGGCGGCAGTCCCGATCGCCGCCGTCGTGGCGATCGGGATCGTGGTCCCGGAGACGCGGCGCTACTTCGCCGACCAGCGCGTGATGGTCGGCCGCGGCACCGCGCTGTTCGACACGCTCGTTCGGATCCCGCTGGGGACCGCCTTCTGCGAGGAGCTGATCTTCCGCGGCGCGATCCTCGGCATGCTGCTCCGCCGGCGGACGCCGATCGAGGCGACGGCCATCAGCGCGCTGCTGTTCGGCCTCTGGCACGTGTTCCCGACACTCGACACCCTTCATCTGAACCCGGTGGGGACCTACGTGGAGGGTGACTGGATTCGCACGACCGGCGCCGTCGCGGGCGCGATCTGCGTCACGGCCGCGGCCGGGCTCGGGTTCGCCTGGCTTCGCCTGCGCGCCAACTCGGTGGTGGCCTCGATGATCGCCCACGGGGCGCTGAACGTCGCGGCGTTCGTGGGTGGACGGGCCGTCGTTACGATCATGCGGTAGCCGACGCGAACGGGAGAGAAGCGATGAGCGAGGACACACCGGCAGACACCGGTTCGAATGAGGCGGCGGGGGGCACCGGCGCCGAGACACAGGACGTCCAGGAGCTCCGGCGCGAGCGCGACGAGCTCAAGGGCGAGGTCGAGAAGCTGCAGAACCGGCCCGCCAAGCGGCGGCGGATGCGGCGGGTCTCGGCCCCGATCCTCGCGCTCGTCACGATCCTCGTCTTCGCGGCGACGGTTCCCTCGGCTTGGGCGCACCGGGAGTTCCTGAACACCGACCGCTACGTCGAGATCGTCGGGCCGCTCGCGAGCGATCCCGCGGTGCAGCAGGCGCTCGCGCGCGAGCTGACGAACGAGGTGTTCCAGGCGCTGCCGATCCAGCAGAACATCGCGAGCGCGCTACCCCCGAAGGCGAGTTTCCTCGCGGCCCCGCTCACCGGTGCCATCAAGAACTTCGTCCACACCCAGGTCCTGAAGGTCGTGAAGAGCCAGGCGTTCCAGAAGTTCTGGGTGGCCGCGAACCGCTTCGTCCACGCACAGGTCCTCGCGATCCTGAACGGCAACAGCCAAACGATCAGCATCGCGAAAGGCAAGGTGCTGCTCAACCTGTTGCCGCTCGTGAACCTCGCGCTGAAGCAGATCCAGACGATCGCGAGCGGGCTGCTGCCGGCGAACGTCACCATTCCCACGATCACGGTGAACGAGGTGCCGTCCGAGGCCGTGCAGAGGCTGAACGCGGCGCTCGGCACGAACCTGCCGACCAACTTCGGGGCGATCGCCGTCTACGACGCGAAGGACCTGGAGGCGCTGCAGAAGGGCGTTCGTGCGTTCGATCGAATCGTGATCCTCCTGCTGATCCTCCTTCCGATCCTCATCGCGATCACGCTCTGGGTTTCGGTCCGCAGAAGGCGCACCCTGGTCGAGCTGATGACGGGGTTCGCACTCGTGCTCGTCATCGAGCGACGAGTTGCGCTCGCGGCGCTGAACGACGTCGTGAACAAGGCCCGGCCCGAGAACCGTGCCGCGGTGCGCGCCCTGACCGATCAGGTCTCGCACACGCTCCTCGTGTTCACGGGATGGCTGCTCGCCGTCGCGCTGATCGTGTTGGTGATCACGCTCGTGACGGGCCCGTATCGCTGGGCCGTCGCGATGCGCCGGTGGTTCGCCGAGGTCGGTCGCGGGATCGTCGACACCGCGTCCTCGCCGAAGCTCGCCGGGTCCTCGGCCGTCGCGTGGATCCGCGCGCACCGCGATCCGTTGATGCTGGCCGGCGCGGCGGTGGCGGTGCTCCTGCTGCTGTTGGTCAACCTCTCGTTCTGGAGCTTCTTCGTGATCGCGGTGATCGTCGCGCTCTACGAGCTCGCGATCTTCCGCCTCGCGGGCACCGAGCGCGAGCCGGAGACGGAGCCCGCCGCGCCGGACGCCGGCGGAGGCTGAACCGCGCGCACCGCGCCGACGAACGTGTGTCGAGTGGGTGAACGCGTCAGGCGCGCCTGCGCCAACCCGACAGGCCGCCGGCGCCCGCGATGAAGAACGTGATCAGAATGCCGCCGGGGAGGGCGCCCCAGAAGCTCACGTTGGCCCCGATGTTGCCCAGGAACAGCATGAGGAGCCACGTCGCGGGGAACGATCCGAAGAACACGACGAAGAAGAGCACGAACAGGAAAGCGATCATTCCGGGCACCTCCCGTACCAGAGGGGACGAACGCGTCCACTATGAGTTGAACGCGCCGGAGCCTCCGGTGCAAGAAGCATCGGCCAAAAGTCGAGCCGCGTCTGACGATTGGGCATCGGTGATTTTTCCGTTGCGTGACAGAAATGACTCTCGCCCGATCCATCAGGACGGAGGTAGCCTGTCGGCGCTCAATGGGTGGAAAGGGTGACTCGGTGGCCGAGCAGGAACCGCTGATGACCCGCCACGAAGCGGCGCGTGTCGCGGGGGTGACCTTCAACACGATCCTCCTCTGGATTCGCGCCGGGCGGCTGCACCCCGTCGCCGAGCCCGGACGCGGACGCCGCGTCATCCGCCTCTCCGAGCTGAAGATGGTCGTGACCGGGAGCGATACCGCCGAGAACAAGACCATGCGTGTCTGGTCGGTCGCGACCAAAGCGAAGGACGCACCGAGCTCTTCCGCGTGATCGCGACGGAGCGCGTCCCAATGCTAAGGTGACGGACACTGCGGGCGCGTAGCTCAGCGGGAGAGCGCTTGCTTCACACGCAAGAGGTCGGGGGTTCAAAACCCTCCGCGCCCACAAGAGACGCAGGTTCGTGCCACCTCCACGTTCCTTGGCGCAAGTCTGTCCCTTCCCAACTCGGGCCGTCAGGGCGGCCGCGAGCAGCCGGAGTCCCCACCGCGTTGATAGCCCGAGGGTCGGATGCTCAGGGGGAGCGACTCTTCCCTTGGCGGCCCTATCCGAACTAGGCTAATCAGTCAAGGAGGGGCTTTTGGATTTGGCGAGCGCTCACGCGCAGCCGAGTTGGTCCGATTCGGCTGAATGGTCCGGCGATGGAATCCGGCGAAGCGTCTTCTATTTCGGCTCGCCCGGGAGCCTCCTCTACGGGTCGATGTACGCGGCAGAGGCTCCTCGGTCAGGCCTGGGGGCGGTGATATGCCCCTCGTGGGGGTTCGAGGTGGCGTCCCAGCAGAACCTGGGGCACTCCCTCGGCCTGAGGCTCGCGGGACTGGGCGGAGCCGCTCTCGTCTTCCATCCACCGGGACATGGCGACAGTGAGGGCGATCCCGAAGAGGTCTCGATGGAGACCTTGGCCTCGGCCGCGAGCGAGGCCGTGGCCGAGGCAAGGGCGCGGGCACCGGCATGGACATGGGTACTGGCAGGGGTCCGCCTCGGCGCTGCCGTGGCTGCGCTCGCCGCGGAGGCGGCCGGCGCGGATCTCGTCCTGGCGATTCAACCGGCCTTCGACCCGCCGGTGTTCTTGGAGGAGCTCACCCGCGCGGCTCGCCGAACTGCCCTCGTCGGCGCGAACGCCTCGTCGCTGGTGTTCGGCCACGTGCTGCCCCAGACGTTGATCGACTCGTGCAACCGCGCGGACATCGGCGCCGCGCTCGCCGGCATGGAAGACAGGCGAGCCGTCGTGAGGTTCGAAAGACCGGCGGGGGTTTGGATCCCCGGCGGGTTCGAGGATCTCGTCGTCCACGGTGAATGGAGTCCCCGAGACAGCGAGGGGCTCGTCGGGCGAGCGTCGGCCTGGCTGAGCGAGCAGGAAACGAGGAAACGTTGACCGACCACCCTGCGCTCATTCGGACGAGCCGAGGTCCGATCGGAGTCAACGTCAGCGTGCCCGATGCGCCGCTCCTTGCTTCCGCGGTTTTTCTCGAAGGGGGGGACGGGCGCCGCTTCGGCCCCAACTCCCTGTGGACGCTGATCGCTCGTGATCTGGCGGGTCTCGGGGTGGCCGTGCTTCGCGTCGACTTTCCGGGCGCGGGCGACAGCATGATGGCTCGCGGGGATCCTCGGTCGGATCGCGATTTCCTGGCCGAGACCTTGCAGTGGTTTCGAATTCGCACCGGCCCCTCGCCGCTCCTTGTGATCGGCTCGTGCTTGGGCGCGCGCCTGGCCTGCAACATCGCAGATCGAGAGCAAGACGTGGATGGAGTCGCGCTGATCGTTCCATTCCTTCGGGCCACCCCAGGACCCGTGCGGCGTTCGTTGCAGCGGCACGGCCGCCTGATCGGGGTGAGACCCGGAATACGTTTCGACCCGCACGCGATCGACGCACTGGCGCGAGTGTTGACGCGCACTCAGGTGGCGGTGGTCATTGGGGAAAAGGACGTTTCGAGAGGAGACCTCACGCCGATCGGGTCCCGGCTCGGTGAGGGCGCAACTCGCATGCGCATCACCGTCGTCGACGGAGTGAAACTTCACTTTCATCAAACACGCAGAGCCCAGGAGGCGACTCGAGCCTGGACCTCGGCGTGGGCACAGGAGCGGTTGGGAGACAGGGCGCGCACGTGAAGCCCGTCTCCGACATCAGGCGGTTCATCGATCGCGAGCTGTTGGATGGCGGGCGCGTGGTGGGGGACCCGCTGGAGAACGGGGCGCTCGACTCCCTTTCTCTGGAGCAGCTGATCGCATTTGTGGAGGAGCATTTTGGGGTGGTCTTCGCCGACGAAGACCTGACGGGAGACGGCTTCCGGAGCACCGCCGCCCTCGGTGAGCTCGTCCAGCGCAAGCTCGAGCGAGACTCATGACCGAGGAGGACCCGAGCCCCCGGGTGCTCCCCGAGTTGCTTCCCTACAGCAGGGCGGCGGGCCTCCCGGCCCTCGTCTTCCACGGACGGGGAGAACCGAGAACGCTTCCGATCGATGTCCTGCAGGTGGGCGTTCGCCGACGGGCGGCTCAGCTCACCGCCCTGGGCGTGAAGCCGAATGCCGTGGTCGGTCTTCTTGGCCCCAACGATCCCGAGTGGGTCCAGTGGGCGTTCGCTGTGTGGGAGGTTGGAGCAGCTCTGGCTCCCATTTCGTTTCCCCTCCGGATCAGGAACAGGGAATCGTTCGAAGGATGGCTCCGTCACGCGATCTCGCTCACGGGCGCGAGGTTGGTGGTGGCAGATCAGCGGTACGTCGAATTCCTCCCCCAACACATCGCGCTGACATGGGATGGAAGCACACAATCGTCCGCCCCCGGGGCCGTGATGGCCGGCGACGGCGATGGGCCCACGGCGGCTCCGGGCGACAACGCCCTCGTGCAGATGACGTCCGGAACGACGGGGTCGCCGAAAGCAGCTCTGCTGTCTCATCGAGCCGTGCTCTCGCTCGCGGCGGCAAGCGCGACGGCATACCACGGCGAACGCAAGGACAAGACGCTTGCTTGGCTGCCGCTCTTTCACAACTGGGGAGTGGTGGGCTACCTCCTGCGTCCCATGCTTGGATGTTGGTCGGTGCACATCATGGCCAGCGAGAGATTCGCGGCAGACCCGGCCGAGTGGCTTCGCCTGGTGACCGCCCAGCGGGCCACGATGACGTCGGCTCCCTGCTCGGCCTGGGACGCGACGGTTCGAACAGTTCGCCGCCGCCCGGACGGCATCGATCTCTCGCGGCTTCGGCTTGCCACCTTCGGCGCCGAGGCTGTCAATCCAAGGGTCGTCGATCAGGTGATCGAAGTGCTCGGACCGCTCGGCCTTCGCCCGCAGGCGCTCGTGGCGGGGTACGGAATGACCGAGACCACGCTGAGCATCGCCACGACCTCCCCGGGCGAGGGAATCCACTTCGACGAAGTGGACGCCGACGAGCTCTCTTCCACCGGCCGCGCGATCCCCGCCCGGGAAGGGCACACCCGCCGGGTCGCCGACTGCGGTTTCCCTGTTCCCGGAGCCGAGGTGCGCATCGTGGACGAGAATGGGAAACCCCTCGGCGATCGATGCGTCGGCGAGATCCAGGTGAAGTCTCCCGGCATGATGTCCGGATATCGAACGACCGACCCGGGCGGAGCCGAGGCCATCGATGAAGATGGTGCCGATCGGGATCCTTTCGTGGGCGGGTGGCTTCGCACGGGCGACGTGGGCTACCTGGTGGGCGGACGACTTCGGGTGACGGCTCGCGCAAAGGAGACCGTCATCGTGGGCGGGCGGACGTTCTCGGCGGAGGAGATCGAGTGGGCGGTGAGTCGCCTCCCCGGTCTCGGGCGAGCAGCGGCATTCGCCGTTGCCGGCGAGGAACACGACGCCTGCGTCGTGGTTGTCGAGATGGCCGCCGAGGCAGATCCGGCGGAGCTTCTCCGGCAGATCAGACAGGCGGCGAACGACGCGCTGGGGCTGACACTCGGCGATGTCGTCCTCGTCGCCCCCGGTGCGATACCGACGACCGACACCGGCAAGGTCCGTCGTGGCCCGCTCCGCGAGGCGTATGCCGAGGGACATCTGCCTCGCGGGACGGCATAGACTCGACTCGAGGACGACGGCCGCTACAGTAGCGAGCGCCCATGGCCACACAACTCTCTCGCGAGGAGCTCCGAGCGCTTTTCGACTCGACGAAGCCATGGCATCACCTGATCGACGTCAACGGTGTGCCGACGAAGGTGGAGCCGGCGTGGGGCGAGCACCTCGACCACCCCCGGGGACTGTGGGAGAAGGTGGCGCCGCTCCTGCGAGCCATTGACGCAAGGCGTCTGCTGGACGTCGGCTGCAACGACGGCTTCTTCCTCTTCGAGAGTCGCCGCCTCGGAGTGAAGGATGTCGTCGGCGTCGAGGTGCACCCCCACTACTACGACCACGCTGTGCTCGTGAACCGCCTCCTCGCTCCGGGCGGCGTCGACATTCGACGGATGAGCGCGTACGACGTCGACGAAACGCTCGGGACCTTCGACGTGACGCTCGCCCTCGGGCTCATCTATCACCTCAAGAACCCGTTCCTGTTCCTCGAGCGCGTCGGTCCACTGACCACGACGATCATCGTCGAGACCGCGGTTCGCAACTCGGACGAGGACATCCGGAACCGTGAGGAGGGTCGCCCCAGCCCGCCTTCCGTGGAATTCGTCGAGAATCCGCCCTCCGAGCTCAACCCCGAGGGCGCACCGAACTGGTGGATGCCGAACAGCGAATGTGTGTCTGCACTCCTTCGCGTGTGCGGCTTTCCGCACACGTTCGTGGCGTCGGAGCAGCTTCTCAGCCCGAGTCCCTCCAGAGGGCCGACCGAGTTCGGTCGCGCCGTCGTCGTCGGGACCAAGTCAGAGCGCGTCCCGCGCGCGGTTCGTCGCCGCCAGTTCCTGTCCAGGGCTCGACGGCGACTTGGTCGTCGACCCTTCTGAGCACCTCGGCCGAGAGCAGCAGGTGCCGGGGAGCGTCCGTTTCATGCCAAGTGGGTGATGGCCTGGCCGACTCGGGCGGCTAGGTTCTGTGCGGGTCGAGGGTCGGACTTTCCGGCGGGAGGGGGATCGTGGCCGGTGCCCGTGCCTGGCGCGGCGCCGGACTCATCGGCCCCGGGTTCTTTCGGTGAGGGAGGAGGAGGCGACATGTCACAAGCAGGGGACGCGGGGACCGTTTCGCGCGTCGAGCGATGGGTGGAGCAGGACATCCTTCGCCCACTGGACGACTTCCAGGATCCACGGCAGGAGTGGCGCCGGCTCTTCTCCGAGCTCCTCGGCACGTTCTTCCTGGTCTTGGTGGCCGCGGGCGGCGGGATGATGGGCAAGGCGTTCCCCGACACG
>DASPTB010000031.1:0-9660 GCA_035623615.1 Actinomycetota bacterium
ACCGGCACTTCGGCGAACGCGTGGTCGTCAGCGGATGGCTTCGCCGCCGGTGAAGAACGACCGCTAGGCCGCACGCTCGCCGGCGGGGCGCCCGGCGCCCGGCTCGTCGGCGGGCTTCGAGACGACGTGGAACCGCCGCTCCGGAGCGACCAGGCTGTACACGACCGCGCACGCCTCGATCACGGCGAAGACGGGGATGAGCACGGCCTGCGCGACGAAGAGCACCGCGCGCTGGGCGAACCCGAGCGATCGATTGCCGCCGAGGCTCACCCACAACCCGAGGAGGTAGTTCGTCAGATACACCGAGAAGATGAGGTCGCCGATGAGCCCGAGTGCCCACGGGATCTCCACCCCGCTCACGATGTGCAGGAGCGAGTAGGCGAATCCGGTCCACCCCACCGTCCAGAGGAACATCGCGAGCGCGAGCGAGTGGCGGTAGCGGGCGGGCACGTCGGTCTTGCGCGCCGCCCACCACATTCCCGTGAACCAGCGCCGTCGCTGCCGCACGAAGTCCCGGAAGTGCCGCGGCGACTGCTCCACGACCGTTCCCTCGACCCACCGAAACCGGTTGCCGGCCGCCATCTGGTGCAACGCCCACGTCGTGTCCTCGGTCGTGCACGCCTCCGGGGGGAAGTCGAACCCCACCTGGCGCTCGATGTTCGAGCGCACCAACAGGAACGAGCCGTGCATGCCGAACAGGATCGAGTGCAGTCGGTACTGCAGATAGAAGCGCCCCATGTCGTCCCCCACCCGGATCGAATCGGCCATCGTGTACAGCGGGTTCTTGTTGATGTCTCGCTGGTACGTGATCAGGCCCTGGCCGATCCGGTGAAGCCCGGTCCGCTCCTCCTCCATCACCGCGTCGCGGATGCCCACGATCAGCTCCTGCGTCGTGTGCGATTCCTCGTCGAGGTGCAGGACCCACGTGCTCTCCGTCGCGGGGGACACGAGGATCGCGTAGTGGAGCGCGCGTGCCTTGTGCGTGGCGCCTTTGGGCGTCTGGTAGTCGGGCGGAACGACGATCGCCCTGACCGCGGGGTCGTCCGGCAGCCCCGGCACCGGCTCGTCGCTCACCACCTCGACGGCGAACGGGAACAGCGGTCGGCGCTGCATGGCCTCGAGGACCGACCAGACCGTCGCCCGGACGATGTTCGGCTGGTCCCCGCGCGTCACGATGCGAAAGAAGACCTCGTGCGGCATCGCGGGACCCGCGTCCTCGCGCCGTGCCATCTCGGTGGACGGTGTGTGTCGCCGGAAGAGCATCCAGCCACCGATGTCGGCGATGGCCCAGGGAGCGATGGCCGCCCAGAGCACGGCGCCCCACTGGACGACGTGGTCGAGGGGGTCGTGCGCGGGATGGCCGCCGTGGGGCCAGACGAGGTGCTTCAGGTGACGGATGAGCAGGAAGCTGCCGACGAGGAGCGCGAGGATGCCCAATCGGAAGCCCATGTTGCGTGCCCACATCCACGCGCGGGAGGCGCGGGAGAGGTGACTGGGGGCTTCGCTCGAAGATGGCGTGCTGGTATCGGGTTCTGGCACGTTCACTTGGGGATCGGTCGATGTGCGGCGCGGGCTCCTAGTAGGTGTCGGGATGTGCGCCGCCGAACTTGAACGAACCTTGACAAACCCAGGTCAGAACCCCTGTCAGACGGCGCGAGCGCCGCGCGCCGGGTCCTTCGCCGGGTCGACCGCCCCAAGGGCAACGGCGAGTGAGATGGCGGCGCCGAGGCTCCCGGCGGCCCCCAGCCAGTGCAGGTGGGTCAGCGAACCGATGATCGACGCGTACGGCCAAGCCATGAGCCCGCCGATCGCGCCGCCGCCCAGTCGCCCTGCCAGCCGGCGCCCGTCGGGCCGCCCCGTTCCTCTCGCACTCTCGCCACCCGGCGCGAGCGTCACCGCTTGCTGCACCGTTCCGCCTTCCTCTTGCGATTCCACTGTCTAGGTCGGCGCCGCGCGTCAAGCGGGCTTGCGCGATCGGCTCAAGATTCGTCAGGAGAAGGTCAACCCTTGGTTCGTTCCATCAGGTGTGCGGCCCCGTTCACCAGCAACGACGCTCAGTTGCAAGATCTTGCAGGAGGCGCGTATCCTCGGTTGGTCGGAAGCACCCTGGGGAGGGGAGAGGTCACAGCATGGCGACGGTGGCGGGAGCACCCACGCAGGTTGGCAGGTGGTCCTTTACCCGCCGTGAGGTGGGCAAGCTCGGCGGCATGTACGGCTTCATCCTGCTCCTGAACGTCCTCGGCTGGGGCTTCTTCCTCCACTACCACAACGACTTCGGGATCGCCTATGCGGGCGCCGGCGCGCTCGCGTTCACGTTCGGCCTCCGCCACGCGTTCGACGCGGACCACATCTCCGCGATCGACGACACCACCCGGTACCTCATGCAGCAGGGCAAGACGCCCCTCGGCGTGGGGTTCTTCTTCTCCCTGGGTCATTCGACGATCGTCTTCGCGCTGTCGGTGGCCATCGCCTTTGCGGCACAGGCAGTCCAGAAGCACATCCACACCTGGCACACGGTGGGGAGCGTGGTGGGCGCGACGGTGTCGGGGACGTTCCTGTGGATCGTCGGGATCCTGAACCTGATCGTGCTGATCGGCATCGTCAAGGTCTGGCGCGAGATGAAGGAAGGGAGGTACCGGAGCGAGGACCTGGAGGAGCTCCTGCTGCAACGCGGGTTCATGAACCGCCTGCTGGGCAAGCGCTTCCGCAACTTCGTCAAGAATTCGTGGCAGATGTACCCGGTCGGCGTCCTGTTCGGCCTCGGGTTCGACACCGCGAGCGAGGTCGGCCTGCTCGCCATCACCGCGACCGCCGCGACGGCGACGGCCGGAGCGCATGGCGGTCACATTCCTGTCATGGCCATCATCTGCCTGCCGATCCTGTTCGCGGCCGCGATGTGCCTGATGGACACCAGCGACGGCGTGTTCATGACCCGGGCCTACGGCTGGGCCTTCACGAGCCCGCTGCGCAAGATCTACTACAACATGACGACGACCGGGCTCTCGGTTTTCGTCGCGCTCGCGATCGGCACCGTTGAGTACCTGCAGGTGCTCAGCTCTCAGCTGAAGATCGACTCACCCTTCTTCAACTGGCTGCAGAATCTCGACTTCGAGACGCTCGGGTACTTCATCGTGGCGACGTTCGTCCTCTGCTGGGTCGGGTCGGTCGCATGGTTCAAGTTCCGCCGGATCGAGGAACGCTGGAGCGGCATGCTACGGGACGACGCTCCCCCCGAGCCGGCCGACCGCTGAGCACTCCGGGCCGTCCCGCCGTCCCGGGCGGTCAAGAAGCTAGCCGAGGCGCTCGCGGAAGGTGCGGAGCGCGCGCTCGAACTCCTGGATCCGGTCGGTCAGAGGACCGGCGGGCGTGCCCGGCCCGGCCTGGGCATGCGACCGCAGGGAGGTGCGGAGGATCGAGAGCGACGAGCCGAGGTCGGTAACGATCTGGGTGGTCTGGGGATCCGGGCTCCCCGTTTCGATCTCGTGCAGCTCCGTGGACAGCGCGTCCGCTCGCCGGTCGAGGTCGCTCCAGCGCTGCACCCATTCCTGATCGCTGCCGACGGGGGGGCTCGATGTCTCGAGCGTGAGCGCGTCCACCAAGCCTGCTCCCTGCGCGTAGGCGTGCAGGGAGCGGGTTCGCCAATCCGTCCGCTCCGCTCCGCGCCGTCCGCTCGAGCGCGCGATGAGGGCGACCAGGAGGATCACGACCAGGGCGCCCAGAATGACCCACACCCAGGGAAACGACGAGCTCTCGCTCGCGGTGGGGGAGGCGGTCGGGCTCGGAGTGGGAGAGGTCTGCTGGACGATCGTGGTGACGATCGTGGGGATGATGGTGACGCCGCCGCCACCGGTCGTCGGGGGCTGCGTCGTCGGCGGGCTCGTGGGGGCTTCGGTCGTCGGGCTGTCGGTGGAAGCGTCGGCGCTGGCGTCGCCTCCGCCGCCGATGCCGCTTCCGCCTCCGCCGCCGATGCCGCCGCTCCCGTTCCCGCCTCCGCTGCCGATGCCGCTCCCGCCGCCCGCATCCGCCGTAGGCTGCGCCACGGTCGGCCGTGCCGAGAGGCT
Source organism: Actinomycetota bacterium (assembly GCA_035623615.1). GTDB lineage: Bacteria > Actinomycetota > UBA4738 > UBA4738 > UBA4738 > DASPTB01. The sequence goes on from DASPTB010000031.1 coordinate 4,062, forward strand.
CGGGAGCGACGACTTGATCGCGTTCCCGACCTGCCCGCCGCAGGCGGACGCCAGGACGGCGAGCCAGATGCCCACCAGCAGGAGACAGGTGCGATACGGCCGGTTCCTCGTGTTCACATGTAACTCCAAGGTGACAGGTTCGGCCTCGATGGGCCGGACATCCCCGTGAAGGATGTCGTGACGGCCCGGGTCTTTCATCCTCCGATTCGGATGATTGGGTCGGCTTTGCCGAAGCAACCGAGTGCGTGATTGAATGAGCAAGCTTCCCTTATGGACGTGGGGACCGCGGAACGAGCCGGTTTCCGTGCCCCGCCCGCCTTTCCCATTCCAGGGGAGCCACATCGATGAGAGGGGGTTTCGGCGTGGCATTCCCTCGGGTCCTGAGGTCCGCGGGAGCGTCGCCGACGAAGCGATGAGCACGGGCACCAGGCAGCAGGCGCACGACAAGGGCGCTTCGCTCGAGCCGTCGCGGACGCTGTCGATCCGCGACCCGAAGCTGCAGCCCCCGCGCATCCGGGCGGGGGCGGTCTTCCGTGCCGGCCCGGTCGAGCGGCTGCGGAGGGAACGGGGCGCGTCGGTGGTCGTCGTGAGCGCTCCTGCCGGCTACGGGAAGACGACGCTGTTGACGCAATGGTTGGCTCGTGACCGCCGCAGACATGCGTGGCTCACGCTCGACGCGGCGGACAACGATCTCACGAGGCTCCTTCCGTACCTGGCCCTCACGCTCGACGGAATCCACCCGCTGCCCCCCGAGGTGCTGGAGGGTGCCCGCCCGGGCAGACGGAACTCCGTGGACCACGCAGTGTCGACGCTGGCATCGGCGGTCGCGTCGATCCCCACGCCCTTCCTCCTCGTGCTGAACGAATGCCACGCGCTCCACGACCGGACATGCCTCCGCGTCCTCGAGCGGCTCGCCGAGGTCGTTCCCGAACCATCGGCATTGGTGTTGTCGGGACGCGGCGTCGAGGTTCCCCTTGCCCGGCTTCGCGCCGGCGGCCGGGTCGTGGACGTGGGCATGTTCGATCTGGCCATGGGCGAGCCCGAGGGACGGACGCTGCTCGAGAACGCCGGCGTTCGCCTCCGTCGTCAGGATGTCGCCGAGTTGACCCGGCGAACCGAGGGCTGGCCTGTGGGACTTTATCTGGCGTCCCTTGTCTTGAGGGACCCGGGTGCGGGCGTGGAGGAGGTCCGCGGCGACCACTGGTTGATCGCCGACTACCTGTCCTCCGAGTTGATGCCGACGCTCTCGCGGAAGAAGATCGCGTTCCTCACCCGGACGTCGGTCCTCGACCGATTGTCTGCACCCCTGTGCGACGCGGTGCTCGGCTCGCCGGGCTCGGTGGAGGTGCTGTCGTCCATCGTCCGCTCCGACTCGTTCCTCGTCCCACTCGACGAGCATCGGGAGTGGTACCGCTACCACCAACTGGTCCGTGAGTTCCTGCTCTGCGAGCTCCGCCGGCGCGAGCCGGAGATCGAACCCGTCCTGTACGAGCGCGCGGCGGCATGGTCGGAGGCGCACGGCATGCTGGAGTCGGCGGTCGACTACGCGCACGCCGCGGGAGACTCCGAAGGCGTCGTCCGGTTGGTGGGCCGCGTGGCGAAGAGCACATATACCGCGGGCAGGTTCGCGAACCTGTCGCGATGGTTCGAGTGGCTCGAGGAGGACGGCTCGCTCGAGCGGCACCCGGCGCTCGCCGTTCAGGGCGCTCTGGTCCAGGCGCTCCTCGGCCACCCCGCGGAGGCGGAGCGGTGGGCCGACGCCGCCGAACGCGGAGCGCTCCCGGTCGCGGACGACCCTTCAGACGACAGCCCCTTCGAGGCGTGGTTGGCGCTGCTGCGGGCGCTGATGTGCCGGCGCGGCCCCGTGGAGATGAAGGAAGACGCCGAGGCGGCGGCGACGCTGCTCGCCGTGCGCAGTCCGTGGCGGGCGTCCGCGGTCCTGCACTCGGGGGTCGCGAGCATCCTCGTCGGCGACCCGGAGGAGGCTGACGCGCGACTGACCGACGCTGTGGCGCTGGCCGAGCACGCGCACGCCAAGGCGCCCGCGATCGCCGCCCTCTCCGAGCGGGCACTCCTCGCCATCGGCGTGTCGGACTGGGCCGCTGCCCGCGACCTCCTCGACCGCTCGCGGGGGATCGCGGAAACCGTGCGTCCCGATGCGTACACGACGTCGGCGCTGATGTTCGCCGCGTCGGCGCGGCTGGCGCTGCATGCCGGAACCAAAGAGGAAGCGCGGACAGAGGTCGCGAAGGCGCTCCGCTTGCAGCCCCGGCTCACCTATGCCCTGCCGCATTTCGCCGTGCAGACGTTCCTCGAAGTCGCCAGCGTGAGCGTTGCACTCGGCGACGCGTCCGTGGCTGCGACCCTGCTGCGCGAGGCCCGGCAGATCATCCGTCGCCGGCCGGACCTCGGGGTCCTCCCCGGCTTCGCGGAGGAGATCCTGGAGCGGCTGCAGTCGCTTCGCAGCGAGACTCCTGGTGTGGCGGCGCTCACCTCGGCGGAGTGGCGCGTGCTGCCGCTCCTTTCCACGCACCTGTCGTTCCGGGAGATCGGCGAGCAACTCCACGTTTCGCCGCACACGGTCAAGTCTCAGGCGATGTCGCTGTACCGGAAGCTCGGCGTCTCGTCGCGGAGCGAGGCGATCCAGCGCGCCCGGGAGCTCTCACTCCTGGAGGCGTGAACCAGGGTCGTTCGGCCCCCTCCATTTCATGCTGTCGGGACGATGCGCCGCGGCGCGTTGCGTGGTGCCATGTATCCAAGGGGGCACGAGTCTGCCGCGGTCAGCGACGGAAACGTGATGCTTCGGACAGTGGGGGAGGCGGCCATGGAAGGGCCCGAACGACTGCTCCGCCTGATGGCCCTGAGCGACGACCGGCTCATCCGAGAGGTGCTCGATCCGTCGAGCAACGTGGAGGTGTCGCAGCTCGACAGGAAGACCCGCGCGCTCGCGCGGGTCGCCGCGCTCCTCGCCCTCAACGCTTCGCCCGCCTCGTACCAGGGCGGCGTCGAGGCCGCCTTCGCCGCCGGCGCGACCGAGGAGGAGGTCGTGGGCACACTGGTCGCCGTGACGCCCGAAATCGGCCTCGCGCACGCCGTGGCGCTCGCGCCGGCACTGGCCGCGGCCATGGGTTACGACGTAGAGTCTGCGTTCCAGGCTCGAGAAGGGGCGGGTGGATGACCCGCCGTCACGCGGCGACGCGAGAAAGGAAGGGAACATGGCAGATCTGATCGCGATCGGCTACCCGGACACCACCACGGCCATCCAGGCCGAGGAGGAGGTCCAGCGGCTGGCGAAGGATCTCGTGATCCAGCCGGACGCGGTTGCGGCGATCATTCGGGACCAGGACGGCAAGATCAAGACCATCACCAACATGCACGCGGTCGGCGCCGGCGCCACGTGGGGCATGTTCTGGGGCTTCCTGTTCGGAATCCTGTTTTTCGTGCCGTTTTTCGGGATGGCCATCGGGGCCGGGATGGGCGCCCTCATGGGCAAGGTCACCAAGTCGGGCATCGACAAGCAGTTCCAGGACCAGGTGCGCGACATGCTGAAGCCGGGCACCTCGGCGCTGTTCATGGTCGTCGAGCAGATGACCGCCGACAAGGCGCTCGACTCGCTGTCCAAGTTCGGCGGTACGGTGCTCAAGTCGTCGCTGTCGAAGGAAGCCGAGAAGGAGCTGCAGGACGCTCTGCACGGCGAGGGCGGCGAGGCGGCGAGCTGACGGCGCAGCGTAGGCGAAGACACGAGGAGGCGAACTGATCATGATGCGACGCAGACGACCGCTGCTGCGGAGCGCGGCGCTGGTCGGCGGAACGGCCGCGGTCGCGCACCACGCGGGGAGGAGAAGCGCACAGCGGGAAGAGGAGCAGTACGAGCAGGGCGCGCAGGATGCGCAAGCACAGCAACAGCAGTACGCGGCGCCGGCTCCCGCTGCCGCTCCGGCGGCCGGCGGGATGTCGGAGGCGTCGATGCAGCAGCTGCAGCAGCTCGGTCAGCTGCACGAGCAGGGCGTGCTGACGGACGAGGAGTTCGCGGCGCAGAAGGCCAAGATTCTCGGCGGCTGAGGAGGATTCATGGGCAACGAAGACGAACTCGGACCCGTTCAGATCATGGTGGTCGGCTTCGAGAAGCCCGACTTCCAGGGGAACGTCCTGGCCGAGCTCAAGAGATTGAAGGAAGCGGATCTCATCCGCCTCGTCGACCTCGTCGTGGTGCAGAAGGACGAGAGCGACGAGGTGGTCGCCGTGGAGCTGAGCGATCTCTCAGCCGACGAGTCGGCGCAGTTCGGAGCACTGGCCGGCGCTCTGATCGGACTCGGCGCCGACGGCGAGGAGGGCATGGAGGCCGGAGCGGTCATCGGAGCCGAGCGGGCAGAGGACGAGGGAGTGCTCGGCGAGGGGGCCGTGTGGACGATCGCCGACGCGATCCCGTCCGGCGCGACGGCCGCCGTGGCGCTCATCGAGCACCGGTGGGCCATTCCGCTGCGCGACGCAATTCGCGCGGCGGGAGGCTTCCCGCTGGCCGACAGCTGGATTCACCCGGAGGACCTGATCGCGTTCGGGGCGGCCGCAGGCGCCTCGGACTGACCTCGGCCTCACGGCATTCAGCCAGAAACACCCGCAGCCCCGGGCGATTCAGAGCCCGGGGCTGCTCTGCATGATGCCGCCGTCGGCGAAGATCGTCGTCGCGGTCACGTAGCTCGCACCGTCGCCGGCGAGGAACGCCACGACACTGCCGATCTCGCTCGGCTCCGCCAGCCTTCCGATCGGGATGGCGTCGTTCAGCTTCTTGAGGGCCACCGGGTCGTCCTCGGTCTGCTTGTTGATCGGTGTGTCGACCGCGCCCGGGCCCACGCCGGTGACGGTGATGCCGTGTGGTGCGAGCTCCACGCCCGCGGTTCTCGTGAGCATTCGCATCCCGCCCTTCGACAGGCAGTACGCGGTGTTCCCGGGCATCGGCCAATCCTCGTGCACCGACGTGATGTTGATGATCCGGCCGCCGCCGCCCTGGGCGATCATCTGCTTGGCGGCCAGCTGCGTTCCGAAGAACGCGCTCTTGAGGTTGACGTTCAGGACGAACTCGAACTGCTTCTCGGTCGTGTCCAGGATCGAGGTGCGCGTCTCGACACCGGCGTTGTTCACCATGATGTCGAGACGTCCGAACGCCTTGACGGCTGCGTCCATGAGCTTCTGCAGGTCATCGATCTTGCTGACGTCGGCCTGGACGCCGATCGCCTGCTCGCCGAGGTCCGCGACCTTCTTCTCGAGCGCCTCGGTCGCCTCGGGCTGCGCCACGTAGTCGATGACGACGTTGGCCCCCTCTTCGGCGAGCGCGAGCACGATGGCCATCCCGATCCCGCTGTTGCCGCCGGTCACGATCGCCGTCTTCCCCTTCAGGCTCATCCTGTCTCCTCTCGTTCGTGTCGTGCGGTGCTTCGTCCCGACTCGAACCTAGCTCAACCGTTCGGTGATGTGCTCGCCCACGCGAATGGCGTTGGCCATGGCGGTGAGCGCCGGGTTCACCGCCCCGATGCTCGGGAAGAAGCTCGTGTCGACGACGTAGAGGTTGTCGAGCTCGTGCGCCTTGCAGTTGGGGTCCAGC
>DASPTB010000044.1:0-3584 GCA_035623615.1 Actinomycetota bacterium
CGGATCAGGATGTCCTGGCCCTTCCGCGGAACGAGGCGCGAGACGCAGACGACGAGGGGGCGCTCTCCGAGCCCGAATCGTTCCCGCGCCGCCGCTGCGTCGACGTCCGGCGAGAACCGGTCCGTGTCCACGCCGGGATACAGCACGGTGACCGGTGGATCGTCGCCCAGCGCGCGACGGATGCGCTCGGCCGTGTACTCGCTCACGGCCGTCACCCGGCGCACCGCCCCGAGCGCCCGCCGCTGTGCCCAGCCGAGCCCGGGGGTGCGCGCCATCCACAGCTCCGCGCCGTGGGTCAGCGCCGCCGAGGGGATCCCGGCCGCCGCGAGTCCCGGAGCCAGCCACGGCAAGGGGAACCCGTGCCCGAACAGCACCAGGTCGGCCCGGTGCTCCGCGACGAGCGACCGGACGCGGCGCTCGAGGTCGGGGGTCGGCCACAGGAACGTCGCCGGCCACCGGTGCACGGGGAACGGCTGTGCCTCGTCGTGCTCGCGCCATCCCGGCCAGGCGGGCGCGAGGACCGACACCCGGTCGGCGGGGAGCCGGGACACGAGCGTCGCGACGTACTGCTGCACGCCCCCGACGCGCGGCGGGAAGTCGTTCGTCACGACCAGGGTGCGCGGAACGTCGGGGGCCGCGGCTCGGGGCGACATGGCGCCTATCCTCGCAGGCCGTAAGGTGGCGCGGTGCCCGACGACGACCGACCGTACTACCGTCCGGACCTCGCCCTGATCCACGACCGCGGGTTCGGGTTCCACGCCGACGCCTGCGCGCCCAGCATCCTGCGCATCCTCGGCCCGGTCAAGGAACGCGACGGCCTCGTCCTCGAGTTCGGCTGCGGAAGCGGACTGCTCACGCGACATCTCCTCGCAGCGGGCCATCGGGTCGTCGCGACCGACGCGTCGCCCGCGATGCTCGACCTGGTGCGCGACCTCGCCGGCACGATGGCACCCGGCACCGAGGACATCCGCCGGGTGACGCTTCCCGACGACGCTCTTCCCAGCGCCGACGCCGTCGTGTCGGTCGGGCACGCCCTCAACTACCTCCCCGACGCCGAGTCGATCGACCGGGCACTCGTCGCAATCGCGCGGGCGCTGCGCCCCGGCGGCGTGATCGCGTTCGACCTGTGCGACCTCGAGTACGCGGCGCGCCGCGTCGGGGACACCGACCGCGGCTGGGTCGGCGACGACTGGGCACTCGTGACGCGCTTCTCGGTCCCGGCGCCGGACCGGTTCGTGCGAGACATGGCCACGTTCGTCCGAACGGCGGACGGCTCGTGGCGTCGGGGCGACGAGCGGCACGTCAACGTGATGGTCGACACCGCTCGCGTCCCGGCGCTCCTCTCGGCGGAAGGCGTCGAGGCCGAGGTTCGGCCCTCCTTCGGCGACGAGGAGATGCCGCCCGGCCTGTACGCCGTGATCGGCAGACGTCCTGCGTGACATGCGACCGGACATGATGGTTCCCTACGACGGCCCCCGCGTCACCGACGAGCTGATCCACCGGCTCGAAGGCGAGGAGATCGCGTTCACCCAAGGGTGGCTCGAGGGCGCGATGGCCCGTCCCGGCAACCCGCGCGGGCTCCGCATCGATCGGTTCGGCGACGTGATGGCGCCCCTTGCGGCCAACGCCCCCGAGCTCGACTTCATGAACCGTGTGGCCGGGCTGACGCCACAGAACGTCGACGTTCTGCCCCGCGTCCTGTCGCTGTACCGCGCCACGGGGATCCGGCCGTGGTTCGAGATCGCCCCGTACTCCCGCCCCGGAGACCCGGTGGGTGTCGCGCTGGCCTCGGCCGGGGCCGTGCCCGAATGGCATTCGACGCTCCTGTACGCGCCGGCGGCCGTCGCGACGATGCAGTCTGGCCCGGCGGGGGGCCCGTCGACACCTGTGAGCGTGCGCCGTGTCGAGGCGGAGGAGATCTCTCGGTTCGCCGAGATCCTCCTGCGTGGCTGGGAGGTTCCGGACGACGAGCTTGCCGACGCCGTCGAGGACCACGGCCACTGGCACGGGGTCCCAGGGTGGCACCTTTATGTCGCCGAGGTCGAGGGGGAAGCCGCGGCCGCGGCAGTGCTCCAGGTGCGCGGCGGCGTGGGCTACCTCGCGTCGGCGTCGACGCTCCCGGCCCAACGGAACAAGGGATGTCAGTCTGCGCTGATCCGCCGCCGAATCGTCGACGCCGCGGCGCAAGGGTGCGACATCCTCTGCGGGCAGGCGCTGTTCGGATCGACCAGCCAGCAGAACATGGAACGCGCCGGGCTCCGACCGGCCTGCACGTTGACGACCTGGCGCCTCGGCGCCGCGACGAGTGACCTCGGCGCGGCGGCCGGGTGACCCCCGCCGGCGGGCCCCTCGGACGGGCGCCTCGACCAGCCCGTCTAGTCGCTGGAGGGCTCTCCGACTACGATTGCCCAGGTGCGCGGTCAGGAGATCGACGTTCGAACGATTCCCCAGCAGGTCAGCCCGCCGGACGCCTGGCAGGACTCGGCTGCCTGCTACGGCGTCGACCCTGAGGTGTTCTTCCCTGCCACCGAAGAGCTCGCGGGCGTCGCCCTTTCCTACTGCGGCGTCTGCCGCGTGCGCGACCTGTGCCTGGCCTGGGCGGTCCACAGCGGCGAGCGATACGGGGTGTGGGGCGGGACGACCGAGCAGCAGCGGCGGCGGAGCGTGAGGCCCCAGGTCGCATGACCGAGCGCGTCGTCATCATCGAGGGCGCACGGACGCCCGTCGGCAAGTTTCTGGGGGCGCTGTCCGAAGTGCCCGCCGTCGACCTCGGGGTGCACGCGACCACCGCCGCGATCCGGCGCGCGGGCATCGAGCCGGGCGACGTCGAGGAACTCTATTTCGGGCACGCGCGGCAGGCGGGCAACGGCCCGAACTCCGCACGGCAGGTGGCCTACCGCTCGGGACTCGGCGAGGAGAAGCCCGGGGTCACCGTGAACATGGCATGTGGCTCCGGCACCAAGGCGATCCAGATCGGAGCCGAACAGGTCATGCTCGGCAACGCCGAGGTCGTGGTCGCCGGCGGCCACGAGGCGATGAGCAGGACGCCCTACCTGCTCGACCGGATGCGCACCGGCTACCGCATGGGCGACGCGATCGTGTACGACGCCATGTACCGCGACGGCGTCCTCGATCCCCTCTGCGGCCTGGTCATGGGACAGACCGCCGAGAACCTGGCCCGCCGCTACGAGATCCCCCGGGCCGAGCAGGACGAGTTCGCCCTGCACTCGCAGGAGAAGGCCGCGGCCTCGTGGGACCGGCGGGCGCAGGAGATCGAGCCGATCGAGGTCCCCGGCAAGCGCGGCGAGACCACGCTCGTCGAGCGGGACGAGCACCCGCGACCCGATACGACGCTCGAGGGCCTCGCGAAGCTCCAGCCGGTCTTCGACGAGACGGGAACGGTGACCGCCGGCAACTCGTCCGGCATCACCGACGGCGCGGCTGCGCTCGTCCTGATGAGCGAGTCGCGGGCGCGCGCCGAGGGACGCGAGCCGCTCGCCCGCATCGTCGCGTACGCCAGCGCGGGCGTCGACCCGGCGTACATGGGCATCGGCGTGGTGCCGGCCACGAGGAAGGCGCTCGAC
>DASPTB010000048.1:0-3553 GCA_035623615.1 Actinomycetota bacterium
TGGATCACCTACCCGAAGCGGTAGCGACTCCGCCTGAGGAAGAGCTCGGCGACGGGCCCACCGGCGCCCGACCCGCCTAGAATCGATCCATGTTCCACAAATGGCGAGAGCGGCGGCGCATGAAGCGCGAGGAGGAGCGCCGGGTCTCGGAGATCATCGGCGCCGACAAGCATCACGACGAGGCGGGACAGATCGGCAAGGACGAGGACGTCCCCGCCGATGCCACGATCGTCGCGAGCCGCGGCGGCAAGCTCATCCCGCCACTTTGACCTCTTCGGATTCCCGCGCGGCGATTTCCCGCGAGCCATCGATTCGTCGAACACATTGCGAGGGAGCATGACCGAGGAAACACCATTCGTGCCGCCGCACTTCGACCCGCCGACGGAGCTCATCGTGGGCGCGTGGCGCCTGGAGCCGCTGGGCCCGGAGCACAACGATCGCGACTACGCGGCGTGGACGTCGAGCATGGAGCACATCCGGCAATCGCCCGGCTATCCGGACGGGAGGTGGCCGCGGGAGATGAGCCTCGACGAGAACCGCTCCGACCTGGTGCGGCACGCGGCCGACTTCCGGAATCGAACCGGCTTCACGTACACGGTCCTCGCTGCGGACGACGACGTCGTCGGCTGCGTCTACGTGTATCCGTCCGACGACGGCGTCCACGATGCAGTGGTCCTCTCTTGGGTTCGCGAAACAGTGGCGGACCAAGACGAGACACTCCGGCGGGCGGTCGCCGACTGGCTCACCAGCGGCGCGTGGCCGTTCGAGCGGCCGCTCTACGAGCCGCGCCTATCCTGAGCGTTCTCGCCCCGCGGGAGAGTAGTGCTGTCAACAGACTACTCTTGGGCTAAGTTCTTCGAGCTTCGCGACCGAGAGCCAGGACGGCGTCGTATTCGTCGATGGTGATTCCCACGACGTCCCTCGGGAAACCGAACGTAGCGTTGGATTGGACGATCGGGTTCGCCACGGTCGGGTCGATCCGTTGCACGACGATCTCCAGCGGCACGGCGGGTTCCCACCGCTCCACGTCGGACAGGAGCACCCCGCCGAGGGAGTCCCCCGGGTAGGCTTCGGCCTCCGCAGGTGTCCACTCGTGCACCTGCGTCGCCAGTTCCGCGCGACCGAGGAACACGCCCTCGGGCGCCGCAACGAAGATCAGCGCGACATCGCCGGGTGCAAGCGCATCGCGATCTCGCTCGTCGTCGGCGACCCCCCACATCTTCGCGTCGAGAAGAGCACCGGCCTGCTCCCGGCCCCCCTCGAAGTTGAAAAGGAAGAGCTCCACGCCCCGGAGGATATCGGAGCCCGAGTCTCGGCTAACCGGAGACGGCTCCCTGTGGATCCTGGAGCGATCTCAGGAGATTCGCGATGTTGTCGAAGTTCGATTCGATTCCATCGAACTTGGTCATGTGGTCACGGCCGGCCTGATCGCGGAACGCGAGGCTCCACGTCAGCTTCGTCACGCCGTCGGTCTCGTGGAGCTCCACCGTCTCGACGGCCTCCGCGTCCGGCCAGCCTTCGAAGAGCCACGTATCGACGAGCCGAGTCGGCGGCTCGATCTCCAGGAAGGTCCCGTGAAACGCGCACTCGGTCCCTTCGTCGGTCACGAAGACGAAGCGGTAGTTTCCTCCGATGCTCAGGTCGATCGAGCACTCCGTCATTTCCTCCCCGAATGGAGGGAAGGTCTTGCGCACATGCTCCGGCTTCGTCAACACGTCGAAGACGAGCGCGACCGGAGCGTCGAACGCCCGATTGACAACGATCTCGAGATCGTTCGGGAACTCGATGACTGCCGATCCATGCCGATCAGACGTCACTGCGATCCTCCTTGTCGTTGGAGTTCCTGGAGGTAGTCGTCCATCCGATCCAGTCGGGCGTTCCACGCCCGCTCGTACTTGGCCAACCACTCGTGCGGGGGCCGGAGGCCCACGGGTTCAAGGCGGTACAGCCGGAAGCGCCCCTCCGCCCGGGACCTCACAAGTCCGACCTCGCTGAGCACCCGCAGGTGCTTCGAGACCTGGGGCTGGGGCAGCGAGAGGTCGCTCACGATAGCTCCGACCGGCTTCTCGCCTGCGATCAGCGCGTCCAGGATGTCGCGCCGGTGCGCCTCGGCGATCGCATTGAAGACATCCGTCGTGGTCGCGCTTCGAGCCATGGCCCCAAGGATTATATGCCGATATAGGCATATGTCAAGAGACTTCCCGCTGATCCGTCAGACGCGCGACCAGGCGCCGATCTGGAGGTGTGACCGAACGAGGCTCCGACGCTCGGCCGCCTCCGCGGTCATCCGTGCGAGCAGCGTTTCCAGGTCGAGGTCCTCGGCGGTCGCGATCCCGCGTTCGATGATCGTGGTTGCCAGCGTCGTTGCGAGATCGGCGATCTTCTCCAAGAGCTTCCGCGCACCCTCGCCGACGCCGATCGGCTGTTCGAGGCGCAGCTCCGGCTCCTCCAGCCCCGCGGCCGCGAACACCGCCGGCAAGCGCAGACCGGAATGAACGTTCGCGCCCGACTCGGCGATCGCCCGCTGGACCCAATCGCAAAGCCGTTCGAACGTGGGGATTGCCGGCTCGGAAGACACGCCCGACCAGTCGAGCTCGCGAAATACCACGAGCCCCCCGGAGGTCACACGGGCAGCGACCGCCGCAAGAAGCTCAGCCGGGTCCGATTGGAACTGCAGGACGCACCGGCCGACGGCCGCGTCGAACGGTTCACCGTCGTCCACGGCGTCGATGGTGCCGGTGACGAACGTGACGTGGCCGACTCCGCGCACCGCAGCCTTCGAGCGGGCTGCCTCCAGGCCTGCCGCCGAGCGATCGAAGCCGACCACCCCGCCGTTCGGGCCGACGAGGTCGGCGAGCAGCAGCGCCACGTCGCCCGCTCCGGAGCCCACGTCGAGCACGCGCATTCCCGGACGGACCCCGGCCTCTTGTACGAACCGCCGGGTGATGGGGTCGACAATGCGAGCCTGCCGCTCGAGCCGATCAAGTTCGATCGGCGAATGTCCCAGAACGTACGGAGCAGCGTCCTCCACGAGCGGAGTATCGCACCGCCCAGTGCCGGACCGACCTTCGGCGGTCGGCAGTCGAGACAGACATGGACTTGCGCACCTACTCGCTCTAGGCTGCGGTGACCATCGCAAAGGAGGCTGATTGCGGTGCACATCCTGAGAACGGGTGGAGGAGACGCGGCCAAGCCGACCTCGAAGCTCCGGGGAAGAAGGGCGCTGCGAAGAGAGAACGAACGCCTGGCCGGGGAGTTACAGCGTCTGCGAGGTGAATTGGAGCACGCGAACGCTCGTGCTGTGAATGAGTACTGCGACATTCTCTGGCAGTGGTTCGACCTGATCATTGAGCAATCCAGAACCGAGCGAGGGAAAGCCGCATTCGAAGAGATCGCTAGCGTCGCCCCGTATATCAAGATCTCCATCAAGAAGTCCAACTACCTCTACCGACGCCTCTATCTCGGCCAGGCCCATCGGACGCGGAAGTGCCCGCGACACAATGGGCGATGGTCTGGCTACGGGTTCGGTCCCGACAAGTGGTGTCCGTGCTCT
>DASPTB010000049.1:0-2857 GCA_035623615.1 Actinomycetota bacterium
CCTTCACCCACGCCCACCACGTCTCATGGTGGTCGAAGGGTGGAAGGACCGACCTCGAGAACCTGGCGATCGTCTGCACCTTCCACCACCGCCTCGTGCACGAGCACGGCTGGAGGCTCGAGCGAAGCCGGGGTGAGGCCAGGTGGTTTCGTCCCGACGGGACGAGGTACCGGTCGGGGCCGACCCCTCCCACGGCGCACGCTCGAGGTCAGCCGGCGCTGCCGGTGGCGGGGATGTGATCGGGCTCGTAGCGGGTCGGACAAGGCGCAACTTGGTGACGGACGCCTCCCTCCGGTAACGTCCGCCCGACCGGGAGGGGATGTGAGCCGGGCTGCGGCGACGGGGAACGGGGACCGATCGGCGGTTGGGGTGGCTTACCGGCCGGTCACGCCAGGCATGCGGACGATCCTGTGGGTCGGGGTCGGGCTGGTCTTTGTCGCGGGCACCTCGCTCTACGTCCTGACCGGTCACACGCAACGGTATTTCGCGTGGACGATCAAGGTCCCGCTCAGCGCGGCGTTCCTCGGCGCCTTCTACTACACAGCCTGCGTCATCGCGATCTTGAGCGTGCGGCGACGCGAGTGGGCCCGAGCCAGGGTCGGGGTCCCGGGTATCACGGTGTTCCTGTGGCTCACGATGCTCGCGACGCTGCTGCATCTCGACCTGTTCCACCTCACGTCGGGGGTCGGAACGGCGCGTGTCGCGGCATGGATGTGGCTGTTCATCTACCTCCTCGACCCGATCGCGCTCACGACCCTCTGGCTCTTCCAGCTGCGTGAGCCGGGTGTCGACCCGCCACGGGTCACCTCGCTGCCCAGTTGGTACCGGGCCGTGGTCGTCATCGAGGGAGTCCTCCTCGTGGCGGTAGGCGCAGCGCTCTTCACGTTGCCGTCGACCGCGACGCACCTCTGGCCGTGGGCGCTCACGCCGCTGACCGCGCAGATGACCAGCGCCTGGCTCGTGGGGCTCGGGATCACGTTCATCTGTGCGTCCGGCGAGAACGACTGGGATCGCATCCGCCCCGCGTCCGCGGGCCTCGTCGCGCTCGTGCTCTTCCAAGCAGTTGCACTCGCGCGCTACCCGAGTGACGTCGCGTGGGCGACGCCGCGAGCACAGGGATACGTGGCGCTGCTCGGACTCAACCTCGTGCTGGGGATCGTCGGCCTCGCGGCCTCGGCGGGAACCAGCGCCGATCGCAACTAGACGCGAGCCTGCGACCCCTAGACGCGGGTGCGACGGGGCGGCCGGTACAGCAGCGACTTGCGGCCCCGGTTCGATGCGTACACGAGCTGGGGTTTCGCCATCCGCATCCCCGACTCCTTGAACTCCTCCTGGAGCCGCAGACGGGAAGCGATCCTGCTCACATCGCCCTCCTCGCTCGGCTGCACGAGCGTCACGCCAACGCCGGTGCGGCCGGCGCGAGCGGTGCGGCCGACGCGGTGCACGTAGTCCTTGTGGTCGCTCGGGGGGTCGAAGTTGATCACATGGGTGATCGACTCCAAGTCGAGCCCGCGCGCAGCCACGTCAGTGGCGACGAGCGTGTCGACCTTCCCGGCCTCGAAGCGCTCGAGCGCGCGCTGGCGCGCCGGCTGGCCCATGTCACCGTGCATCGCGACGACCTTCAGGCCGCGCGACTTGAGCTTCTCGACCAGGCGGTCGGCTCCGCGTTTGGTCCGCACGAACACGAGCGTGCGGCCCTCGTTCTCCCGCAGGAGCTTCACGAGCGCCTCGACCTTGTTCCCCGACTGCACCGACAGGAACCGGTGCTCCGCTTCCTCGACGACGGGCGTGTCCGAGTGGATCTCGTGCCGGCGCGGGTTCTGCGTGTACGACGTCGCGATGCGCGCGACCTCTCCGTCCAGCGTCGCTGAGAAGAACATCGTCTGCCGGTCCTTGGGCACGTGCTTCACGATCCGCGAGACCTGCGGAAGGAACCCCATGTCGAGCATCCGGTCGGCCTCGTCGAGGACCAGGATCCGAACGTCGCCCAGCTTCACCTGACGCCGACGGATCAAGTCGTCGAGCCGGCCCGGCGTTGCGATGAGGACGTTCGCCCGGCCGACCGCCTTCGACTGGGCGGTGATCGAGACGCCGCCGTAGGCGGCCGCCGCGCTCAGCCCCTTGACCTTGGCGATGTCCTCGAACTCCTCGGCGACCTGTACCGCGAGCTCACGCGTCGGAACCAGGACGAGCGCCGAGGGGCGGGGAGCCTTCGGGTCGAGCCGCTCCACGATCGGCAGCGCGAACGCGAGCGTCTTACCCGAGCCCGTCCGCGATCGGGCGAGGACGTCGTGGCCGGCGATGGCGTCCGGAACGACCATCGACTGGATGGCGAAGGGCGCGTCGACGCCCCTGCGTTCGAGCGCGCGCACGACCGGCGCGGATACGCCGAGTTGAGGGAAGGACTGCTGCTCCACTGTTCGACTCCTTCGCGGCGTCATCGCCGCTGCGATGTTCGGGAGGTGTCGACCGACCCGAAACCACCGAAGGAGGAACCGGAACGCGAAACCTCACGGGACGGCGATTTGCCGTCCGTCGACCACAAGGATAGCAGGTCGGCCGGAATTGCTTGGGACGGAAGGGGAAAAGCTAGCCCTCGGCAGCTTCCACGCGAATGATCGAACGGATCGCCTTCACGCTGCCGAGGCTCTCGAGGGTTCGCGCGCAGTCGCGGAGCGTCTGCTCCTGCGCGACATGGGTGATGATGACCAGCCGTGCCTCGTCGCCGTGGCCCTCCTGCCAGACCTGCTTGATCGAGATCTGGTGGTGCGCGAACGCGTGGGCGATGGCGGCCAGCACGCCCGGGCGATCGGCCACGTCCAGCAACAGATAGAACTCCCCCAGCACCTCGTCGATC
>DASPTB010000050.1:0-20438 GCA_035623615.1 Actinomycetota bacterium
CGCTCGAGCGGGGCCGAATTCCCGCCCGCGGCCCGTGCGGTCCGGGAACGCCCCGGGCACGGAGCGCTGAAGGCCGGGTCCCGCGCGACGCCAACTCGCGAACCCCGTCAGGTCCGGAAGGAAGCAGCGGTAAGCGGGCGATGGCGGGTGCCGCGGGGTCATCTGGCTGGAGCCACCGGCCCGGTGTGCGGCCGAGTCGTGCGTGGTCAACGGCGGGTGCACGGTCACCATACGTTTCGCGACGAGGAGCCATCGTCCGAGAGGACGGGTGAGGCGGGGCCCGGGCGGCAGCAGCTGCGGGGCTCCGGGGGAGAGTGGGTTGGCCGAGGAGACGCCGTACCGGTCGCTGTACCGCAAGTACCGGCCGCAAGCACCCGACGAGGTAGTGGGCCAGGACCACGTCGTGCGGGCCCTGGTTGGGGCCGTCCGCGAGGACCGCCTGGCCCATGCGTTCCTCTTCTGCGGACCGAGGGGGACGGGGAAGACCTCGACCGCCCGGATCCTCGCCAAGATGGTCGACTGCGAGAAGGGTCCCACGCCCGAGCCCTGCGGGGTCTGCGAGCAGTGCGTGGCGATCCGCGAGGGCCAGCACCTCGACGTCGTCGAGATCGACGCGGCCTCGCACGGCGGAGTCGACGACGCGCGCGAGCTCCGCGAGCGCGCTCCGACCGCTCCCGTGCTCGGGCGCGAGAAGGTCTACATCCTGGACGAGGCCCAGCGGCTGTCCCGCGAGGCCTTCGACGCCCTGCTGAAGCTGTTCGAGGAGCCGCCGCCGAACGTCCGGTTCGTGCTGGCGACCACCGAGCCGCACAAGATGCCGGCGACGATCGTCGGCCGGTGTCAGCGGTTCGACTTTCGCAGAATCACCACACGGGATCTCGCTGAGCTTCTCGAGCGGGTCGCCGGAGCGGAGGGGTGGACCCTGAGCTCCGGCGCCGCGGAAGCGCTGGCGAGGCAGGCGGAGGGTTCCGCGAGGGACGCCGAGTCGCTGCTCGACCAGAGCGCGGTGCTCGCGTCGGGCGATATCACCGAAGAGACCGTCGCGACGCTCGTCGGAGCCGTCCAGGCGGACGCGCACTACGAGCTCGCCGATGCCGTCGCCGTCGGGGACGCGCGCGGCGTCTTTCAGATCGTCGATGGGCTGGTGCAACGGGGCCAGGACCTTCGCTACCTGACGACACAAGTGCTCGCGCACTTCCGCGACCTGATGATCGTCCAGGCGGCGCCCGACGAGGCCGCGGCGCTCGACGTGACGCCGGACGAGCACGAGCGGCTGACGGCGCAGGCCGCCAAGTTCACAACGGCCGAGCTGTCGCGCGTCGTCTCGTTGCTGCTCGCCGCGCAGGCGGACATGAGGTGGACGACCTCGCCCCGCATGTCGCTCGAGCTCGCGCTGCTGCGGGCTTCGATCCCCGAGGCCGATCCCACGCCGGCGGGCCTCGGCGCGCGGCTCGAGCGCCTCGAGCGATTGGCGGGCGTCCCAGGCAGCGAAGGGGTCGCGGCGATCCCGCCGGTCGCCGCCGCCGAAGCTCCCTCGAGGCGGCCGAAGCCTGCGGCAAGGGGCGGCGCGAAGCCGAAGGCCGGCAGGGAAGACGTGGGCGATCGGCAGCCGGAGGCGCCGGCGGCCGGCAGTGCCGGGGCGGCGGGGGGAGAGGACGCCGGCGAGCCGCAGACAGAGGCTCCGATGGATGCAGCCGCAACAACCGCGGGCGAGGAAGGGGCGGGCGCCGGGGAGACGCGGGCAGGGGCGGATACGAATGGCGCGGAGGCGAGAAGGCCGGAGAAGCCCCCGAGCGCAAGCGAGGGTGCTTCGCAGGCCCCCGGCAAGGCGGAGAGGGTTGTCGAGGCGGCGACGAAGGAGCCGCACGCGCCGTCGACGGGATCGCTCGACCTGATGACCATCCGACGCTCGTGGCCGCAGCTGATCGACTACCTGAGCCAGAACGGACAGATGATCCTGATGGCGCTCCTGCGGTCGGCGACGCCGGCCGCGTGGGACGGCACGAGCCTCGAGATCGTCTTTCCGCCGGGATGGAAGTCGAACGTCGACAAGGTCCAGTCGCGCGAGGGGGAGTTCCAGGAGGCCTTCGTGGAGGTGTTCGGCGTCTCGCCGAACGTCGTATGCCTGACGCGCGAGGCGGTGCCGCAGGGCGTCGTTCTCCTCGAGGACGACGACGCCGAGCCGGTCTCGACAGAGGATGCCGTCGCGCGCCTGCGCGCCGAGCTCGGCGCGGAACCGGAGGAATAGATGTACGAGGGTCCAATCCAGGACCTGATCGACGAGCTGGCGCGTCTGCCGGGGATCGGCCCCAAGTCGGCGCAGCGGCTCGCGTTCTACATCGTGAAGGCGCCCGCGGACGACGCCCGCAGGCTGTCCGACGCGATCGTTGCGGCCAAGGAGAAGGTGCGGTTCTGCCGCGAGTGCTTCAGCGTCGCGGAGGGCGACCTGTGCCGCGTCTGCCGCGACCCGGGCCGCGACCCGACCGTGATCTGCGTCGTGGAGGAACCCAAGGACCAGGCGGCGGTCGAGAAGGCCGGCGTCGTGAAGGGGAGATACCACGTGCTGGGGGGCGCGATCTCACCGCTCGACGGCATCGGTCCCGACGACCTGCGCGTCCAGGAGCTCCTCGACCGCGTGGGGCGGGACGGTGTCGAGGAGGTCATCCTCGCGACCAACCCCAACCTGGAGGGGAACGCGACCGCGATGTACGTCGCGGCGCTGCTGAAGCCGATCGGAATCAAGGTCACGCGCCTCGCGAGCGGGCTGCCCGTCGGAGGAGACCTCGAGTACGCGGACGAGGTGACGCTCGGTCAGGCACTGGAGGGTCGCCGGGAGATGTGAGGCCCGCGCCGGACGTGCCCGAGGCTCGTCACGCCGCAATTCGTCAAGTCGCTTTACCTTTTCCCGTTCCAGTTCCCGTTCCCGGCTGCCAGGCGGGTGCGCGCAGGGCCCCGAGCGAGGCGACTGCTCCCAGCAGGATCAGTACCCCGCCGACGGCCAGCCCGACTTGGTTCCCGTCGAGCGTGACGGGCCCGAGCGTCACGGTGCTGATGCTGTGGGCAAGGGCGCCCATGCCGAGCGCCCCCGCGCCCAATCCGAGTCGGAACAGCATTTGGACGCCGCCCATGATGCGGCCGCGGATCTCGTCCTCGGTCACGCGCTGAACGAGCGTGAGCGCCACAACGATCGCGACGGAGAACGCGGCGCCGAAGACGACGGCGAGGATGAACGAGAGCCACAGGTACGGGAAGAACGCCATCACGACCAGCACCGACCCGGCCACCCCGACGGCCAGTACGAACACCTGCGCCTCGCCGCGCTTGACCAGCGTGCGGACCACCGCGAGCCCGATGCCCATTCCGGCTCCCCACAGGGCGGCCAGCCATCCGAACTGCACGTCCGAGCCCCCGAGCGTCTCGTGGATGAAGAAGATGCCGATCGCGAACAGGACTCCCCCGCCGAACATCGACACGACGAGTCCGTAGGCGAGCGACCGCAAACCCGGGTGGGTCAGCACGTACGAGAACCCCTCGCGCACGCCGGCGAGGAACTCGATGTGCTCGGGCCGTTCCTTCGGCATCAGCGGAAGGCGCGAGATCATCGCGGCGGAGAACAGGAACGTCGCGGCGTCGAAGAAGAACGCGAACCCCGTCGAGTGCGCGTGGTAGAAGGCGGCGAACGGGAGGCTCTGGGGCATGTGGCCCGCCGCGACCGACAGGCCGCTGAACACGGCGGCCGCGAGCGGCAGCGTCCCGTAGGAGGTGGCCAGCACGAGGCCATTCGCCTCCTCGAGGTTGTCCCGGCGGACGAGGCGCGGGACGCTCGCGTCGCGCGCCGGGATGAAGAACAACGAGATGCACTCGTGGACGAAGGCGATCGCGTACAGCGGGCCGATGCCGACGAACGGCACCAGCGAGATGAGCGCCGCGCGCGACAGGTCGCACGTGACCATGATGGTTCGCCGGTCGAACCGGTCCGCGAACACGCCTCCGACGGGCGCAGCGAAGATCGGGGGCACCAATCGCAGGATGAGGACGACGGCCACGGCCGTCTGGTTCGAGGTCAACGCGGCCGCCGCGGCGATGAACGCGAGCGTCGCCACCCAGTCGCCCAACGACGAGACGGTCTGTCCGGTGAGCAGCCGCACGAATCCCCGCGACTGAAGGACCCCGCCGAACCCGAGCCTCGTGGGACCCCTGCGCCGCTCGGGCGGACCGGACGGCGAGCCCGCAACTGGAGCGGGTCTCGCCGGCTCCCCGGGGGCGGGCGCCTCGCTCTCGCTCACCCGGACACGTTACCCGGCCCGCTCCGAGGGGTCCGGTAACGTTGCCCGATGGTCGCCGTGGTGACCGACAGCGCCGCGAACCTCCCCCCGGATCTCGCGGCCGAGCTGGGAATCGACGTGGTTCCGATGTACGTCACGATCGGGGGGGAGTCGTTCCGCGACGGCGTCGACCTGCGCCCCGACGAGTTGTACGAGCGGCTCGCGCAGGGCGACGCCGTCGCCACCACCTCGACGCCGTCGCCGGGAGATTTCCTGGCGGCGTTCGAGCGAGCAGGAGGCGAACCGGTCGTGTGCGTGACGGTGGCGAGTTCGATGAGCGCCGCGCACGCGCAAGCGGTGCGCGGCGCGGAGACGTACACCGGACACGTCGAGGTCGTGGACTCGCGGTCGGCGTCGATGGCCGAGGGGTTCGTCGCGCTGGCGGCGGCACGTGCGGCGGCCGGCGGCGCCGACGCCGGCGCGGCTGCCGCCCGAGCTCGCGAGGTCGCCGCCGCCACGCGTCTGTTTGCCACCGTGGAGACCTTCGACTTCCTGCGGCGCTCCGGCCGGGTCACCCGCCTGCAGGCCTACGCGGCGACGGCTCTCGACATCGAGCCGGTGTTTGCGTTCCGGGGTGGTGAGCCGTCGGCCGTCGCGCGGCCCCGCACCCGAAGGCGAGCGCTCGACCGCGTCGTCGCCGAGACCCTGCGCGCGGCGAGCGGCGGACGCCTGCATCTCGCCGTCGTCCACGCGCGAGCCGCGGCCGAGGCGGAGCAGGTGATGGAGCGCGTGTCGGCCGGCGCCGACATCCTCGAGCGCTACGTCGTGGAGGTGACGCCGGTGGTGGGCGCGCACGTGGGCCCCGGGCTCGTCGGCACGGCCTTCTACCGCGACCCCGGCTAGGCTTGCCGCGATGGCCGGGCGCATTCTGTGGGTCCTCGGCGCCTATCTGGCCGGGACGCTTCCGTCCACGTTGATCGTGGCGCGACTCCGCTGGAACCAGGGGGGAAGGGCGCTCGTCGCCGAGGCGCGCCGCGACACCGGCGAGCTCGACCCGCACATCCTGATGACCGCGCGAATCGGCGCCGCCTGGTCGGCGTTCGCGGCCGCGACCGATGTGCTCAAGGCGATGGTGTACCTGGTCGCGGCGAGAGGGCTCGGCGACCTGCCCCCTTCTTGGCTCGCCGCCTGCGGCGTCGCGATCGTCCTCGGGCACGCGTTCCCGTTCTATGCCGCGCACATGTCCGGCCGCGGCCTGGCCGCCGCGGCCGGCGTCTACCTGATCCTGCTGCCGTGGGAGATGGTCGTCGCGGGCGCCGTGATCCTGCTCGGCCTCGCGGTGCGGAACTCGGGAATCGCCACGACCGTCGCGATGCTCAGCGTGCCGTTCGTCGCGGCCTTGCAGGGACAGCCCGCCGCGTACGTGGCGATGGGCGCCGCCGTGTTCGTGCTGATCGTGGCCCGCCGGCTCGAGGGCATCGGCGCCGTGATCGGATCGGGAGTGCCGGCGGGGCGGGCGGTCCTGTACCGGGTGCTCCTCGACGCCACCGCCGCGCCCGGGGGCGGCACGGTCGCCGGACACGGCGAGCCGACCCCGCCGCCGGTGTCCTGACCTCCCCCCCTCGCTCCGTGGCGATGACGGACCGGTCCGCCGACCCGTTCGCGCCCTTCGGCCGCCCCCGCCCGGTAGGCTCGGTGCATGCCCACCGTGGTGCAGAAGTACGGCGGGACGTCGGTTGCCGACAGCCGGCGGATCCGGGCCGTGGCCGACCGCGTGCTCGCGGCCAAGCGCGCCGGCAACGACGTGGTGGTCGTCGTATCCGCGATGGGCGACACCACCGACGAGCTCACTGCGATGGCGATGGAGATCACCCCCATCCCGAATCCTCGGGAGCTCGACCTGCTCCTGACCGCCGGCGAGCGCATCGCGATGTCGCTCCTGGCCATTGCGATCAACGCGGAAGGGTTCGCGGCCGCGTCCTACACGGGCTCGCAAGCGGGCATCATCACCGACACCGCGCACGGCAAGGCGAAGATCATCGACATCCGGCCGGGCCGCATCCTCGAGTCGCTGCAGCAGGGGAACGTCGTGATCGTGGCCGGTTTCCAAGGCGTCTCCACGGCCCACGACGTCACCACGCTGGGACGCGGCGGATCCGACACCACGGCGGTCGCGCTGGCGGGTGCCCTGGGCGCCGACGCGTGCGAGATCTACACCGACGTCGACGGCGTGTACACGGCCGACCCACGCGTGGTGGCCGACGCGCGCAAGCTGGCACTTCTCTCCTACGACGAGATGCTCGAGCTGGCGGCGGCCGGGGCCAAGGTCCTGCAGCTACGATCGGTGGAGTACGCGCGCCGGCACGGCGTCCGGTTGCACGTCCGGTCGTCGTTCACCGACGACTCGGGGACGTGGATCGTCGAGGAGGAAGAACGGGTGGAACAGGCGCTGATCTCCGGGGTGGCCTGCGACGTCGACGAGGTCAAGATGACGATCGAGCAGGTGCCCGACCGGCCGGGCGTGGCGGCCGAGATCTTCCGCGCGGTCGCCGACGAGGGCGTCCACGTCGACATGATCGTGCAGAACTCCTCGCGGGAAGGGGAAGGCCGCACCGACGTGTCCTTCACCGTGCCGAAGGCCGACCTGCCCCGCGCCGCCGCCCTGATCGAGCGTCTGACCGAGAAGGTCGGCGCCGCGGGCCACACGGTGGACGACGGCATCGCGAAGGTGTCGCTCGTCGGTGCGGGGATGAAGAGCAATTTTGGGGTGGTCGCCGACATGTTCGAGGCGCTCGCGTCGGAAGGGATCAACATCGAGATGATCTCGATGTCGACGATCCGCATCTCGTGCGTGGTGCGCGCCGAGGCCGCCGACCGGGCCGTCCGGGCCGTGCACGCGAAGTTCGACCTCGGCGGCGACCGGGCCGGCGACGCCGAGGAGGTCGGCTAGGCGTGGCCGCCGCACGCATCGCCGTCGTCGGCGCCACCGGCGCCGTGGGCAGCGAGATGACGAGGATCCTCGAGGAGCGGGCCTTCCCGGCCGAGGACGTGACGCTGTTCGCGACCGCGCGTTCGGCGGGCACGCGGATCCCCTTCGGGGGCAGCGAGATCGAGGTCCGGGAAGCCACCGACCAGTGGTTCGACGGGATCGATGTCGCGCTCGTGTCGTGCGGCTCGAAGGCCTCGCGCGAGCTCCTTCCACCCGCCGCGGCCGCCGGGACGGTCTGCATCGACAACTCGTCGGCGTTCCGAATGGAACCCGATGTGCCGCTCGTGATCCCGGAGATCAACGCGGACGCCGCTCGCGAGCACCGCGGCATCATCGCGAACCCGAACTGCACGGCCATCACGGCGCTGATGCCGCTCGCGCCCCTGCACCTCGCGTTCGGGCTCAGGTTCCTGCTGACCTCGTCCTATCAGTCGGTGTCGGGAACGGGGATGCGGGCGATTCGCGAGCTCGCCGAACAGGTGGGGAAGCTCCACGGACAAGAGGAGGACCTTCGCCGTCCCGACCCGTCGGCGCTGCCCGAGCCGGAGGTGTACGCGCGCCCGATCGCCTTCAACGTGATTCCGCTGTGCGAGAACCCCGATCCGGACGGTTCGGGGTTCACGACGGAGGAGACGAAGATGCGCGACGAGGCGCGGAAGATCCTGGGACTGCCCGGTCTCCAGGGCGCTGCCACCGCCGTGCGCGTGCCGGTCGTCACCGGCCACGGCGTCTCGGTGTACGCGGAGTTCGAGCGCGAGCCGGTGCTCGAGAAGGCGCGGGAGATCCTCGCGGCCGCGCCCGGGGTTCGGCTCGTGGACGACCTCGTGGGCGGCGAGTTCCCCACGCCGCTCGAGGCCGCCGGCGTCGACGACGTACTGGTGGGCCGAATCCGCCGGCCCGAGGCGGATCGGATGGCGCTGCTGTACTTCGCCGCGGGCGACAACCTCCGGAAGGGCGCCGCGCTCAACGCCGTGCAGATCGCCGAGCTGCTCACGCGCGGCTGACGCGCCCTCGCGAGCACGGGCGGTCAGCGCACCGGACAGGCGCACGGGCGCTCGCCGCAGCGAGGACAGCCGTTCGCGTAGCGAGCCGCGGCGGCCTCCAGGTCGACGCCGGCGACATTCGCCACCGAGACCAGCCACGCCAGCACGTCGCCGGCTTCGTGCCGCAATCCGTCGGGGTCGCCGTCCCGAAGGGCGCGCGCGAGCTCGCCGACCTCCTCCACCATCCACCGGAACGTCCCGTCGGCGCCTCGCGCGCGATCGCGTTCCAGGTAGGTGTCGCGAATCACGCTCTGCAGTTCCCCAAGGTCCATGGGTGTGGAGTCTACGAAGGAGCGAAACGCGAGCCGGCGCCGGCGGGAGCCGGCGTCAGGACATGAACTCGACGATGAGCCGCTCGTCGACCGTGACGGGGAGCGGGATCTCGCTCCGCTCGGGCTGCCGGACGAGCCTCCCCGTCACCGCGTCCTTGTCGCGCTCGAGGTAGGGCGGCGGGTCCGGCGTGACCTCCATGGCCTCCCGAACCGAGATGAAGTTCCTGGCGGCCGCCGACGCCGCGATCGTCTGGCCGGGCCGCACGGCGGCGCTCGGGACGTTCAGGCGCTTGCCGTCCACAAGGATGTGACCGTGGGAAACGAGCTGGCGGGCTTGCCGCACGGTCTGGGCGAAGCCCAGGCGAAGGACCAACGAGTCGAGGCGGGTCTCCAGCAGCCGGAGCAGCTCCTCGCCGGTGACGCCCTTCTTGCGGCTGGCGCCCGCGAAATACCGGCGGAACTGCTTCTCCTGGACGCCGTAGATGGCCCGAAGCTTCTGCTTCTCGAGCAGGCGCATGTGGTACTCGGTCGGCCGGCGCCGGCCCTGTCCGTGCTGGCCGGGAGGGTAGGGGCGCTTGGCCGCGGGGCAGTTGGGCCGCCCACAGATGGGTTCGCCCACGCGGCGGCACATGCGATGTCTTGGACCGAGTTTCTGCATAGCGGGGCTCCGATTATTGCAGGAGAGGGGCCCACGCGGCACATGGCCCGCGTGGGCCCCGGCCGTTCCGTTGGTCGGGACGGCGGGATTTGAACCCGCGACCTCAGCGTCCCGAACGCTGCGCGCTACCAAACTGCGCCACGTCCCGTCGGACCGGCCCTTCCGTCGGACCGGCCCAAGCAGTCTAGCGGGCCGCTCGTCGAGCCATTGCTACGATGGCCGGTGGCCATGCGCATCGCCCAGGTCGCGCCTCCTTGGCTCGCCGTCCCCCCGCAGGGCTACGGAGGGATCGAATGGGTCGTGGCCCTGCTCGCCGACGGCCTCGCCGAGCGCGGCCACGACGTCACCCTGTTCGCCACGGGCGACTCCCGCACCAAGGCCAAGCTCGACTACGTCTACGCGACCGCCCCCGGCCCGCGCCTGATCAACGACCCGACGCTCGACGCGACCCACACGCTCCACGCGCTCCGCGATCCCGGGGCGTTCGACGTGTTCCACGTCCACTCGCCCTTCTCCGCCCTCGCCGCAGCGGTCGAGCTCCCCGTGCCGGTCGTCCATACGCTCCACGGAAGCTTCACGGACGACATGCGCCGTCTGTACTCGGAGGTCGGCGACCGGGCTTGGTTCGTCGCGATCAGCCAGGACCAACAACGCCACATGCCCGAGCTGAACTACGGCGGCGTCGTCTACAACGGCGTCGATCTCCCCGACTATCCCCTGCTCGAGCAGAAGGAGGACTTCGTCCTGTTCCTCGGGCGCGCCTCGCCCGACAAAGGGGCGCACCGGGCAGTGCTCGCGGCCAGGGAGGCCGGCGTGCGGTTGGTGCTCGCCGTCAAGGTCGCGAACGAGGAAGAGGAGCGTCACTGGAACCGCGACGTGCTGCCGGTCATGCCGCCCGACGCGACGATCCTGGGCGAGATCTCGCTGCAGGAGAAGGTCGACCTGCTGTCGCGGACGCGGGCCGTCCTGTTCCCGATCGACTGGGACGAGCCGTTCGGATTGGTGATGACCGAGGCCATGGCGTGCGGGACCCCCGTCATCGCCACGCCGCGCGGCTCGGTGCCCGAGGTGGTCGCCGACGGCGAGACGGGCTTCATCGTCTCGGTCGAGGACTACCCCGCGGAGGCGGCCGCGGCGCTCCGCCGTGTCGGCGAGATCGACCCTGTCGCGTGTCGCCGCCGAGTCGAGGAGCTCTTCTCGAAGGAAGCGATGGTCGCCGGGTACGAGGCGGTCTTCGAGCACGCGATCGCGAAGAGCTGAGCCGCCCGCCGCGCAGGTCAGCCGGTCGAGGAATCCGATCGCGCGGCCGCCGCCGCTCCCGCCGCCGACGGCGGACGCGGAACCAGGTCGAGGATCGTCGCCTCGGGCCGGCACAGGAACCGGAACGGCGCGTACTTGCTCGTGCCGAGCCCCGGCGAGACGTGCATGACGGATGGGGGGATCAACGACAGGCCTCGGCAGAGCCGCGTGGGGATGTGGCTGTTGGTGACCAGCGCGCCGGCGAGCGGCATGCGGACCTGGCCGCCATGCGTGTGTCCGGTGAGGATGAGATCCCACCCGAACGCTGCGAGCTCGGGCGCCGGGTCGGGGGAGTGCACGACCGCGAACCCGACGACGCCGGCGTCCCTTCGCGGCGCCAGCCGCAGGTCGGCGAGCTGGATGTGCGGGTCGTGCATTCCCATCACTTCGATCCGTGAGCCGTTCGCCGAGAGCTCGGTCCGGCGGTTGTCGAGGTCGATCCATCCGTCTTCGATCAGGCGCTGCCGGAGGTCCTCGTCGCGCCCGCGGACGGACCTCCGTTTGGGCCGCGTCTGCACGAAGTAGCTTGCGTAGTTGAGCGGCTTGGGCTCGAACAGGTCGTTGGAGCCCAGGACGAAGTACGAGGCGATCCGGCCCCGTATGGGGTGCAGCGCCTCCACGACGCGCTCGACCGCCTGCGGTTCGCCGAGGAAGTCGCCGGTGACGAACGCGAGGTCGGGTGCCGGCAGGTTCGCGAGGAAGCGCGCCTTGTCGTCGTCGCGCGCCACCATGTGCAGGTCCGACAGGTGCAGGACGGTGAGCGTGGCGCCGGAGCCGGCTGCCAGGACCGGGACCCGGTACCGGCGCACGCGGTACCAGCGGCGCTCGATCAGGATGCCGTAGAGGACGCACAGCACGCCGGCGAGCAGGACCACGGCGAGCGCGGTCACGAATCCGGATAGGGTTGCGAGCACGGGGAACCGCATGAGAGGCGAATTGTAGTGTCCCTCAAGGAACGTCTGTCGGAAGAGACGAAGGACGCGCTGCGCGGCGGGGAAAAGGTGCGCCTCGCCACGCTTCGGCTGCTGTCGGCCGCCGTGAAGAACAAGGAAGTGGAGGTCGGCCACGAGCTGGACGACGACGAGTTCGTCCAGGTGGCCCAGAAGGAGGCCAAGCAGCGTCGCGAGTCAATCGAGGCGTACGAGAAAGGCGGCCGTGAGGACCTGGCGTCGCGCGAGCGCGAGGAGCTCGAGGTGCTCGGCGCCTACATCCCGGCCGGGCTCTCCGACCAGGACCTCGACGCGATCGTCGAGGAGACCGTGATGGCCGTCGGCGCGACCGGACCCGGCGACTTGGGGAAGGTCATGGGCGTGGTGATGGCCAAGGTCAAGGGACGCGCCGACGGCCGCGAGGTGCAGGCGAAGGTTCGAGCCCGTCTCGGTTCCTGACGGCGGCGACCGCGAGCCGCGTGGGCGGCGACCACAGCCCGCAGGGCGGCGCCCGGCCTCAGGTGGGCGACGGCGTGGGGCTGCCTGTGTAGTGCCCGACCGTGATGGTGACGGCGCTCCCCCTGCCGACCCGGGCGCCCGGACCGGGTGACTGCTTCAACACGACACCGTCCTGCGCCGGATCCGACGTGTCGATGAACAGCATGTTCACCGCAAGTCCGACGCTCTGCAGCAAGCTCCTCGCGTGCGTCTTGCTCGACCCGAGGACGTTGGGCACGAGCACCGTCCTCGGTGTGGGCTTGTGGCCGTTGCTGACCCAGATCGTGACGGCGCTGCCGAGGGGCGCGGAGGAGCCGCCCGCCGGCGACTGCTTGAAGACGATCCCCGCGGGTTGCGTCGACGGCCCGGTCTTCACGATGGCGCCGAACTTCGCGGCGGTGAGGGTCTGCTGCGCGGCGATCGAGGTCTTGCCGACGACGTCCGGGACGTGGGAGGTCCGGGTGTGCGGCGGCGGGGCGTAGGGGAAGCGCTCGACCGGCATCCCCGCGGTCGCCCACACCATGAAGCGATGCCACACGGGCGCGGAGAGCACGCCTCCGAATCCGTCCGAGCCCAGCGACTCGCTGTCGCTGCGGGCCCACCCCGTCCAGACCGCAGTCGCGAGCTGGCGCACGTAGCCAACGAACCACGCGTCCTGGAAGTTCTCGCCGGTGCCCGTCTTGCCTGCCGCGGGCCGATTTCCGAGGCCTTCGCCCGCGGCCGTTCCCGACACGAGCACGCCCTCGAGCATCCGGGTCTCCTCCGACGCGACCCCGGCGGGGATCGCCTGCGTGCAATCGGGCTTCTGTCGGAAGATCGTCTTGCCGCTCGAGTCGGAGATGCGCTGGATCGAATAGGGGACGCAGTGGACGCCGCCGTTCGCGAGCGTCGCGTACCCGGAGGCCATCTCGAGGGGGTTGATGCCGGAGATCGCGGCGCCGAGCGTCAGCGGGCAGTAGGCAGGCTTCAGCCTCGTCGTGATGCCCATCTTCGCCGCGACGTCGGCGACGTTGTCCGGTCCCACCTGGTTGATCACCTGCGCGAAGACGGCGTTCACAGAGTCCCACGTCGCGGTCGTGAGCGTGTAGGTCCCGCCGCCCGGTTCCGCGTTGTGCACGGTCCAGTTCACGCCGGTCCCGCCGCAGTCGGGGATGGTCTTCGGCGAGTTCCCGTTGTAGACGGCGTTCGGAGAGATTCCCTGAAGGAGCGCCGTCGCCAGCGTGAACGCCTTGAACGCGCTGCCGGCGGAGCGGCCGCCCGTGGGGTCGGTCGTCAGGTTGTACTTCGTGTGCGACCACGGATAGTTGCCGTTCTGCATCGCGCGGATGGCGCCCGTCTGCGGCACGATGGACGCGAGCGCCCGCTGTGGGTGGTTCGGCCCGGAGAGGTGGTCGTACGTCATCGCGGCCGACGCGTACCGCTGGTACTTCGGGCTGAGCGTCGTGTAGATGTTCAGCCCGCCCTGGAACAGCAGGTGCTTGCGGTCGATGTACGTCTTGCCGAATCGCGGGTCGTTGAGAAACTCGCCGGTGACGTAGCTGACCCACATCGGCTCGCGGATGACGCCCCGCCCGCCCCTCGACAGCTTGAGGGGAGTCGACGACGCCTTCTGGTACTGGCTCTGGGTGATCATGCCGTACTGCAGCATCGCCGCCAGGACCTGGCCCCTGCGGGTGAGCGCGGCGGCTCGATCGCTGATCGGGTCGTAAATGGTGGGGCCCTTGATCATCCCCGCGAGCAACGCCGCCTGCGGCAGCGTCAGCTGGCTCGCCTTCTCGTTGAAGTAGTACTCGGCGGCCGTGCCGATCCCGTAGACGCCGTGGCCAAGGTAGATCTGGTTGAGGTAGGTCTGCAGGATCGCGTTCTTGTTGTTGGAGTGCTCGAGCCGCAGCGCGTCCTTGGCCTCCTGCATCTTGCGCTGAAGGGTCTCCGCGTTCCCGGTCTCAGTGTTCTTGATCAGCTGCTGGGCGATGGTCGATCCGCCCTGGACGATCGCGTGCGCCCGCAGGTTGGCGATCATCGCGCGAACGATCGCCGGGACGTCCACGCCCCCGTGCTGGTAGAAGGCGTGGTCCTCGATCGACAGCACCGCCTGCTGCGCGACGGGCGCGACCTGCTGCAGCGTGACGTCCTGACGGTTGTAGTTCCACCAGACATGCGCGAGCACCTCGCCGTTCGCCGCGTAGATCGTGGAGCGCTGCTGCAACTTCGGCAGCCCGAGCGGCTGCGTGACGTCGCCGAAGAACCGCTGCTGCACGAGCTTCTCGGCCGCGCCCGCGCCGCCGATGATCGGCAGCAGGCCCGCCGCGACCAGCAGCGCGCAGAGCGCCATCACGCCGGCCATCGCAACGGGCCAGAGCGCGATGCGCAGACCGGGCGGAATGCCCCGGCCGAAACCGCGTTTGGGAAGGGCGGTGATCGTCTTTGCCACAGTGCCTCGGGTCTTCGCCGACGTCGCGGGGAAGCCGGGCCCGCTCGAGACGGTCCGCGGGCCTCGCCCGTTCAGCTTACCGCGAGACGCTCGGCCCAGGGCCGAGGTTTCGTTCGTAGAATCTGTGTCGATGTGCCCCGCCCGCTCCTCCCGCTGCGTTCTCGCGCGTCTGCCGATCGCCCTGGTCGTCGCCGGAGCGCTCGCCCTCGGCGCGGGGCCGGCAGCCGATGCGCAGCCGTCGCCGGCGCCCTCCGTCGACATCGTGAAGGTGCAGGGAACGATCGATCCGGCGCTCGCGGGCTACGTCCGCGACACGATCGCCGATGCCGAGCGGCTCCATTCCACGGTCATCCTGCAGATCGATTCCGGAGGCTCGTACGGGACGCAGGCACAGCAGCTCGCGCGGTTCGTCCGTCACGCGACCGTTCCCGTCGTGGCGTGGGCCGGGCCGGCGGGCGCAACCGTGCAGGGAGGAGCGCTGTTCCTTTTCTACGCGTCCTCGCTCGCGACGATGGCGCCTGGCGCCGGGATCGGCCCCGCGCGGCCATACGACCTGTCGGTGCGCGCCTCGCACGAGGACCCGAAGACCGTGCGAGCGAACGGTCTGGCGCTGATCGCGCTGGGCCCGGGCGCAGGTGCGACGACCTCCGGCGTCGCGAGGCTCGTCACGGGAGCCGAGCTTCCCGCGGGCCCGGCCAAGGCCGCGGGCGCGGTCGCCATGATCGCTCCAGACATCCCGACGATCCTCGAACAGCTCGACGGCCGCACCGTCCGGACGGCCGCGGGGCCGGTGACGCTCGCGACCCTCGACAAGCCCGGGCGCCCGGTGTTCGTCCGTTTCCACGAGATCGGACCCTGGGCGCGGCTGCTGCACGCCGTCAGCACGCCCGTCGCGGTCTACGTCCTGTTGGTGCTCGGCGTCTGGGGGCTGGCGTTCGAGCTGACGCAGCCGGGGTTCGGCCTCGCCGGCATCGGGGGGACGCTGTTCGTGGTCCTCGCCGCCTACGGCCTGACGGTGGTGCCCGTGCACTGGCTCGGCGTCGCCGTTCTGCTCGGCGGCATCGGCTTGCAGGGACTGGACGTGATCCTCGGCAAGTTGGGCTGGCTCACGGGGATCGGGACGGCGGCCTTCGCCGCCGGATCGGCGCTCGCATGGTGGGGGGTCGCGCCCAATGCCGACGTGCCGGCCTGGCTCATCGTCCTGATGACCGTCTCGGGGTTCCTGCTGTTCGGCTTCGGGTTCACCGTGGCGCTCAGGGCCCGCGAGCGGGTTCGCTCGGCGCAGATCGGGCTCGTCGGCCTGGTGGGCGAGGTCCGCAGCGACCTGAATCCCGAGGGCGGGGTCGAGGTGAAGGGGGCCCTGTGGCGGGCGCGCTCCAACAACGGGAGCATCCCGCGAGGGACGAAGGTCCGGATCAGGGGCGTCGACGGGCTGATCCTGCGCGTTGAGCCCGAACCCGGCGAATAGGGTCGAAGCGGCACGTTCTTCGCCAGAGGGCGCGAACGGACCCCGCGCATCCAGCGGCTTCACTCCCCCGAGGACCGGGCCGATATCTGCTCCGGATGACGGACCCTCGGCCCTCTCGGATCCTCGCGGTCGACGACGACCCGGACCTGCTGCTGTTGCTCAGGTCCGCGTTGCAGGGCGACGGCCACGAGACCATCGTCGCGTCGAACGGCCGTGCGGCGCTCGACCTGATCGGCGAGCAGGAGCCCGACGTGGTGCTGCTCGACCTGATGATGCCGGTGCTCGACGGCTGGGGCGTGTTGCGGTCGCTCGCCGACCGGCCCGACGGGCTCGGTCGGCCGCGCGTCATCGTTCTGTCGGCCAAGACGGCCGACGAGGACATCGCCCGAGCGTTCGAGCTCGGCGCGACCGAGTATGTCGTCAAGCCGTTCGACCCGGCACGCCTGCTCGGCACCGTGCGGGAGGTCCTCGACCTCACCGACGAACAGCTGCACACGCGCCGCGAGGAGACCATGTCCTCGCTCGGCCGCCGCGACGTCGCGTCCTGACGTCTCCACGCCGCCGGCGAGTCCCCTCGGGCCGCCTGTGTCGATTGTGTGGCGGCGCGCCGACGCGCGGAACCCCGTCAATCCCGACGCCGTCCTTCACCGAACAACAGTCGAAGGATGCACCACGAATCACGGGCAGGGTCCCCACCCACCCGGAGGAGGCGAGCGTCGGAAGTGGCCACCGAGAAGTGGGAGTACGGATGGCAATGGCGCGCCGCGTGCAGAGGGCGCGACGAGAGTCTCTTCTTCCCCCCCAGCCGGTTCGAGCGCGCGGATGAGAAGCGCGCCCGTGAGAAGACCGCGAAGGACCTCTGCGCGGTGTGCCCCGTCCAGGTCGAGTGCCTCGAGTATGCGCTTCGCATCCGCGAGCCGTACGGCGTCTGGGGCGGCCTGAACGAGCAGGAGCGACGGAGGCTTCTCCGCCAGATGGACGAGGAAGGCCTGCAGCCGGTCGAGTGACGGTCGGTCCGGCACCGGATCAGGTCGCGATTCGCGTCCGCCGACGGCGCCTCGCCGATCGAGTACGGTGGTTCCCCGTGAACGTCGACGAACGGCTTGCCGAGCTCGGCATCGAGCTTCCCCCTGCGCCTGCCGCGCTCGCCGCGTACGTCCCCGTCGTCGTGGCCGGAGGGTTCGCGTTCGTTTCGGGCCAAGTTCCACTGGACGCCGGAACCGTAACCTTGACGGGAAAGCTCGGCGCTGACGTCGACGTCGAGCGGGGAGCCGCGGGGGCGCGTCGCTGTGCGCTGCAGGCGCTCTCGGCGCTGCGGGCCGAGCTCGGGTCGCTCGACCGGATTCGCCGGGTGGCTCGCGTGGGCGTGTTCGTCGCGTCGGCCACGGGCTTCACCGACCAGCCGAAGGTGGCGAACGGTGCGAGCGAGGTCCTCGTGGACGTGTTCGGCGACGCAGGCCGCCACGCGCGCGCGGCGATCGGCGTGGCGGAGCTGCCGCTCGGGGCGGCGGTCGAGGTCGAGCTCACCGTCGAGCTCGAGTCGTAGGGGTCGTTCTTTCGGCACGGCACCTCGCTCCGGGGTACTGTCCACTCGAGTCAAAGGGAACTCGTTCAGCCGGCCTCGATCACCGGTCAGCGAAGCCCGCGATAGACATGGCCTCCTCCCGGTCGTGGCATGCGTGGATGGCCACGATCCGGCCATCACGAACAGTCATCACGTCGAAGTTGCGGTCGTCGGCCTTTCGGGCCCTGACGGCGTCGAGCCCTGGGGTTCGAACAACCACCACCGCTCGTTCGCCCTCCGCGAGCACCTCCTCCAACTGCGACCGGAACCCTCCGTGAAGCTGGCGTTGCAGCGCGACCTCGAACTCGGGTCGTCCATGGCATACCTTCGGTGAGGGGTCCGGCTCGCTCGGGTCCAGGTAGGTCCACTCCAGATCGGGGTCAACGAACTCGAGCATCGCGTCGATGTCACCCTCCGAATAGGCCTCGTATGCCCTGCGGATGAGCGCGGCAGCATCTTCACCGGCCATGATTCCCCCTTGCTCGAGTGTCGCCGCCTATTCTCCGCCACAGAGCGTCAGAACGGAGGCTGGGACGGAAGCGGTACGAAGTCCCGACTTCGGGTCAGCCGCGCGGGACGCGGACGTCGCCGACGCGGCGCGTGACCCCCCTGGCGTCGAGCAGCTCCAGCAGCGGAACCGCGTACTTCCTGCTGGTCCCGAGCGACTGCCGGAAGGCGGACACGGTCAGTCCGTCCGGCCCGGCGCCTTTCGCGACCGCCTCGGCCCGCGCGACCACCGCGGGCGTCATCACCAGGTCGGGCCCGACGCGAACCAGCCGGCCCTCCGCGCAGACGGCCTGGACGAGCTCGGCGTCGAACCCCGAGACGGCGAGCTCCTTCAGCGTGGGGGGTGCGAGCTCGTCGGCACCGACCGCGGCGACCAACCGGTCGGCGCGGTCGGTCCCCTGCGTCCGGACCCGGTGGGCCGGGCGGCGAATCGCGGTGCCTTCGCGAGCGACGCGACCCTCACCGAGCTCGCGGACGACGAACGCCTCCGAGAGCGCTGGGTCGGCGAACGCCGGATGTGCCTCGGTGAGCGCCGCGCGGGTCTGGGCGACGTCCATGCCGGTCCGGAGCGGGTGGTCGCGGTGGTACGCGTCCAGCGCATCGAGGAGCGTCTCGGTGGCCCGCGCGGCTGCGGCGGCCGAGAGGAGCCAGCCACCCGCGGGCGTCGCGCCGGCGGGTGCCGTCGCGACGCCCGTCGTCAACCGAAGCTCGTCGGCGCGTACCACTTCGTCCCGCGCCAGCAGGACCGCCGGCGCCTCCTCCCGGGTCGCGGCGTCGAGCTCGCGCAGGTGAGCGGTCTCGGTGCGCGCCCGGCCAGGGGGGAAAGGGTCGACGACGCGGCCGCCCGCGACGGTCGCGCGCCGCCCGCTGTCGCGCACGACGAAACGCTCGTGCAGGTCGAGCACCAGGGGGTGCGCCAGCGTGATGCGCGCGAGGCGGCCCGGGTCGCGGCGGCGGGGGACCCCGCTCCGGGGAGGGCCGTTCCCGGGCGCGTCCTCGTCCGGGTAGAGCCGCAGCCGGGCGTCGCGCTCCGCGGATCCTGCGTAGATCTTGAACGCCCCGCGCTCGCTCAGCGGAACCGTTCGTCCGCGCACCGGTTCGATCCACGCGTCGAACGAGGAGACGGCGCGCCACTGTCCCGGCAGCGCGAGGACGTCGCCGCGGCCGATGTCGGCGGTGGTCGTTCCGACGAGGTTCACGGCCACGCGCGAGACCGCCCGCGCGCGCTCGATCGGCTGTTTGTGCGTCTGCAGTCCACGGATGCGAGCCCCGACGCCGGCGGGCAGGAGCGCCGCCTCGTCGCCGACGGCGAGTTCGCCCCCGGTGAGCGTTCCGGTCACGACCGTGCCCGCGCCGCGGATGGTGAACACGCGGTCGACGAACAGGCGCGGCCGCCCCGTCGACTCCGGATCGGGGGCCGCCCCCACCATGTCGTCCAGCGCCGTGCGGACGTCGTCGATCCCCTCGCCGGTGTGCGAGGAGCACGCGACCACGCGCGCGCCCGCCAGGCTCGTGTCCGCGAGCCGGTCGTGCACCTCGGCCCTGCGCGCCGCGAGCGCCGCGTCGTCCACGAGGTCGCGCTTGGTGAGGACCACCAGCGCGCCCTGCGGCCCGAGCACGTCGACGATCTGCAGGTGCTCCTCGGACTGCGGCTTCCATCCTTCGTCCGCCGCCACGACGAACAGCACGAGCCGCACCGGCCCCATCCCGGCGAGCATCGTGCGGATCAGCCGCTCATGGCCCGGCACGTCGACCAGACCGATCTCGCGTCCCGACGGCAGCGTGGTCCACGCGAACCCGAGGTCGATCGTCAGCCCGCGGCGCTTCTCCTCCTCGAGCCGATCGGGATCCATGCCGGTGAGCCGGTGCACGAGCGCGGACTTGCCGTGGTCGACGTGACCGGCGGTGGCCACGACGTGCGCCGCGCCGCCGGCCGAGGTGGGCGGTTCCGCCGGCGGCTCCGCGGCGGAGGTCATCCCTGGTCGAGCGCGTAGCGGATGGCGCGCGCCAGGCGCTCGTCGTCCGCGGGCGGGACGGCCCGCAGGTCGAACGTCACCTCGCCGTCGCCGGTCCGGCAGAACACGGAGGGGCGCCCGAGCCGCAGGCGCGCAGCGAGCTCCTCGGGCGCCGCCGACGGCAGGCGCACCGCCGCCGACGCGATCCCATGCCCGGGCAGCGACCCGCCGCCGAACGCGGCCTCGCTCGCGCGTGCCTCGGCGCCGTCGAACCTGCGCGCGAGCGCGTTCGCGCGCGCGCGCAGCGACCGGGGCGATGCGGAGAGCATCGTCCACAGGGGAAGCTCGCTCCGGCGCCCGGTCGCGTGCAGGCGAAGGGTCGCCTCGAGGGCAGCGACGTTCATCTTGTCCATGCGAACGGCCCGTGCGATCGGGTTCGACCGCAACCGCGCCACGAGGCGCGCGTCGCCCGCCGCGAATCCGGCTTGCGGGCCGCCGAGGAGCTTGTCGCCCGAGAAGCAGACGAGCCCCGCGCCCGCGCGGAGCGCCTCGACCACCGT
>DASPTB010000051.1:0-2884 GCA_035623615.1 Actinomycetota bacterium
CGCGCCGAAGCTCGACGACTATCTCCGCCCGCGCGTCGGCGGCGTGGGCATGGAGATGATCCCGGTGGGGAGCACCGCCGCCCGTGACGCCATCATCAAGTACAAGCCGATGGTCGGGCTGCACGGGCACATCCACGAGTCGAAGGGCGTGAAGAAGCTCGAGGGCGTGACCATCGCCAACCCCGGCAGTGAGTACGGAGAGGGTGTCCTGGACGGGCTGCTCGTCGAGATCGATCCGAAGAAGTGCCTTCGCAGAGTCGACCTGGTGACCGGCTAACGGGAAGGAAGGGGGGAGAGCATGGCAACCGAGATGCCCACGCAGACGGGCGTCTTCACGCGCGCGAGCTCGGGTCTCGTCCGGCAGGTCAAGACGGTGGACGTGGTGTCGTACAGCATCCAGCAGATCGCGCTGTCCTACATCGTGTTCATCGTCCTGGTGTGGGGCCTGTATCCGGGCGCGTCCATGCCACTCGCGTCGTTGATCGCGACGATCGCCGGATTGGCGATGGGAATCTGCTACGCGATGTTCGCGACGCTGTACCCGCGGTCGGGCGGCGAGTACGTGTACCTGTCGCGAACGCTCTGGCCGTGGCTCGGCTTCGCCGTGAGTTTCTCCTTTGCGCTTTGGGAGACGTTCTACACCGGCATCAACGGCGCGTTCTTCAGCCTCTTCGACATGTCTCCGATGATGGCCGCCCTCGGCCTGCAGACGGGAAACTCCACATTCACACACTGGTCCACGTGGTTCGCGGGGAAGTGGGGAATCTTCATCGCGGGCTCGGTGACGATCATCGGGCTCACGATCCTGCAGCTGCTCGGCGCCGGCGTGTACTTCAAGTGGCAGCGCTGGGCGACCTATCTGGCGCTCGGCAGCCTCGCCGTCACGATCATCGTCCTGATCCTCGGCTGGGCCGGCGTCCTCGACTTCCAGTCCAACCTCAACCACGTGATGGGCGCCGGAACGTACCAGAAGGTGGTGGCGGGAGGCATCAAGAGCGGCGCCGCACCTCCGGCAGGCTTCAATTTCGGGGAAACACTGAAGTTCATGATCTGGCCGGCGTTCTCGATCTGGTTCGCCGTCGCGTCGACGTCGTTCTCCGGTGAGATCAAGAACGTGCAGAAGAGCCAGCTCATCGGCATCACGACCGCGATGGCTCTGATGGGGCTCGCGTTCATCCTGCTTACGGGGCTGTACACGCGCGCATTCGGCGACCACTCGGCCAGCTTCGTGCTGTCGGCGTCGGCCAACGGTCTCCCGGACGGGTCGCCCCCGTACGTGCCGCTGTTCACCGCCATCCTGGGCGGCAACGTGGTCCTCACGATCATCACGAGCTTCTGGGTGCTGGCCATCGGCATCTTCGTGACGGGGACGACCCTGGTGTACGCGAGCCGCGCCGCGCTTGCGTGGAGCATCGACGGGGTCGCGCCGGAGTGGCTCGGACGGGTCAACGAGCGGTACCACTCGCCGCACTGGGCGCTGCTCATGTGGGCGATCGTCGGGGAGGTCTTCCTGTTCCTGTTCGCGTTCACGAAGCTGCTCGGGCCGATCTCAGGGTTCATCGGTCTGGCGATCTCGTTCGTGGTGGTGAGCGTGTGGGCAGTGCTCTTCCCGTTCCTGAGGAAGGAGCAGTTCGAGAACTCGCCGATCGCGTGGCGCGTCGGAGGGTTCCCGTTGATGAGCCTGCTCGGGATCGTCGCCACGATCCTCGTCGGGTACGGCTTCTACCGGCTCGTGATCGACAGCACGTTCACACCGCACCTCGGATTCGCGAACTGGGGCGCGATCGTCGGAGTGCTCTTCGCGATCGTGTGGTTCTTCGCGTGGAAGTGGTACCGCAAGAGCCAGGGCGTGGACCTCAACCGCCGGTACGCCGAGATCCCGATCGAGTAAGGGCGCGCCGGACGTGCTGGTGATCGCGGCCGCGGCCGTCGACGTTGGGGTGGCCGAGCTCGCCCAGTCGCTGGGTGAGCTCGGCCCCTCCCTGCTCCTGTCTCCGGACGGGAAGGGTCCTCCGGGGGCGACCGTGGCCGCGTGCGATCTGGCGTCGCCCGAGGACGCCGCGCGCGACTGGCTCGCGATGGAAGACGAACACGGAACGGCCGACGTGCTCGTGACGGTGCCGTCGACGGTCCCGTCGTCGCCCACGAGGGTCGGCGACGTAACCGACGACCTGTGGTCGGCGAGCCTGCGCGACAACCTGTTCGTCGCGGCCAACGCCGCTCGCGCTGCGGCTGCGGCCATGATGGACCGGGGGTTCGGACGCATCGCGATGGTGACGTGGCGGCTGGACGACCCCGCGGGCTACGTCGCGCTCACCGCCGCGTGCGGGGCCGTTCGGCACCTGGCCAGGACGCTCGCCTCGGAGGTGGGCGAGCAGGGCGTCACGGTCAACGCCGTCTCGGTCGTGCCGGGTCGGCTCGCCGACGCCGCCCCCGCGATTCGCCTTCTCTGCTCGCCCGACGGCGGGTTCGTGACGTCGGAGGGGCTGGCGCCCGTGGGGAGTCTCGGGTGACCGGCGCGACCGCGCTCCGCGGCCTCGACGGCCGGGTCGCCCTGGTGACCGGGGCGGGTCAGGGCATCGGCGCGGCGATCGCCGCGCGCCTCGGCGACGAGGGATGCAGGGTCGCGGTCAACTCGTTGCAGCCGGCGAAGGCGGCCGCGACCGCGGAGCGCCTCCGCGGCGCCGGCGCCGTCGCGCACGCCTTTCCCGCGGACGTCGCCGACGCGTCGCAGGTGAACGACATGGTTGCGGGTGTCGAGGAGGCGCTCGGCCCCGTGGAGATCCTCGTGAACAACGCGGCGTATCTGGACATGGAACGGATGGTCGACCAGGACCCCGGGATCTGGAATCGGATGATCGACGTCGACCTCACGGGCCCGTTC
>DASPTB010000079.1:0-6698 GCA_035623615.1 Actinomycetota bacterium
CTACGTCGGCGAGGACGTCGAGAACATCCTGCTGAAGCTGATCCAGGCGGCCGACTACGACGTGAAGAAGGCCGAGACCGGGATCATCTACATCGACGAGGTCGACAAGATCGCCCGCAAGAGCGAGAACCCGTCGATCACGCGCGACGTTTCCGGCGAGGGGGTGCAGCAGGCGCTGCTGAAGATCCTCGAGGGGACGACCGCGTCGGTCCCGCCGCAGGGCGGCCGAAAGCATCCGCACCAGGAGTTCATTCAGATCGACACCACGAACATCCTGTTCATCTGCGGCGGCGCCTTCGCCGGCCTCGAGAAGATCATCGAGGGCCGCATCGGCCGCAAGGGGATCGGGTTCGGCGCCGACGTGCGCCGGCTCGAGGAGAAGGACCTCGGCGAGGTCTTCTCCCACGTGCTCCCGGAGGACCTGCTGAAGTACGGGCTCATCCCCGAGTTCGTCGGCCGGCTGCCCGTCATCACCTACGTGCACAACCTCGACCGGCAGGCGCTCATCGACATCCTCACCGAGCCGAAGAACGCGCTCGTCAAGCAGTACCGCAAGTTCTTCGAGTTCGACGGCGTCGAGCTGGAGCTCTCCGAGGACGCGCTCGCGGCGATTGCCGACCAGGCCATCCTGCGCTCGACGGGCGCCCGCGGCCTGCGCGCCATCCTCGAGGAGGTGCTGCTCAACGTCATGTACGAGCTGCCCTCCAGCAAGGACATCACCAAGTGCGTCATCGACGAGGACGTCGTGTTGAACAAGGTGAACCCGACGCTCGTCCGCGGACCGCAGAAGCAGGCCAAGCAGCCGAAGGAGCGCTCGGCCTAGCTCGGCCGCTCGAGGGGTCGCGCCTTCCTCTTCAGTAGCCGCAGTCCTCGCACGACCCGCGATCCGACGCGCCCGGAGGAATCGGCCGCGGCGCCGGCGGGCGCCCCCAGATGGACGCATGGACGAGACGCGTCACGTCGTGGAAGACGTAGAGGTGACGCATGAGGTCGGCGAACGCGTACTCCCGGTCGGGCAGATACGTGAGCTTCGCGTGGAAGTACTCGTCGAGGATCAGCCGGAACGTGTTCACCGGCGTGATGTCGGGCCACACCGCGCTCTTCGGGATCCCCGGCAGGTAGTACGCGTTCAGGATGTCGAACTTCATCTCGAGCTGGTTCGGGTTCGGATGCGGCGGCCAGATCGTGGGCTCTCCCGGGTACGGACCCTCGTCGGCCTGCAGGACGATCACCGGCTGCTGGTCCGCCGGCCGGTCCTGGAGCGAGGTCACGAGCTTCCTGATCTGCTGGTCGATCCAGTAGTGCTGGTCCACGTACGCCTGCTTCTCGCCCTCCCGGTCGAGGGTCGACCGGGGCAGCAGCGAGCCGTCGCGCTCGAATACCAGCGGGCCGTGCGGGCAGAGAATGTGGGTGAAGACGAACCGCGGGCCCGTGTATCGCTGCAGATGCTCGGTGGTCGACAGCTGCCACAGCGTCGTGCGCCACGCCTCGGTCCGGAACGCCTGCGATGTCGCCGGCTCCTGCTTGAGCAGGTTGGAGAAGTCTGATCCCCCATGGGTGAGGTTGACGTCGGCGTTGACCGCCGTCCTGGTCTGGTTGAGCCACGACCCGATGTGAATGTAGTCGTAGCCGAGGGACTTCATGATGGTGCCGATCTGGGCGTGTTGCAGGAGGTTCGTGATCGGCGTGATGTTGCCGGTGTTCGGTCCCATCTTCGCCGTCAGGAATCCCAGGTATCGCAGGTTCATCGACGATGCCAGAGCGAGTTCGGTGCGCGGGTAGTTGGTCGCGCTGTGCGCCGGGAGGACGAAGCCCTTGCCCTGTAGCCACTTCATCAGCGGTTCGCTGTCGTAGTCGAAGAAATCCTGCAGCGTGCGAGTCCCGCCGTACTCGTCGAAGATGATGTAGTAGACGTCGGGCCGGTGCGCGGGCGGGCTGGCGAGCAGGCTGGGCGGCAGCGTCGGCGCTCCTTGCAGGACCGATTTGGTGCTGCCCGCGCCGGGATCGACCTGTGCCCACACGACCGTGAACAGGTTCATGCCGACGAGCACGACCGCAGCGATGTTGAAGCCGTTCGTCACGGACGGGACCCACGCGCCGCCACGAAGGATGAACACGACCGCGATCGCGGCGAGCACGCACCAGCCGGCCAGCAGCATGGCGGTGTTGCCGTGCGAGACGTTGCCGACCGCGAGGACCAGATACCCGAACGAGAAGAACATCAGCGCGAGGACGGACACGACGAGGCCGGCACGGCGGGCGTCGTGCAGGATCCGAGTCCCGATCGCCCAGAGAGCGGCCGCGACGCCGACGCTCAGCAGGATCGGGCGGACGACCTCGTCGAGGTCGACGCCCTGATCGAGGTTGTGCGCCCACAGGAACAGGATCGGGAACGCCGCGAACAGGATGGGGTGCACGACGACGCGGGAACCTTGCGTTCGCTGCCGGGAGCGAGTCGGCCGCGGAGTCTCGGGCTCCTGCTCATGCTCCTGCTTCTGCGAGCCGCCCGCTTCGCCGCCGGGCCGCGTTCCGGCGTCCTCGGGACCTGCCACCCGGTCACTGCCCCCGCATGAGGTACAGCACGCGCGACGAGTCCCGCAGCTCCTCCGCGCGCTCCACCACGAACCGCCGCCCGAACGCCGCCTCGAAACCGTCCCGCGTGTAGCCGGGGAAGACGTCTTCGCGCATCGCCAACAGGTCCTGGACCCGCGGATCTTGCTTCGGGACGAACTCGACGACGAGCCACGCGCAGAGCTCGCGGAAGTCGTCGGCCAGCAGGTCGAGCGGAACGTTGTTGCCGATGGCCAGGTGGTGCACGAGGGCGAGCGCGAGCGCCATGTCGGCCGGTCCGCGCTCCGCGAGCGGCGACCGTTCCCGGTTTGCGAGTCCGATCGCCGGGCTCGGGTTCGTCAGGTCCATGACGAGCGGCAGCAGGTGCCGCTCGCGGTCCTTCACCACCGTCGTGTAGTTCCGCTCGACGCACGCCGCGTCGGCGTCGAAGCAGATCGTCGGGATCCCGCGAGAGCTCGCGAT
The DNA here is from genome assembly GCA_035623615.1 of Actinomycetota bacterium. GTDB lineage: Bacteria > Actinomycetota > UBA4738 > UBA4738 > UBA4738 > DASPTB01. The sequence goes on from DASPTB010000079.1 coordinate 3,034, forward strand.
CCGCGCGAAGGCCCCGGTGTTGCCTCCGAGGTCCCAGACGGATTCCGGACGGACCCGGTCGACGAAGGCTTCGACCAGCGTCCGCTTGTGCTCGCTCGCCTCGGCCGAGTAGCTCGGCGCCTCGTCGTAGTAGCCCGTCCACGCCGACTCCTCCGGCGACCACGTCAGGTCGGAGACGGTCGAGTGCAGGCTGGAGACCACGCCGCGGAACGAGCGTTCGTTGAAGCCGCCGCGCCGCGTCTGCGATCGCGCCGCCGCGCCGTCGCCGGCGTGGCGGCGCTGGCTGCGCGCGTGCGCGAACAGATGCATCTGGAGCGACGGCTTCAGGCCCGCGCGCTTCGGGAGCAGCTCCGTCGCGAGGTCGAGGGGGACACCGTCCAGGTGCAGCTGCGAGAGCCGACCGAGCCGCGCGTCCCGGTAGCTGACGAGCGCGAGCGGGGCGAGGAACTGCTGGCAGAACTGACGGTAGGCGACCCAGGGCTCGCTCGGGTCGAACCTGCCGAACGACAGCGTGTCGATCAGCACCGGGCGTCCGTCGCGGAACTGGATGTTGTACGCGCTCGCGTCGCGCAGCGACATCCCATGCTCCATGGCGGCTTCCTGGATGTCGAGCGTCGCGAGCGCCGCGGCCTTCAGTTCGCTGAAGCACCACTCGTAGGGGTAGGAGACGAAGGGGATCTGTTCGGGACGCAGGATCCGGTGCGCGCCCTCGGCCGCCGCGAGCTCGTCCACCTCCTCGTGGGGGATCAGCAGGCCGCGTTCGACGAGGGACGCATAGAGGCCGGAGCCCATGAGGAGGTCGTACTCGTCGGCGAACGCCTGGTTGACCTGCCGGAAGACGGTCTTGTCGCGGACGAAGACGAATCCGCTGGGGTCGCGGAACGAGCCGGGAACGGCGTCCGGGATCAGGCGTCCTTGTCTTGCGGCTCCCGGGTGGAGCGCCGCGTCAGTCGGGCCCAGGTGCGCTTCCACATCAGCTTGACGCTGACGGCGAGGCCGAGAAGAGCGCCGACCACGACCTGGAACATGTAGCTGCCGGTTCCGGGGTCGAGATAGGCCACTCCCCGGGGGGCAGCCGATGCGGTGCCGGCGACGGCGAGCACCGTCAGGACGGCGCCCATCAACAAAGCAATGCGCCCCACGCTCGATCTCACGAGTTGCTCCCTTCCCACCGACCCAGGTGTCGGCGGATTCTATCAACGGGATTGGCGGTTTCGCCACGCGGTGGTGCCGCCAGAGCCGGTCCTGGGTGGCCGGCTAGGCCAGGGATCGCCACCCCCGTCGGGGATCGATCCGCGGTGGTATCCGTCTTGTCCTCGTGGATACCGCGATCGTGACGACGTCAGGCACTCAATTCTTTGGCGAAGCGATTCTGGAATCGATCGCCGAGCACGCGCGTCAGCGTCTGAATCAGCGGCTCGCGCGCCTTCTTCCCAACCAGAAAGCTCCGCCCGTGAACCCCCGCCTCGGGCGCGAGCCGGAACTGAAGTTTTCCCGTCCCCCAGACGACGGCGCGAAAACTCCGGCCGAAGGTTGCACGCTCAATGTACACGAGGTGATAAGCGAAGGTGTTCGGAATCCGTTCGACGACTTCTTCCGGGGTGAGGAGCCCGTGAGCTCCTCGCTCGCCAACCTCATCAAGTTCCTTGGACCAAGCGGTCAGCCTTGCCTTCGTCACGAAGCCAGGGGCTGGAGCTGAGAACAAGAGGCGATCATCGAACGCCACGAGCGTGGTCCGGGTGTGCTCGCCGATGAGCAAGCCTTTCACCACCCCCACATACGTACTCGATCCGGACGCTTCTCCATCCACGGACACCTTCTGCCTCCAGCGCCGCACTTCCCGCCCGCATTTAGTCCCATGACCACGCCCAGTCGCAAGTCGCCCTTCTGTCAGTCTCCTTTTGGGGACGGCCTCAGCTCAGGGCCTCTGGCTCGCTGGCGAACCTTCGAAACATGGTCGCCCGGGTCTCCGGCGGAAGGCCAAGATGGCTTGCCGGGGGGCTGGGGGAGCGCGTTGGCCTGCCTGAGTCCGGGAGCGGAGTGGCCAGGATGAACGGGGGACTCATGTCCAATTCATGGCCCGGCCCCGCCGCCCGGTCCCTACTGTCCGCCGGGGGTCAGCATGTCGCCGCGCTTCAGGTGCACGGCGGCCCAGCAGTACCAGGCGGCAACGCTCCGGTACGGCCTATAGGCCTCACCCAGCGGAAACAGCTCTTTGGGCGACGGCATCTCCGCGAGCCCGTACGCGATCTTGTAGCCGTTGCGCACGCCGAAGTCGTCGACCGGCCAGACATCGGGCCTTCCCAGCTGGAACATCAGAAACATCTCGGCCGTCCACCGGCCGATGCCGCGGACCTGCGTCAGCCGGGCGACGACGTCGTCGTCCTGGTGACGGCCGAGAGTTCGCAGGGGAACCGTTCCATCGATGGACTTCTCGGCCAAATCGCGGATGGCCACCACCTTGGCGGTCGACAGCCCGACCGAGCGAAGCTTGCGCTCGGGGGTCGCGAGGATCGCCTCGGGCGTGAGCGACCTCCCGTCGAACAGCGCCAGAAACCGGCCGTGGATGGCCGCGGCGGCCCGGCCGGCGAGCTGCTGGTAGACGATGGCACGGACCAGCGAGTCGAGATGCGACGTCCTGGGCGCCTTGCCCAGCGTGCACGGCCCCGCCGCCCGGACGAGCCGGGCCAGGGTCCGGTCGCGCCTGGCCAGGGCGCGTTCCCCTCGAGCGATCGTCTCCGCGCGCGTCACGGTCGCCAACCCTAACGGCCGGCACCGCCGATCCGTGAAACGCGGCCCGGCCGCTGCGGCCGAGCCCGCTACACTTGGGCCATGGCCGATCAGGGACTGCATCGCGTCTCCGTACCCGCGCCGGGAAGCGCGGGCTCGTCGAGCCGCGCCCGCCCGGCCGCTTCGCCCGCCCTGATCTGAGCCGCCGCGGCGACCTGCCGCCGGCCGGCTTCCCCTAGACTCGCGAGAACTGCCATGACCGAGACGACCACGCCCCCGGCGGGGACCGAGATGGCAACCGCCTACGACGCCGCGTCGGCAGAGCGCCGCTGGTACGCGGAGTGGGAACGCCGCGGGTACTTCCACGCGGAGGTCGATCCCGACCGGCGCCCGTTCTGCATCGTGCTGCCGCCGCCGAATGTCACCGGTGCGCTGCACATCGGGCACGCGTTCCAGCAGTTGCTGCAGGACATCACCATCCGCCGGCGCCGCATGCAGGGCTGGGAGGCGCTGTGGCTCCCCGGCACCGATCATGCCGGCATCGCGACGCAGGTCGTCGTCGAACGCGAGCTCGCCAAGGAGGGTGTCGATCGGCGCGAGCTCGGCCGGGAGAAGTTCGTCGAACGCGTCTGGCAGTGGAAGGAGCAGTACGGGGGGCGCATCGTCGAGCAGATGAAGACAATGGGGAACTCTTGCGACTGGGACCGCCTGCGCTTCACGATGGACGACGGGCTGGGGCGGGCCGTCCGCGTGGCGTTCGTCCGTCTGTACGAGGCCGGCCTCATCTATCGGGGCGAGCGGCTCGTCAACTGGTGTCCGAAGGACACGACCGCGCTGTCCGACTCGGAGGTGGACCACGAGGAGGACGAGGGCGAGCTCGTCACTCTCCGCTACCGGCTTGCCGACGGGAGCGGTCACATCGACGTCGCCACGAC
>DASPTB010000082.1:0-5521 GCA_035623615.1 Actinomycetota bacterium
GAAACCGCCTCGCGCGCAAGAAGGCGATCCAGGCCGCGCGCGCCGCCAAGGGCGAGGGTTAGCCCGAGCCCGACCACGAGCCCGAGCCGGAGCCGGAGAGCCGGGCGCGGACGCGGTCGAGCGCTTCGGGGTTCTCGAGGCTCGACAGGTCGCCGGGATCGTCGCCGGTGGCCGCCGCCCGCAAGGCGCGGCGCACGATCTTGGCACTGCGGGTCTTCGGCAGCTCGTCCACGAAAACGACCTTCGACGGTCGGAACGCCTTCCCGAGGTGCTCGGCCACCACGCCCGAGAGTTCGGCGGCCATGTCGTCGCTCGCCGCGACGCCGGGACGCAGAACGACGAAGCACCAGATCTGCTCGCCCTTGACCTCGTCGGGAACGCCGACCGCGCCGCTCTCGGCCACCACCGCGTGCGACGCGAGCGCACTCTCCACCTCCGCTGGACCGAGCCGCTTCCCCGCGATCTTGAGCGTGTCGTCGGACCGGCCGTGCAGGAACCAGTACCCGTCCTCGTCGACGCTCGCCCAGTCGCCGTGCGTCCAGACGCCGGGGAAGCGCGTCCAGTACGTCGCCAGGTAGCGATCGGGATCGCGGTGGATTCCCCGAGTCATCGCCGGCCACGGCTGCTTGCAAACGAGCTCGCCCACCTCGCCCGGCGCCACCGGCGCGCCGTCGGGTCCCCAGACGTCGACGTCCATCCCGAGGGCCGGGCCGCGCACGGTGCAGGGCTTGAGCGAGGTGATCGGCAGCGGCGACAGGAAGCATGCGCCGACCTCCGTTCCCCCGGAGATGTTGATGATCGGGCAGCGCCCACCGCCGACGGTGTCGAACAACCAGAGGTACGGATCGGGGTTCCACGGCTCGCCCGTCGACGCGAGCACGCGAAGCGACGAGAGGTCGTGGCGGCGCACGTGCTCGTCGCCCGCGGGGATCAGCCCGCGCACGAGGGTGGGGGAGACGCCGAGCGTCGTGATGCGGTGGCGCTCGACCATGTCCCACAGGCGATCCGGGGCCGGGTGATTGGGGGCGCCGTCGTAGAGGAACACGGTGGCCCCGAGCGCGCCGGCGCCGGTGATCTCCCAGGGGCCCATGATCCAGCCCATGTCGGTCACCCAGAAGAGCGTCTCGCCCTGGTGCAGGTCCGTCTGGTACGCGACCTCCTCCGCGATCTTCACCAGGAATCCCCCGTGGACGTGGACCGAGCCCTTCGGGCGGCCGGTTGTGCCCGATGTGTAGGCGATGAACAGCGGGTGCTCGGCGTCCAGGGACTCGGTCTCGAAGCGGGGCGCTTGCGCGGCCAGCAGGTCATCCCAATCGACGTCGCGGCCGTCGCTGCACGGCGTGTCGGTCCGGCCGAGGCGGGACCAGACGACGACATGGCGGACCGACGCGACCTCCGCGACGGCCGCGTCGGCCGTCTCCTTCATCCGGACGACCTTGCCGCGGCGCGGGAACCCGTCGGCGGTGATCAGGACCTTCGCGTCGGCGTCGGCGAGCCGCGTCGCGACGGCGTCGGCGCCGTACCCGGAGAAGATCGGCAGGTAGACGGCCCCGAGCTTAGCGCAGGCGAGCGTCGCCGCCACCGCCTCGGGGGACATCGGCAGGAAGATCCCGACCGCGTCCCCGGCCGCGACGCCCAGCGAGCGAAGCGCGCCGGCGATGCGATCGGCCATCTCGCGCAACTCGGCGTACGTCACCCGGCGAACGGCGTCGGGGCCCTCCTCGCCTTCCCACACGACCGCGAGCGCGTCGGGGGTCCGCTCGGCCCAGCGGTCCACGCAGTTGTGGGCGAGGTTCAGCTTCCCCCCGACGAACCACGTGGCCCACGGCGCGCCGCGGGAAAGGTCGGCGACCCGTTCATACGGCTCGAAGAACTCGACCCCGAGGTCGCGCACGACGGCGTCCCAGAACCATTCGACGTCGCCGATGGAACGGGCGACCAGCTCCTCGTAGGTCGTGATGCCGTGCGCGCGCATGAACCGCGAGACGTTCGCGCGACGTTCGTAATCTTCAGAAGGACTCCACACGAGGCGCTCGGCCACAGTCGCCTTCCCTCGGGCCTGCCCGATACGCTGGAGAGCCTATGGGGGACACGCCAGAACCGCCAACGCCGGACGCGCACGCCCCGGATCCGCCCGGCGACGAGCTCGCCGAGAGGGAGCCACTCGCCGAGGGTGGCCGCCCGTCCAGCTCCGGGCGGCCCTGGCGCCACCGGCCGCATCCGCGGATCCGCATCGCCTTCCTCGTCCTCGCCGGGGCGATGTCGATCGTGATCGCCGCCGGCTCCCTCGCCTCGGTGCAGGCGGTCCGCGCGATCGACCGGAACTTCAACGTTCTGCCCGACTACACGGGGGCAGCGGGCGCCACCAAGGGTCACGCGCAGTGCACGAACCTGCAGAACTGCCTTCCGCTGCAGTACAACGGCTCCAAGTGCTTCACGCAGGTGTGCAACTACCTCGTGCTGGGAGACGACAGCCGCTACGGACTCTCCGCCAGGCAGCAGTCCGAGTTCGGGCGCTCGACCCAGAACCAACCGAGCAGGTCGGACACGATCATGTTGGTGCACCTGAACATCCCGAAGCACCACACGACGATCGTGTCCATCCCCCGCGACCTGTACGTGGACATCCCGGGACACGGGAACAACAAGATCAACGCGGCGTTCTCGTACGGGCCGGGCGTCCTCGTCAAGACCATCGAGCGACTGAGCGGGATGCCGGTCAACCACTACGTCGCCGTGGACTTCGCCGGCTTCGAGAACCTGGTCGGCGTGATCGGCGGTGTCCCGGTCTGCGTCGACAAGCCGATGGTCGATCGCTTGGCCGGACTCGACCTACCGCACCCGGGTTGCTACAACCTGGTGGGGCAGCAGGCGCTCGGCTTCGTGCGTTCCCGGCACATCCAGGGCGACACCATCCCCGACTTCTCCCGGATCTCGCGCCAGCAGATCTTCTTCCGGGCGTTGCTGCAGAAGCTCATCAGCGCGGGTTCGCTGATCCACCTTCCCGCGCTGCTGCACGCGATCAAGCACAACGTGACCATCGACCAGCACCTCAACGTCTACGCGCTGCAGGACCTGATGAACGAGATGGACATGCAGGGTCAGACGGGGGTGGACTTCCGCGCGATCCCGGCCACGCCGTTCACCCAGGGCGGAGTCGACTACGTCCGCGCGCTCGAGCCGGAGACCACGGAGATCTTCAGCCGCATCAAGCACGACCAGCCGCTCTACCAGCTCGGGCGCGAGCTGCCCCTGACGGGCATGTCGCCGGCCAACGTCCGGATCCAGGTCTACTCGCTGGGCTCGTCGAGCCGCGCCGACCAGATCGCCGGGTACCTCGCGAAGGCCGGGTTCAACGTGCTCCCCGTCGAACCGGCGCCGTCGAACCTCATCCACAACCAGGTGCGCTGGGCGCCGGACCAGCACGCCGAGCGAACGACCGCCTCCCACTACATCCGGGGAGTGAAGTACGTCCGCGGCGACACATACGGCCCCGGCGGAACCCTGGTCATCGTCGTCGGGCAGAACTTCCCGGCCCAGGCCGGCGCCCGCTCGTAGGGGCGCCTCGGCCGCGCTCGGCCGATAGACTGCGCGGCGTGGCGGTGGACATCGACCTCGAGCACGTCGCGCGGCTGGCTCGCCTCCAGCTCACCGAAGAGGAGCGCGCCAGGTTCGGCCCGCAGCTGGAGTTGATCCTCGAGCACGCGCGCAAGGTCGGCGAGGTCGCGGCCGACGACGTGCCCCCGACGTCGCACCCGGTCCCGCGCGCGAACGTCTACCGCGGAGACGAGCCCCGCCCGTGCCTCACCCACGAGGAGGCGCTCTCGAACGCGCCCGACCCCTTCGAGGGCCGGTTCCGCGTCCCCCGGATCGTCGAGGACGAGTGACCGACGTGGCCGGCGACGACGCGCTCGGCGACCGTCAGGGATACGAGCTCGCGGCGGCGCTTCGGCGGGGCGAGACCTCCGCCTCGGAGATCCTTGAGGCGACCCTGCGCCGGATCGAGGAAGTCGACGGCTCGGTTCGCGCGTACTTGCGGGTGACCGCCGACGAGGGCCGAGCCCAGGCAGCTGCCGTCGACGAGCGGCTTCGCGCCGGCGGGGAGTTGCCCGCCGTGGCGGGCATCCCGATCGCCGTCAAGGACGTGTTCTGCACGAAGGGGATTCGCACGACCGCCGGGTCGAGGATCCTCGAGCCGTACGTTCCCCCGTACGACTGCACGCCGTGGGCTCGGCTGTCGGCGGCGGGGGCGGTCATGACGGGCAAGACCAACTGCGACGAGTTCGCGATGGGATCGTCCAACGAGAATTCGGCGTTCGGCCCGGTGCATAACCCCTGGTGTCTGGACGCCGTGCCCGGCGGCTCCTCGGGAGGATCGGCCGCGGCGGTCGCGTGCGGCGAGGCCGTATGGGCGCTCGGCAGCGACACGGGCGGGTCGGTGCGCCAGCCAGCCGCGCTCTGCGGCGTGGTGGGCTTGAAGCCCACGTACGGTCGCATCTCGCGCTACGGTCTGATCGCCTTCGCGTCCTCGCTCGACCACGTGGGGACGTTCGCGCGCAGCGTTCGCGATACCGCGACGCTGCTGTCCGCGATCGCGGGCCACGACCCGATGGACGCGACGAGCCTTCCCGACCCTCCGCGCGACTACACCGAGGGCCTCGACGCCGGCGTCGGAGGCCTCCGGGTCGGCGTGGTCGAGGACTGGCTGTCGATGGAGGGGACCGAGCCCGGTGTGCGCGACGCGTTCCAGGCCGGCCTCGACGCGCTCGAGCGCCTGGGCGCGAACGTGGTTCCGGTGAAGCTGCCCCACGCCGACTACGCCCTGTCCGCCTACTACTTGATCGCGCCCGCCGAGGCCTCCTCGAACCTCGCCCGCTACGACGGCGTGCGGTATGGGCTGCGCGTGGAGGGAGACGGCGTGGTGGAGATGAACACCCGAACGCGCGGCGCGGGGTTCGGTGACGAGGTGAAACGCCGGATCATCCTGGGGACCTACGCGCTCTCGGCCGGCTACTACGACGCGTACTACGGACAGGCGCAGAAGGTGCGAACTCTCGTCATCCGCGACTTCAGGCAGGCGTTCGCGGACGCCGACGTCATCGCGGCGCCGACGTCCCCGACGACCGCGTTTCGCATCGGGGAGCGCGCCGACGACCCGCTCGCGATGTACCTGTCCGACGTGTTCACCATCCCGGCCGACCTCGCGGGCATTCCGGCGATCAGCATCCCCTGCGGGGTGGACGGCGAGGGACTGCCCGTCGGGTTCCAGCTCATGGGAAAGCTGCTCGACGAGCCGACGGTGCTGCGCTCGGCGCACGCCCTGGAGCAGGAGCTCGCCTTCGCGCAACGTCCCGCCCTGGTGTCCTCGCGAGGGTAGCCTCGTGCGGTGGCGCGAGTTCGCGAGCGCGTGCCCCGAGGTCGCCTCGCTCGCCGAGGAGCGCTTTCGACGAGACCAGCTCCTCCTGATCGGGACGATCCGGGAGGATGGCTCGCCGCGCATCAGCCCCAACGAGGTCGATCT
>DASPTB010000104.1:0-2623 GCA_035623615.1 Actinomycetota bacterium
CGCGAGCGCGAGCGCGAGCCCGAGGAGGACACCCGCGCGACGGACTCGTGTCACGACTCGGCCGCTGTGCCCGCCTGCTCCCGGCGGATCCCCGCGCCGAGCGCGGTGAGCTTCGCCTCGAGCGCCTCGTACCCCCGGTCGAGGTGGTACACGTGGCTGATCTCGGTGGTGCCGTCGGCAGCGAGTGCCGCGATCACCATCGCCGCGCCCGCGCGGATGTCGAGCGCGCGGACCGGCGCCGCGGACAGTCGCTCGACGCCGCGCACGACGGCGTGGTGACCCTCGGTCCGCAGGTCCGCGCCCATGCGCTGGAGCTCATCGACGAACATGAAACGGCTCTCGAAGACGTTCTCGGTCGCAATGCTCGTCCCCTCCGCGGTCGCGAGCATCGCGAGCATCTGCGGCTGCAGGTCGGTCGGGAACCCCGGGTATGGGAGTGTCACGAAGTCGACGGCCCGCGGGCGCCCCTCCATGGCGACCCGGATGCCACGATCCTCCACGCCAAGCGTCGCCCCCGCGTCCGACAGCTTCGCCAGGAACAAGTCCAGGTGATCCGCGCGCGCGCCCGACAGCAGGACGTCGCCGTGGGTCGCGCACGCCGCGAGCGCGAACGTCCCCGCCTCGACACGGTCCGGAACCACCCGGTGGGTAACCGGCCGGAGGTCCTGCGTCCCGATGATCTCGATCGTCGTCGTCCCGGCGCCGTCGATCTTGGCGCCCATCTCGGCGAGCATCATGGCGAGGTCCTGGATCTCGGGCTCGCGGGCCGCGTTCTCGATCACCGTCGTCCCGCTCGCGCCCACGGCCGCCATCAGCACGTTCTCGGTCGCCCCCACGCTCGGGAAGTCGAGCGAGATCACCGCGCCGCGGAGCTCCTGCGCTTCGGCAAGCAGGTACCCGTGCTCGTACGAGAACCGGGCGCCCATCCGCTCGAGACCCTTGAGGTGCAGATCGATCTTTCGCGACCCGATGTTGCAGCCGCCCGGCATGGCGATGCGCGCGCGCCCCCGCCGGGCGAGCAGCGGTCCGAGAACCACGATCGACGCCCGCATCGCGCGTACCAGCTCGTAGGGGGCCTCGACGCCGTCGGCCGACGCCGTGTCGACGATCATGTCGGAGCCTTCCCAGACGACCTCGGCGCCGAGGTGCTCGAGCACCTGACGCATCGTCAGGCAGTCGGCGATGCGCGGTCCCCCGGAGACGACCGTCCGGCCGTCGGCGAGCAGGGCCGCCGCCATCAGCTTGAGGGCCGAGTTCTTCGCGCCCGAGATCGGCACCGTTCCCTGCAGCCGGGATCCCCCGGTGATGAGAAGACGATCCATGACTGGACGATTCTAGGCCGGGCGGCGAGCGAAGACGGGAGCCCTCACCTGGGCAAACGCCCTGCTCGGGAGGCTCAGCTTCCGTCGCCGATCCGGATCCGGGTGATCGCGCGCTCGAGGTCGGCCCGCGCGGCGTCGGTGGCCCGGTCGGCCATCTGGCGCTCGGCGTCGGCCCGGAGCGCCCGCGCCGCGTCCATGTCGATCTCGGCCTGGAGCTCCGCGTGCTCGGCGAGGACGTCGACCCGGCTGTCCGTCATGGTCCCGGTCACGTGCAGGAAGCCGCCGTCCACCGCGACCCCGACCACGCCGGATTCCTGGTGGATGAACAGCGGCCCGATCGCGAGCGAGACGAGCATCGGCGCATGCCCCGACAGGATGCCGACGTCGCCGTCGACGCCGCGCGCGACCACCATGGTCGCCTCGCCGCTCCACACCTCGCGTTCGGGCGTGACCAGGTGGACGTCGAGCATGCTCAGGACACCTCCGACCCCGTCAGCGTCCGGGCCTTCTCCTCGGCCTCCTCGATCCCACCGACCATGAAGAATGCCTGCTCGGGGAGATGGTCGTACTGGCCGTCGGCGAGCGCCTTGAACGAGGCGATCGTCTCGTCGACCGGCGTGTACTTGCCCGGGATGCCCGTGAACTGCTCGCCGACGAAGAACGGCTGCGAGAGGAACCGCGCGATCTTGCGGGCGCGATTGACGATGATCTTGTCCTCCTCCGAGAGCTCGTCGATCCCCAGGATCGCGATGATGTCCTGCAGGTCCTTGAATCGCTGCAGGATCTGCTGCACCTGGCGGGCCACCGCGTAGTGCTCGTCGCCGACGAAGCGCGGGTCGAGAATCCGCGACGTGGAGTCGAGCGGGTCGACCGCCGGGTAGATGCCCTGGGCCACGATGTCGCGCGAGAGCACCGTCGTCGCGTCGAGGTGCGCGAAGGTCGTGTGCGGCGCCGGGTCGGTGATGTCGTCGGCGGGAACGTAGATCGCCTGGAGCGACGTGATCGAGTGCCCCCGCGTCGAGGTGATGCGCTCCTGAAGCTCGCCCATCTCGTCGGCGAGCGTCGGCTGGTAGCCGACCGCCGACGGCATCCGGCCGAGGAGTGTCGACACCTCGGACCCCGCCTGCGTGAACCGGAAGATGTTGTCGATGAAGACCAGCACGTCCTGCTTCATCTCGTCGCGGAAGTACTCGGCCATCGTGAGCGCCGCAAGGCCGACGCGCAGGCGGACGCCGGGCGGCTCGTCCATCTGGCCGAACACGAGCGCGGTGTTCGCGATGACGCCGGTCTCGGACATCTCC
>DASPTB010000107.1:0-11186 GCA_035623615.1 Actinomycetota bacterium
GCGGTGCTGTCGGGCAACCGGAACTTCGAAGGCCGGATCCACCCGCAGGTCCGGGCCTCCTACCTCGCGTCGCCGCCGCTCTGCGTCGCCTACGCGCTCGCCGGCCGCGTCGACGTCGACCTGACGAAGGACCCCGTCGGAACCGCGCCCGGGGGCGAGCCGGTGTTCCTGAAAGACCTGTGGCCGTCGCCGGACGAGGTCCGGGAGGCGATCGTCGCCGCGATCTCACCAGACCAGTTCGACCGGGAGTACGCCCGCATCTTCGACGGGGACGAGCACTGGGCCGCGATGTCGGCGCCCACCGGCGCGATGTACGACTGGGACGAGGAGTCGACGTACGTGCGCGAGCCTCCCTTCTTCGCCGCCGCCGGCGACCCGTACGCGATCCCGGTCGCCACGATGCGGGACGTGGAAGGCGCGCGCATCCTCGTCAAGGTCGGCGACTCGGTGACCACCGACCACATCTCGCCGGCAGGCTCGATCAAGGCCGACTCGCCGGCGGGCCAGTGGCTGCAGGAGCACGGGGTCAAGACCGGTGAGTTCAACTCCTACGGCGCCCGTCGCGGCAACCACGAGGTGATGATGCGGGGGACGTTCGCCAACATCCGGCTGCGCAACGAGCTCGCTCCCGGGACCGAGGGCCCGTGGACGACGCACCTGCCGTCGGGCGAGCGGATGAGCATCTTCGACGCGGCCGTGCGCTACCGGGCCGACGGCGTCGCGCTCGCCGTGCTGGCGGGGAAGGAGTACGGTTCGGGCTCGTCGCGGGACTGGGCCGCGAAGGGACCGTCGCTCCTCGGCGTCCGCTTCGTGATCGCCGAGAGCTATGAACGCATCCACCGGTCGAACCTCGTCGGGATGGGAATCCTTCCGCTGCAGTACCGGGAGGGCGAGAACGCGGAGACGCTCGGGCTCACCGGGAGCGAGGAGCTCGCGGTCCGGGGCCTGACCGGGGGGTTCGAGCCTCGGGCGGAGCTGACCGTGGAAGTCACTCGCCGCGACGGCACGCGCGCGACTTTCCAGGCGGTGGCGCGCGTGGACGAGCCCGCCGAGCTCGAGTACTTCCGCGCGGGCGGGATCCTCCAGATGGTGCTCGACCAGGTGCTCGCCTCGAGCTGAACGCGGCCAACACCCCTCCTGGCGACGAGGGGATGACGAGGGCGCGCCCCCCTTCGGGGGGCGCGCCCTCGTCCGTTCGGCCCGGGGGGGAGGGGGCCGAGCTCCTTACGCGGCCGCCGGGAAGGGCGCTCCCTGCTGCTCGGGCGCGGCGAGCGCCGCCGCCGGCTGCCCGGGCGCCGGCCCGATCTCGGGCGGCTCCCGCAGGATCCAGGCGTAGCCGGCCGCGGCGAGCCCCCCCAGGGCCGCCGCGATTCCCGCGAACATCAGCCAATCGGCCGTCGATGCTGCAAACATTGGTCCGCTCCTTCCTCTCGTCCGCATCCGTGCGCACCAGCAAAGCGGACCAACGTGAGCGGTCGCTCAAGCGAACGTTGGAGCGGGATCAGAATCCGGCGACGATCGCGTTCTCGCGGGTCGCGACCGCCCGATTCGGGTCCGGGATCCGTCCCGATAGAATCCGACCGTGCCGGTCACGATTCTCGTCGGAACGCAGTGGGGGGACGAGGGCAAGGGGAAGGCGACCGATCTCCTGGCTCGGGAGTCCGACCTCGTGGTTCGCTGTCAGGGCGGCAACAACGCCGGGCACACGATCCTGGCGGGCGACACCCTGCTGAAGCTCCGGCTCGTGCCCTCGGGCGTCCTGTATCCGCACGTCACGCCCGTGATCGGCGACGGCGTGGTCGTGGACCCCGAGATCCTGCTGGAGGAGATGGACGCACTCGCGGCCCAGGGGATCGACACGTCCCGGCTCGTCGTCTCGGGGAACGCCCACCTGACGATGCCGTATCACCGCGAGCTGGACCGCGTCACCGAACGGTGGCTCGGGAAGTCGCAGCTCGGGACCACGAAGCGCGGGATCGGACCGACGTACTCCGACAAGGCCGCCCGGATCGGGCTGCGCGTCCAGGACCTCACCGACCCCAAGATCTTTCGCCAGAAGCTGGACGTGGCGCTCAAGGAGAAGAACCAGGTCCTCACCAAGGTCTACAACCGGCTTCCGCTCGACGCGTCGGCGATCACGCACGACTACATGGCGATGGGCGAGCGGCTCGCGCCCCACATCCGCGACTCGAGCGCGCTCCTGCATCAGGCGCTTCGGGACGGCAGACGCCTGATGCTCGAAGGCGCGCAGGGGACGCTGCTCGACATCGACCACGGCACGTACCCGTTCGTCACGTCGTCGAGCACGGTGGCCGGCGGGATCCTTGCCGGCGCCGGCCTGGGCCCGAAGGACGTGGACCGGGTGATCGGCGTGGCGAAGGCGTACGTGACGCGCGTCGGCGCCGGGCCCTTCCCGACGGAGGACCAGGGTCCTTCCGGGCGCCACATGGGAGAGGTCGGCCGCGAGTTCGGGACCGTCACCGGGCGCCCGCGCCGCTGCGGGTGGTTCGACGCGGTGCTGCTGCGCTACGCGCTCCGTCTGAACAGCCTCACCGAGCTGTTCGTCACGAAGCTCGACGTGCTCTCCGGTCTCTCCGAGCTGAAGCTCTGCGTCGCGTACCGTTCTGAGGAGGGGACGTTCGAGGACTTCCCGCCGCACCAATCGATCGTCCACCACGCCGAGCCGGTGTACGAGGAGCTGGAGGGATGGTCCGAGGACGTGACCGGCGCGTCGCGCGCCGAGGACCTGCCCGGCGCGGCGCGCAAGTACCTCGACCGCATCGCCGACGTGTCGGGCATCCCCGTGCGGTGGGTCTCGATCGGCCCGGACCGCGACCGAACGCTCGAGCTGCCGGCATGAACGGGAGCGCGCCGTGAGGGTCCTGGTGGTCGGCGCGGGCGGGCGCGAGCACGCGCTCTGCGGGGCGCTGACGAGAAGTCCGGCGGTCGACCGAATCTACGCGGCGCCGGGCAACGCCGGGATCGCAGAGATCGCCACGCTCGAGCACCTGTCGGTCGGCGACATCCCGGGAATCGCCGAGTTCGCGGAACGGGAGTCGATCGACCTCACCGTCGTGGGGCCGGAGATGCCGCTCGTCGCTGGCCTCGTCGACGAGATGCTCGACCGTGGTCTCGCCGTGTTCGGTCCCACCAGGGACGGGGCCATGATCGAGGGGTCGAAGGCGTGGGCGCGCGAGCTGTGCGCCCGCCACGGCATTCCCGGGGCGGCGTTCGGTCAGTTCACCGACCCGAAGGAGGCCGTGGAGTTCCTCGACCGGCTCTCGCCGCCGTACGTGGTCAAGGCCGACGGCGTCGCCGCCGGAAAGGGCGTCACGATCGCCGAGGATCGCGCCGCGGCCGAGAAAGCCATCACCGACTCCCTGGTCGAACGCGTCTTCGGCGACTCGGGCGCTCGCGTGATCCTGGAGGAGTTCCTCACCGGGACGGAGGTGTCCGCCTTCGCGCTCACGGACGGGAAGACGGTCCTGCCGCTCTCGACCGCACAGGACTACAAGCGCGCCTTCGACGGCGACCGCGGCCCGAACACCGGCGGCATGGGAGCCTACTCGCCGGTCCCGTTCGTGGACGAGCTGCTGACCGAGCGCATCGACGAGACGATCCTTCGCGCGACGGTCGCAGCGATGGAACAGGAGGGCGTGCGCTACCGCGGCGTCCTCTACGCGGGCCTGATGCTGACCGAGGACGGCCCCAAGGTGCTCGAGTTCAACGCCCGGTTCGGCGATCCGGAGACGCAGGTCCTCGTTCCACGGCTGGAGTCGAACCTCGGGGAGCTGATGCTGGCGTGCGTCGAGGGGAACCTCGCCCCGTACCGCGCCACGTGGAAGCCCGAGGCGCGCGTCGGCGTGGTCCTCGCCTCGGATGGGTACCCGGGTCCCCACGAGACGGGACAGGCGATCGATGGGCTCGATGAGGCGCGCGCCCTCGAGGGCGTCGACCTGTATCACGCCGGCACGGTCCACCGCGACGGTAGAGTGGTGACGTCGGGTGGGCGCGTGCTGACCGTGAGCGCCGGGGGGGCGACGCTGGCGGAGGCGCGCGACCGGGCCTACGCGGCGGTGGACCACATCCGGTTCGAGGGGAAGATGGCGAGGCGGGACATCGCCGAACGGGTGTCGAAGGGAGCCGGGTGAGCGCGATGCGAGAGGCGGGACAGCCGCTGGTGGGGATTCTGGTGGGAAACACCAACCACCTTCCCCAGATGCAGCAGGCGGGGGCCATCCTCGAGCGGTTCGGCGTGCCGTTCGAGCTGCGGGTCATGTCGGCGCACCGCAGCCCCGACCTCGTGGACGAGTACGCTCGCACGGCCGAGGAGCGGGGGATCGTCACGATCATCTGCGGTGCGGCGGGGTCGGGCTCCGGCGGCCTCGCCGGCGCGGTGGCCGCAAGGACCGCGCTCCCGGTCATCGGGGTGCCGATCGCCTCCGAGACGCTCGGCGGCGCCGACGCGCTGTACTCGACGGTGCAGATGCCTCGCGGCGTGCCCGTCGGGACGATGGCGATCAACGGGGCAGTGAACGCCGCCGTCTACGCGGCGCAGATCGTGGCCGTGCTCGATCCCGAGGTGCGGACCCGCATGCACGAGTTCAAGGACTCGCTGGACGAGGGGATGCGCGCGTGATGCCGGCGTGATCCCGCGGTACACCCTTCCCGAGATGGCCTCGGTGTGGTCCGAGGAGGCCAAGCTCGGGCACTGGCTCGACATCGAGGTCCTCGCGGTGCTGGGGTGGGCGCGCATCGGGCGCATCCCCGAGGAGGACGCGGCGGCCGTCCGCGAGCGAGCGGCCGCCCCGACGCCGGAGCGCGTCGCCGAGATCGAGGCGGTCACCAACCACGACGTCGCGGCCTTCGTCCAGGCGGCGGCCGAGCCGATCGGCGAGGCCGGGCGGCGCTGGCTGCACTTCGGCCTCACGTCGAGCGACGTGCTCGACACGGCGCTGGCGCTTCAGTTGCGGGACGCGGCCGACATCATCCTCGGCCGGCTGGACGGGTTGCTCGCGACGGTGCGGCGGCGCGCGCTCGAGCATCGGGACACCATCTGCGTCGGACGAACGCACGGCGTGCACGCCGAGCCGATCACGTTCGGCCACAAGCTGGCGCTGTGGGCGTTCGAGCTCGACCGCGACCGCGAGCGGCTGCGCCGCGCGCGCGAGGCCGTCAGCGTCGGGAAGCTCTCGGGCGTCGTCGGCACGTACTCGCAGATCGATCCCCGGGTCGAGGAGTACGTCTGCGGCGAGCTGGGCCTGCGGCCTGCCGAGGTCGCGAGCCAGGTCGTCCAGCGCGATGTCCACGCCGAATACGTCGCCGCGCTGGCGTTGACGGCAGCCACGCTCGAGAAGATCGCGCTCGAGATCCGTCACCTGGCACGGACCGAGGTGCGCGAGGTGGAGGAGCCGTTCGGCCGCGGCCAGAAAGGGTCCTCGGCCATGCCGCACAAGCGCAACCCGGTCCTGTGCGAGCGGATCTGCGGACTTGCGCGGGTCGTTCGTGCGAACGTGCAGGCCGCCCTGGAGGATGTCGCGCTCTGGCACGAGCGCGACATTTCCCACTCCTCGGTGGAACGGGTGATCCTTCCCGACTCCACGATCGCCGTCGACTACATGCTGTCGCTCGCAGACCGCGTGGTCGGCGGCATGCGTGTCTTCTCCGACCGGATGCGGGTGAATCTCGACGCGACGGGCGGGTTGATCTTCTCCCAGGGGGTGCTGCTGGCGCTGGTGGACGCCGGCCTCGACCGGGACGAGGCCTATGAGCTGGTGCAGTCGGCCGCGGCGCGAGGCTGGGACGAGGATCAGCCGTTCCGCGACGTGCTGTGGGCCGAGATCGAGCCGCGGGGGCTCCTGGACCGGGAGCGGTTCGACGCGCTGTTCGACCCGGAGCCGTTCGTCCGCCACCTCGACGGGGTGTTCGCGCGCCTCGAGAAGCTGGAGACCCCCGAGATTCCCAAGGACTAGAGGCAGAGACAACAGAAAGGAAGGAATGATGGCGCTCGCGGAGCGATTCGCGCAGGGGAAGGTCCGCGACATCTACGAGGCCGGCGACGACCTCTTGCTCGTCGCCACCGACCGAATCTCGGCGTTCGACGTGGTGTTGCCCACGCCGATCCCGGACAAGGGCCGCGTTCTCACCGGCCTGTCGCTGTACTGGTTCGAGCGGACGAAGGAGATCGTTCCCAACCACGTCCTGAGCGCGGACGCCCGCTCGTTCCCCGAGCCCTACGCGGCCGAGGCCGCCGAACTCGCGGGCCGTGCGACGCTCGTCCGGCGCGCCGAGGTGATCCCGGTCGAGTGCGTTGCGCGCGGTTACATCACGGGATCCGGATGGAAGGACTACCGGAAGACGGGCGCCGTTTGCGGCATCCCGCTGCCGGCCGGCCTCGTCGAGTCCGAGCGGCTTCCCGAGCCGATCTTCACGCCGACGACCAAGGCCGCGACCGGGCACGACGAGCCCCTGACGTTCGACGAGACGGCCGAGCTGATCGGGAAGGGTCTCGCCGAAAAGATCAAGGAGCTGACGCTGTCGCTGTACGAGTTCGGCGCCGCGCACGCGCGGGAGCGCGGGATCATCCTGGCGGACACCAAGTTCGAGTTCGGCTTCGCCGTCGGAGAGGTCATCCTCATCGACGAGGTCCTCACGCCCGACTCCTCACGCTTCTGGCCGACGGACAGCTACGAGCCCGGCCACGGACAGCCGTCGTTCGACAAGCAGTACGTCCGCGACTGGCTCGACGAGAGCGGCTGGGACCACGAGCCGCCGCCGCCCGAGCTGCCGGAGGATGTGGTCGGGCAGACGGCGGCGCGCTACCGCGAGGCGTACGAGCGGATCACCGGTGAGTCCTTCGACGCCTTCCTCGACCGGATGGGAGCGCGGGCGGCGACATGAGCTACCGCGTGGTGGTGGGGGTTCGGCTCAAGGAAGGACTACTGGACCCGCAGGGGAAGGCGGTGGAGGCGGCGCTGCCCTCGCTCGGGTGGACGAACGTCTCGGGCGTGCGGGTCGGCAAGGAGATCGAGCTCGAGCTCGACGCGCCGGACGAGGCGGCCGCCCGCGCGCAGGTTGTCGAGATGTCCGAGCGATTCCTGTCGAACCCCGTGATCGAGACCTTCGAGATCCTGCGGGTGAGCGAGATCATGGCGCTGTCTCAATCGAACCAGAAAGCGACATGAGCGAGCCGCGGCCCCGCATCGGCGTCGTCACGTTTCCCGGGTCGCTCGACGACCGCGACGCCTTGCGCGCGGTTGCGTTGATGGGCGCGGAGCCGGTGTCGGTGTGGCACGCCCACCGCTCGCTCGGCGACGCCGACGCCGTCATCCTCCCGGGGGGCTTCTCGTACGGCGACTATCTGCGCACCGGCGCGATCGCGCGGTTCGCGCCGGCGATGGAGTCGGTCGCCGCGTTCGCCGCCGCGGGCGGCCCGGTGCTCGGGATCTGCAACGGGTTTCAGATCCTCTGCGAAGCGGGCCTCCTTCCGGGTGCGCTCGTTCGCAACAAGGGTCTCGCGTTCGTCTGCCGGTGGCTCACGATCCGCGTCGAGAACGGAGAAGCCGGCGGCCACGAATCGTCAGGTAACCTGACAATTGGCCGCCGAGGCGAGCTGCTCTCGGTTCCGATCAAGCACGGGGAAGGGCGGTTCGTCGCGTCGCCGGACACGTTGGAACGGCTCGAGGGGGACGGCCGGGTCGCCTTCCGCTATGCGTCGCCCGGCGGCGAGGTGTCCGAGGACTTCAACCCGAACGGCAGCACCGCGAGCATCGCCGGTGTCTGGAACGAGGCGGGGAACGTGCTCGGGCTGATGCCGCACCCCGAGCACGCGGTCGACCCCGACCTCGGACCCACCGGCGGTCAGCCCATCCTGCAGTGGCTCCTGTCGGCGGCGCGGGCTCGGGTGCCGGCTTGACGGGCGCGACCGACGAGACTCAGCCGAGGACCCCCGCGCCGCCGGCCGAGCCGCTGCATCGGACGCTCGGCCTCACCGACACCGAGTACGCGGCGATCGAGTCCGGCCTCGGCCGCGCCCCAGAGCCGACCGAGCTCGCGATGTACTCGGTGATGTGGAGTGAGCACTGCTCGTACAAGTCGAGCAAGGCGCACCTGCGGACGCTGCCGACCGAGGGGCCGCGGGTGCTCGTGGGCCCCGGGCAGGACGCCGGCGTCGTCGACGTCGGCGACGGCGTCGCGTGCGTGTTCAAGATGGAATCGCATTCGCACCCTTCGGCCATCGAGCCTTACCAGGGAGCGGCGACCGGCGTCGGCGGGATCGTCCGCGACGTGCTCTCCATGGGGGCTCGCCCCGCCGCGCTGCTCGACCCCTTGCGGTTCGGGAGCCTTGACGGGGAGCGCAACCGGTACCTGTTCGGCGGGGTCGTCGCCGGGATCGGCAGCTACGGCAACTGCATCGGCGTGCCGACGGTCGGCGGCGAGGTGAAGTTCGCCGACTGCCACAGCGCGAACCCGACCGTGAACGTCATGTGCCTCGGGTTCGCGGCGGCCGACGCGTTGCTGCAGAGCCGCGCGGGCGGCCCGGGGAGCATCCTGTTGCTGATCGGCGCCGCGACCGGGCGCGACGGCATCGGCGGCGTCTCGGTCCTCGCGTCCCAGACGCTGGAGGAAGACGCGCACGAGTCGCGCCCGAGCGTGCAGATCGGCGACCCGTTCCTCGAGAAGCTGCTGATCGAGGCGTGCCTCGAGCTGAAGGACCTCGGACTGCTGGAAGGGTTGAAGGACCTCGGCGGGGCGGGCCTCACGTGCGCCGTCTCGGAAGCCGCGTCCGGCGTTCGCCTCGGCGCCGACCTCGACCTCGACCGGGTGGCGCTGCGCGAGCAGGGGATGGAGCCCTTCGAGATCCTGATCTCCGAATCGCAGGAACGCATGCTCGCGATCGTCCGGCCCGAGGACGTCGGCGCGGCGCAGGAGGTGTGCGCCAAGTGGGGACTCACGGGCGCGCCGGTGGCGGCGTTCGTCGACGGGGGGACGTTGACGGTCCGGCGCGGCGGCGAGGTGGTCGCGAGCCTTCCGGCGCGCAGCCTGGCCGACGAGGGGCCGGAGTACGATCGCCCCGCCGAGCGTCCGCAGTGGCTCGACGCGCTCAGCGCCGACGACCCTGCGCGCGCCCCCGCGCCGTCCTCGCTCGAGGACGCGTTCATCTCGGTGCTCGGTTCCCCGAACGTCGCCGGCACGAGGTGGGCCTTCGAGCAGTACGACCAGCTCGTGCAAGGTCAGACCCTGGTCGGCCCCGGCGCCGACGCCGCGGTGGTGCGCATCGAGGGGACGCTTCGCGCCGTTGCCGTTTCGGCGGACGGCAACGGCCGCTACGGCTTCCTCGATCCCTACGCGGGCGCGGTCCACGCGGTCGCGGAGGCCGCGCGCAACGTGGCCGCGGTCGGCGCGACGCCGGCGGCGATCACCAACTGTCTCAACTTTGGGAACCCCGAACGTCCCGAGGTGATGTGGCAGTTCCGCGAGGCCGTGCGGGGGATGGGCGACGCGTGCCGCGCGTTCGGCACGCCGGTCACCGGCGGGAACGTGTCCTTTTACAACGAGTCCGCCGGGTCGGCGATCTATCCGACCCCGGTGATCGGGATGGTGGGGATCCTCGAGGACTACCGCCTGCTCGTGCGCAGCGGCTTCCCGGCCGAGGGTCTCGCGATCTACGCGCTCGGGGATACGCGGCCCGAGCTCGGCGGCTCGGAGTACGCGGAGGTCGTCCTCGGGAAGGTGTGCGGCCGCCCCCCGGCGGTCGACCTCGAGGCGGAATCGAAGCTGCACCGCCTGCTGGCCGCATCGTCGCGCGCCAACGTGCTCGCGTCCGCCCACGACTGCTCCGACGGCGGCATCGCGGTCGCGCTCGCCGAGTCGGCGATCAACGGGGGAGTCGGGTTCGACGTCGTCCCTGCCGGGGGTGCGGCCGCCCATCTGTGGCTGTTCTCCGAATCGGCCTCGCGCGCCGTCGTCGCACCGGCGCTGGGGAGCGAGCGGGCGCTCGAGGAGCTCGCGGCCGCGCACGGCGTTCCGTGCGAACGCGTCGGGACGACCGGGGGCGGCCGGTTGCGGTTCGGCGACTTGTTCGAGGTGTCGCTGAACGACGCGATCGTGGTCTACGAGAGCACGATTCCCCGGCTCATGTCGGCCAAGCGCGCGGCGGTGTGAGCAGCGAGCGACGAGCCGGCGAAGCCGGCTCGTCGCGGAGGGAGAGATTTCGGCGGCGGGTCGTGTACGCTGTGGCGCCGACAACGGCACCCCGGGCCGTCGGACCAATAGACACAAGGTCGGACCAATAGACACAAGGAGGAACGGATGAGGCGGGTCAGGTTGCTGAGCGGCGTGGTGGCGCTTGTCGTCGCGCTCGGTTCGTGGACGACGACGGCAGCACACGCCTCGGCTCCCGGCGCCATCAGCGTCCAGCCGGTACTGACCGGCCTCGCGGACCCCGCGGTATTCGCCTTCCGTCCCGACGGGTCGATCTTCTACGCGGAACGGGAGACCGGCATCATCAGGGCCCACATCGCGGGCTCCGGCGACACACGCGTCTTCTACCGGGTGACGAGCCTCACCAACCCGGGCGTCCTCGGACTGGCGTTCGACCCGCACTTCCCGACCGACCCCTACGTCTACGTCTACGCCGTCCGGCTGATCGGCGGGAAGGTCTACGACCAGATCCTGAAGGTCACGTCGCGTCGCGGCGTCGGCGCCGCCGCCACGATCATCTTCTCGGTCCAGTCCAGGGCGGGCGTGCATCACTACGGCGGCCCGCTGGCGTTCGGCCCCGGCGGCAGCCTCTACGCGCTCGTCGGCGACGCCAACATCTCCGCGAACTCCCAGAACCTGAACACGCCGCTCGGGAAGGTCCTTCGCATGACGACCGATGGGAAGGCGCCCGGCAACAACGTCCTCGGCCACCGCATCTTCGTGCGCGGCTTCCGCAATTCCTTGGGACTGAACTTCGACCCCGACACGGGGAAGCTCTGGGAAACGGAGAACGGGCCGGAGTGCAACGACGAGATCAACCAGTTCACCAACGGTGAGAACGGCGGATGGGGGCCGGCGGAGAACTGCGAGGGGACGTCGCCCGACGACACCAACAACAGCGGTCCGGCGCCCCGAACACTGCCACTGTGGTGGTCGGTGACGACCATCGCCCCGACGGGGATGGCGTTCTGCCCCGAGGCCGG
>DASPTB010000140.1:0-3262 GCA_035623615.1 Actinomycetota bacterium
ACGATCGCCGAGCGCGCGCCCAACATCCGCGACCTGATCCTGCACCGGCAGGTGCTCACGCCGCTCGACATCGAGCGCGACTTCGGGTTGTCGGAGGGGAACATCTTCCAGGGCGAGCTGTCGCTCGAGCAGCTGTTCTTCAATCGCCCGGTGCCGGGCTACGCGCGCTACCGCACGCCGGTCGCGGGACTGTGGCTGAACGGATCCTCGACGCATCCCGGTGGGGGCCTGATGGGCGCATCGGGCCGCATCGCGGCGCTCGAGCTGCTCAAGGAGAAGAAGAAGCGCCGCACGAGGGCAGCCTGAGGTGCCGGGCGACAGGTACGACGCCGTCGTCGTCGGCGCCGGCCACAACGGGCTCGTCACCGCCGGCTACCTTGCGCGCGCCGGCCTTCGCACGATCGTGCTCGAGCGCAGGGACCGGGCCGGCGGGGCGCTGGCGGCCGAGGAGATCGCCGGAGCGAAGGTGCCGGTGGCGGCACACACCGTCGGCCGGCTTCGCCGGAGCGTCGTCGAGGACCTGCACCTCGCGGAGCACGGCTTCCTGACGATCACCCCGGCCGTTCGCGCGTTCGCGCCGCAGCCGGACGGGCGGTCGATAACGCTGTGGGGCGATCCCGAGCGCACCGCGCAGGGGCTCGCCGATGTGTCGGCCGACGACGCGGCCGCGTACGCGGGCTTCGACCGGCGGGTGCGGTCCGTCGCGAGCTTCCTGGCACACCTGTCGGTGGCGACGCCACCGCATCTCAAGACGCCGTCGGCGCGGGACGCGATGTCGGGGCTGACGCTCGGGCGCGCGCTGCGCGGGCTCGGGTCGCGGGCCCGACGGGAGGTCCTGCGGGTCCTTCCGATGGCCGTCGCCGATCTGGTCGGCGAGGCGTTCGAGTCCGACGCGGTGCGGGGGGCGCTCGCGAGCCGGGGGGTCCTGCACGCGGCGGTCGGCCCGTGGTCGAGCGGGACCGCGACAGTGTTCCTGGCCGAGTCGGCCGGGCGGGACGCGGGCGCCGCCGGCTCGACCGTGTACGCGCGCGGCGGTCCCGGGGCGCTCGCGAACGCGCTCGTCGTGGCCGTCCAGTCGTTCCGCGGCGAGGTGCGGACCGGGGCCGAGGTCGCGCAGGTGCTCGTCGACGACGACCGCGTTCAGGGCGTCCTCCTCGCGTCGGGGGAGGAGATCGAGGCGCCGATCGTCGCCTCGAACGCAGATCCCAAGCGCACCCTGCTCGGGCTGCTCGATCCGGTGACGCTCGGACCGAACCTCGTGTGGCGCGCCGGCAACTACCGGACACCCGGCGTGACGTCCAAGGTCAACCTTGTGCTGTCGGGCGTTCCGCGCTTCGCCGCCGAAGGAGGGGACGATCCCGAGCGCCTCCTCGGCAGGATCCTGATCGCGCCGGGGATCGACTACCTCGAGCGGGGGTTCGACGCGGCCAAATACGGTCGCGTGTCCGACGAGCCCTTCCTCGAGGCGACGATCCCGTCGCTCGCCGATCCGAGCATCGCTCCGGAGGGGACGCACGTCATGAGCGTGGTGCTGCAGTGGTCGCCCTACCGGCTTCGGGACGGGGATTGGGAGTCGGAGCGCGACGGGCTGGGCGAACTCGCGGTGAAGACCCTCGAGCAGTACGCGCCGGGAATCTCCGACCTGATCGTCGAACGCCACGTCCTCTCGCCACTGGACCTTGAGCGTGACTACGGGTTGACCGAGGGGCACGCGCTCCACGGCGAGCCGACCCTCGACCAGTTCTTCGCGTGGCGTCCGCTCCTGGGCCACGCGCGCTACCGGATGCCGGTTCGCGGCCTGTACCTGTGCGGAGCCGGCGCCCATCCGGGCGGCGGGATCACCGGCGGACCCGGCGCGAACGCCGCGCGCGAGATCCTGGCCGACCGGAAGGCGCGAACGTCGCGCCGTGCCGCCCGTTCCTGAACGACCGAGCCTGCCCCGTGGGGGCTTGATTCCTGAACCGCGGTTCAGCTAAGGTCGCGCGCATGAGCGAATCCACAAGCGGCACGTCCAATCGATCGGCGTTCCATGCGGCACAGGAGGCCATGGGCGCCACCTTCATGGAAGAGGGTGGCTGGTTCTGGACCATGAGCTTCGGCGACGTCGAGAAGGAGTACAACGCCATTCGGTCCGGCGTCGGCGTCTGGGACGTCTCCCCGCTCAACAAGTGGGACTTCCGCGGGCCCGATGCGGTGAAGGCGGCGCAGCGGCTGAACACCAACGACATCGAGGGGCTGCAGGTCGGGCAGGTGCGTTACGGCGGTTTCACCGACGACAACGGCCTGATGACCGACGACGGCACCATCTACAAGCTCGCCGACGACCACGTCTGGGTCATGACGAACTCGGACGAGCACGCGGAGGAGTTCCAGGACGCGACGGCCGACCTCGACGTCACGATCGCGTACGTGATCCACGAGATGCCCCACCTGGCGGTGCAGGGCCCGGCGTCGCGCGACACGCTGCAGAAGGTCACCGACGTGGACCTTTCGTCGATCAAGTACTACTGGTTCATCCCCGAACGCGTGAAGGTGTCCGGCATCCCCGTATGGCTCAGTCGGACGGGGTTCTCGGGTGAGCTTGGGTTCGAGCTGTTCGTCGACCCGTCGAACGCTCCCGACCTGTGGCAGGCGATGCTGGATCTCGGGTGCGTCCCCTACGGGACCGACGCCGTCGAGATCGCCCGGATCGAGTCCGGCATGGTGGTCACCGACTACGACTACGAGGCGCACAAGCTGACGCCGTACGACCTCTCCTTCGACCGGCTCGTTCACCTCGAGCGCGACTTCCGGGGGCGCGACGCGCTGCGCGGGGTCGCCGAGAACCCGCCGCGACGGCTGAAGGCGTTGCGCCTGGAAGGCGACGAGGTCCCCGAGTACGGGGCCGACGTCACGAAGGACGGCGAGTCCGTCGGAACCTTGACCAGCCCCACCAGCAGCCCCCAGTTCGGCGTCATCGGGATCGCCGTCCTGGACGCAACCGTGGCGGGAGAGGGCGACAAGGTCGAGGTGGCGGTCGGCGACAAGACGACGTCGGCCACCGTGGCCGCCGGCAACGCCCTGTACGACCCCGAGAAGCGCCGCCCGCGGAGCTGACCGCCGCGCCGGCCAGCCGGCGCACCCGGTTGCCCATCCCGCAACCCGTGTCTTGCTATTGAGGGCCGCCGGGCCCACTATTGGCGGGGAGGCCACGGGTCGATGCTCAAGATTTTCTACGTCACGGACATCCACGGGTCCGAGATCTGCTGGCGGAAGTTCCTGA
>DASPTB010000109.1:0-8608 GCA_035623615.1 Actinomycetota bacterium
GCGTACCGGGCGCCGACCAGCGAGACCACGGTCGAAAGACCCCCTGCCGTTCGGCGGATTCCGAAGCGGCGGCGACGTGTCTAGACTGTCGCCTCGCCCCATCCTTCCTCTCGAGGAGACGCGCGTGCGCCGTTCGCGTCAGCGCTTGGTGATTGCAGGATCGGCAGCGACCGTTGCCATCGTGGCGACGCTGGTCGCTCCGGTCCCGGGTTTCGCCGCGACAAGAAGCACGGGCGCTGCGCCGAGAGCGGTCGCCGGGCGACCTGACTGGGCGATCCGTACGAACCTCGTCCGACGGGCGGCCGCCGGCGAGCACGTGGATCTGGCCGTCGTGCTCGGGTTCCGTGACCCGGCCGGGGTGGCAGCGCTGGGCGCGGCAGTGTCCGATCCCCGCAGCCACGAGTACGGTCGCTACCTCACCCCCGCGCAGTTCATCGCGCGCTTCTCCCAACCCGCCGCCACCGTGGCGAAGGTGGCCGCCTGGCTCCGAAGCCAGGGCCTCTCGGTCGGCCAGGTTCCCGCGAACCGTCTGTACGTGCCGGCCTCGGGTACCGTCGCCCTCGTCGAGCGGGCATTCGGGACGCGGCTGAACTACTACCGCCGGGGCTCCGCGGTGGTCCGTGGACCGGCCTCGTCCCCCAAGGTGCCCGCGGCGCTCGCGCCCGACGTGCGGGGAGTCATGGGCCTCGCCCGCACCACCGAGCGCCCGCTCGGCATCCCGAACGCGCCGCCGCCCAGGGCGTTCGTCGTCGGGCGTCCCTGCTCGGCCTTCTGGGGACAGAAGGTGGCCACGAACAAACCGGAGGCGTACGGTCATCACGTGCCGTGGGCCGTGTGTGGCTATGGGCCGGCCCAGCTGCAGGGCGCATACGGCGTCGACCGACTGGTCCGGTCCGGGATCGACGGCTCCGGCCAGACCGTCGCCGTCATCGACGCGTACCACGCAATCACCGAGACGCAGGACCTGAAGATCTACTCCCACCTTCATGGGCTCCCCGTCCCGCACTTCACGCAACGCAACGTTCCGCCGGCGCCAGGCTCGCAGGGGCAGAAGCGCGGCTGGTACGGCGAGGAGGCGCTCGACCTGGACGCCGTCCACTCCATGGCGCCGGGAGCGGACCTCGTCTTCGAGGGGGCGAAGGACGCTCAGACGCTGAGCCTGCTGAACCGGATGGAGGACGTCGTCGACCACCACGTCGCCACCATCGTCTCCAACTCGTACGGCGGCGTGGGCGAAGGCGACCCCGACCGCGCAGCCGAGGAGGCCGTGTTCCAGCAGGCCGCCGTCGAGGGCATCGGCGTGTACTTCTCCTCCGGCGACTGCGGAGACGAGCTCGACCCACAGGGTCTGTGCGGAGGGTTGGGAAAGCGCCGCGCGGACTACCCGCCTTCGAGCCCCAACGTGACGGCCGTGGGCGGGACGAGCCTCGGCGTCGGGGCGTCGAACCAGTACCTCTTCGAAACCGGGTGGGGAACGGGATACTCGCACCTCTCGCACGGGACGGCATGGAAGCCGGCACCGCCGGGCGACTACTTCTACGGCAGCGGTGGCGGAACGAGCACGGTGTTCGCGGAGCCTTCGTATCAGAAGGGGGTCGTTCCGGATTCCTTGTCCGATTACTGGGGCCACGGCACCGAGAACCGCGTAGTCCCGGACATCTCGGCCGACGCCGATCCGAGCACCGGGCTGCTGGTCGGCGAGACGCAGACGTTTCCGCATCACGTGGTCAAGTACGCCGAGTACCGCATCGGCGGAACGAGCGTCTCGTGTCCGCTCGTCGCCGGGATGATGGCCGACGTCCAGGAGGCCGTCGGGCACGACCTGGGCTTCGTCAACCCGCTGCTGTACTCGGTCGCGGGGTCCGACGGCTACCACGACATCGTCGACCCCGCGCACACGATGGCGACGGCTCGGGCGGACTGGAACAACGAGGTCGACGCGAGCGACGGACGCTCGATTTCGCTTCGCACCATGAACTTCACGGGAACCTTGCACACGACGCCCGGCTACGACGACGTCACCGGCCTCGGCACGCCGAACATGCCGAACCTCGTGGCGCGGCTCACGTCCTAGACGGCAACGGCACGGGAGGGGGGAGTCCGCGAGTGGCGGGCGCCCGTTCCCTCATTCCTCCATCAGGACGCGCACGTCGCCGCGCCGGTCGACGAGCGAGAACGCCGACAGCTCGCCCTCGCGCCGGAACACGATCGAGATCGTGCTCTGGCCGACGCGCAGGTTGCGCAGCTCGACCTCGTTCAGCCACGGCGGCAGGTGCGGCCGGTTGATGGTCAGGACGTTGGAGTGCGCCATCGCCGATACGCCGAGCATCGCCTGCAGCAGCAGGAACGGTGACCCGGCGGCCCACGCCTGCGGCGAGCAGGCGACCGGGTACCCGACCGGCCGATTGGGCGTCCTGCGGGTGAATCCGCAGTACAGCTCGGGCAGGCGCATGTAGTCGGCGGCGATGGCGGTGTCGAAGATGGCGGTGGCGACACGGTTGGCGGCGCGCGCGAACCCGTAGCGCTTCAGTCCGGCGGCGATCAGCGCGTTGTCGTGCGGCCAGACCGACCCGTTGTGGTAGCTCATGGGGTTGTAGCCGGCCGCGCTCTTGCTCATGGTCCGGATCCCCCAGCCGCTGAACATGTCCGGCTGCAGCAGGCGCCGCGCGACGTCCTCGGCGCGCTCCTCGTCGATGATGTCGCAGTACAGACCGTGCGCGGGATTGGACGTGACGGTCCGAACCTGGCGCTTGTCGCCGTCGAGGGCCATCGCGAAGTACCGGTCGTCCTCCATCCAGAAGGCCTCGTTGAAGCGCCGTTTGAGCTCCGCGGCCTCCTCGCGCAGGCGGACGCCCGTGCGGAAGTCGCCGAGCTCCTCGAAGACGTCCGCAGCGCGCTGCTTGGCCAGGTAGACATACGCCTGCACCTCCGCCAGGGCGATCGGCGGGGAGGCGAGCCTGCCGTCCGCATGCACGACCGCGTCCCACGAGTCCTTCCAGCCCTGGTTCTCGAGTCCGTCGGGAGCGCGGCGGCGGTACTCGACGAACCCATCGCCGTCCATGTCGCCGTACGTGTCGATCCAGTCGAGCGCGGCCCGCACGTTCGGCAAGAGCTCTTCGGCCAGCTTGCGGTCCGCCGTCCACCGGAAGTACTGCGCGAACAACAAGACGAACAGCGGAGTGGAGTCGACGGCGCCGTAATACGGCGAGTGCGGGATGAGGCCGGCGCCGGCGAGCTCGCCGCGCCGGATCTCGTGCAGGATCTTGCCGGGCTCCTCGTCCCGCCATGGGTCGTCCTGCGTCCCCTGGTGCGTCGCGAGCAGCCGCAGTGCGTCGCGCGCCGGGCGAGTCGTCACCGAAAGCAGCTGGTGCGCCGTGATGAGTGCGTCTCGCCCGAAGGGGGCCACGTACCACGGGATGCCGGCGGCGACGACCTGGCCGCCGTCCACGCGCGTGTAGAGGGCGCGCAGGTCGCGCAGACCCCTCGTCAACAGATTGTTGAAGACCTCGTTGTCGGTGACGATCTGCGTGCTGTCGCGTTCCCAGTCCTCGTAGGAACGCCGGAGCCGGTGCACCGCGGCATCGAAGTCGGTCGTGTCGGCAGCGTCGTCGCCCGTGAGCAGGTCGAAGCTCGCGGCTACCACCCTCGTCTGGTGCGGACCGAGCGGCATGGCGAAGTCGGCCTCGACGCGGTCGCCGACGACCTCGAGGCGTTCGGGAGCAGGGTCGAACGTGACCTGCGTCCTGCGCAGCGCCCCGTCGAGGCCTTCGTACGCGAACTCGACGGTGTTGTCCGACGCCTTCGGCGGACGGAAGTGGCCTCTGCGGTCGCGCCGGAGCCCGCGTACCTCGAAGATGTCGGCGAAGTCGGCGGCCATCGACAGCGAGACCGTCAGATGGACCGGCGCCGCGTTGTAGTTCTTCACGCGAATCCGCTCGTGGACGCGGCCGGCGATCACGCGAACCCGGCGGACGTTGAGCGTCTGCTGCGGGACGGCGAGGTGGTCGTCGTCGTACAGGTCGGGATTCGTGAGGTCGACCGCCGACATGTAGCCCCGCTCGCTGGAGGAGGACAGCAGGACGGGGTCGCGGCCCGACAGCTTCATACGGTAATGCGACAGGAACCGCGTGTCGCGGTGATAGAGGCCGAGGCCGAACTCCTTGCGGTCGTCGAGGTTGCCCTCGATGTCGGAATAGAGAAAGGTGTCGCCTTCCTTCGTGGCGAGCACCTTGCTGGCGAGGTCGGTCAGCAGCTCCGGCACGCCGCTCGAAACGGGCCGCGCTTGCTGTTCGGCCTCGACGTCCTCGGCTGCGTTGGGTGATCGCGCTTCCATGCTCTTCTACAGATTTCGACGTACTCAGAGGGAAAGATGAGGTACAGGAGGGACGGCGAACCGTGGCTGCAGTGTAGGGCGAGACGCCGACGGGGGCAATGGGAGCCGGCGTCGAAGTGCCGGACCTACGCTTCCCCGACGAACGCGCCGCTCGAGGCGACCTGCGGCCGGAGCACGCGCCATCCCTCGCCCGGCTCGGGAACCGGGCGAGCGGGGTCCTGCTCGAACACGAGGAGCGAGGGGCCGGACCCCGCGACGCACACCGGGAAGCCGTCGGCGCGGAGCCGTTCGTGCGCCGCGGCCGCGCGAGGGGCCAGCGGGAGGCGGAACGGCTCGTGGAGCTCGTCGACGAGCGCGTCGCCCAGCAGGTCGGGCCGCTGGGTCAGTGCGACCACGGCGAGCGCGGCGCGCGCGAGGGTGGTCACCGCCACGGACATCGGCACCGAGGACGGGAGCGCGCGCCGCGCCGCCTCGGTGGACACACGCTCCGACTCGGGCACGAGCACGACCGGCCGAAGTGCCGGATGCGGCTCCAGCCGGATCGCTTCGGGCGCCTCCGCGTGCGGGGGGCGGTGAACCAGCGCCAGCCCGCCCGCGAGACACGCCGCTGCGTTGTCCGGATGTCCCTCGATCTCGGTCGCCGCCGCGAGCCGCGCCTCGGGGGTACCCTCCGCGTCGAACAGACGCTCGGCCATCAGGATGCCGGCGACGACCGCGGAGGCCGATGACCCCAGCCCGCGGGCGAGCGGAACGCGATTGGTGCAGCGCAAGCGGAACGGTGGCACGTCGGCTCCGCGGCGCTCCGCCACGGCGCGGATGGTCGACAGCACGAGATGCGCGCCGGGATCGGCGAGCTCCGCGGAACCTTCCCCCTCGACCTCCAGACCCGGCGCGGCCTCGGTGTCGAGGTCGAACTCGTTCCACAGGTCCAACGCGAGAGCGAGGCAGTCGAACGCGGGCCCCAGGTTCGCCGCCGTCGCCGGAGCGGCCGCGCGAATCCTCATGCCCGCTCGGCGAGCCCCAGCTCGCGCGCGACCGCGTCGGCGTCGGGCGGGACGGTGACGGGAGCCGCCGCGCCCGCCATCGCCCAGTCGGGCTCCTTCAATCCGTGCCCCGTGAGAACGCACACGACGGTCGATCCCCGGTCGACCCGGCCGGCCTCCGACACCTGGAGCAGGCCAGCCACCGACGCGGCCGAGGCGAGCTCGGCGAACAGGCCCTCCTGCGCGGCGATGCGACGGTAGGCGGAGAGGATCTCGCGGTCGCTCACCGCCAGGATGCCGCCCTCCGACTCGGTGGCGGCGGCGACGGCCCGCTCCCACGACGCCGGGTTGCCGATGCGGATGGCGGTGGCGATCGTCGTGGGGTCGGCCACCGGCGCGCCGGCGACGATCGGCGCCGCGCCGGCGGCTTGGAACCCGAAGAGCCGCGGCGGCTCGTGGATCACGCCCGCGCGGAGGTACTCGCCGTACCCCTGCCAGTGGCTCACGATGTTGCCGGCGTTCCCCACCGGCAACAGGTGGTAGTCGGGCGCGCGGCCGAGCGCGTCGCAGACCTCGAACGCGAGCGTCTTCTGCCCCTCGATTCGGTAGGGATTGACCGAGTTCACGAGCGTCACCGGGTACCGCGCGGAGAGCTCGCGGGCGGCGTCGAGCGCGGCGTCGAAGTTTCCCTCCACCTGCAGCAGCCGGGCGCCGTGCGCGACGGCCTGCGCCAGCTTGCCGCTCGCGACCTTGCCGGCCGGCAGCAGCACCGCGCAGGTGAGCCCGGCCTTCGCCGCGTACGCCGCCGCCGAGGCGCTGGTGTTTCCGGTCGAGGCGCACACGATCGCCTTCGAGCCCTCTTCGACAGCTTTCGAGATCGCCACCGTCATGCCGCGGTCCTTGAACGAGCCGGTCGGGTTCGCTCCTTCGAACTTCAGGTGGACCTCGCAGCCGGTTTCGGCCGACAGCGCCTCGGACCGCACGAGCGGGGTTCCGCCCTCGCCGAGCGTCACGACCGGGGTGGCGTCGGATACAGGGAGCCGGTCGCGGTACTCGGCGATGATCCCCGCCCACTGGTGGACGGGGATCATGGTGCGCCGCCGCCCGGGTCGCGCCGAGCCGCCTCGCCGTGGTGGAGAAGATCGCCGGCCTCGGTCGGCGGCCGCACGAGCCAGAGCCCCATCAGGATCTCGTCGAAGTAGCCGATCCGCTTCTTCGAGTGCCCGCGAAGCCGGCCCTCCTCCTCGAAGCCGAACGCGCGATACAGGGCGATCGCCGCCGCGTTGTCCGGATACACCGACAGCTCGAGCTTCTCGACGCCCACCAGCCGCCCCCACGCGATCGCTTCGCGCATCAGCGCGGACCCGACGCCCCGCCGGCGCCACGCGGGGGCGACCATCATGCCGAGCGACGCGACGTGGCGCGTGACCGCTTGGTCCTCGCGGGAGATCCCGAGCGAACCGATCACCTCTGCCCCGGCGACGGCCACGAGGTTGGCCGAGCCGTCGTTCGGCCGCACGCGGAACCGACGGCGCGCGTCGCGCTCGGTCGTTGCCAGGTCCTCGGTGCGAATGAACCGCTCCTCGGCGATCACGACGCGGTACAGCAGCAGAAACGACGCGGCGTCGCCGGGCCGTGCCGGCCGGACCTCGAACGCCGGCGTCGCCGCGTCGCTCACGGCCGGCCGTCCCCCCCGACGACGGCGTCCGTGTCGTCGTCGCCCTCGAGACGCTCCATCGACTCGGGCGCACTCACGCCGAGGATCCGCAGTGACGTTCCGATCACCTGCTTCGCCGCCGCCGAGAGCCATAGCCGCGCATGCGTGCGCTCCGCGTCCTCGGTGATGACCCGGCACTCCGTGTAGAAGCGATGGAACACGGCGGCCACGTCCTCGATGTAGTGCGCCAGCCTGTGCGGCGCGAGGGTGGCGGCGGCAAGCTCCCGGATCTCGGGGAGCTCGGAGAGCGTGCGCAGCAAGTCGAGCTCGGCCTCATCGGTGAGCACGTCGAGCTCGACGTCCTCCCAACCGGGAAGCTCGACGCCGCGCTCGCCGGCGACCCGCAACAGGCTCGCGATCCGCGCGTGCGCGTACTGGACATAGAAGACCGGGTTGTCCATGGTCTGCCGCGTCACGGCCTCGATGTCGAAGTCGATGGTGGAGTCACTGGAGCGGGCGAGGAGCGTGTACCGTGCCGCGTCGGTGCCGACCTCGTCGATCAGCTCGTCCAACGTCACGACATCGCCGGCGCGCTTGCTCATCCGGGACTGCGCCCCCCCGCTCGACAGGTTCACGAACTGGTAGAGGAGGATCTCGACGCGCGCGGGGTCGATGCCGAGGGCCTCGGCAGCGCCGAGGACGCGCTTGACGTCGCCGTGGTGGTCGGCGCCCCACACATAGATCATCCGCGCGTAGCCGCGCGCCGCTTTGTGCACGACGTACGCGCAGTCCTCCGCGAAGTACGTCGGCAGTCCCGTCCGGCGGATCAGCACCCGGTCCTTGTCGTCGCCGAACGCCGTCGACCGAAACCAGGTTGCACCGTCCTCCTCGTAGACGTATCCGGCCTCGCGCAGCCGCGCCACCGCGTCGTCGATCGCTCCGGTCTCGTAGAAGAGCCGAGCGGACAGGAAGGAGTCGAACCTGATGCCGAACCGGGCGAGCGTCGCCCGGATCCCCTCGAGAGTGCGGTCGTACGCTTGCTTCGCGATCGCCGCCCGGCGCTCACCGGCGGGGGCGTCGGCGAGTGCGTCGCCCAGGTCGGCCGCGATGGCCTCCGCGATCTCGCGGACATACCCGCCCTGGTAACCGCCCTCGGGGATCTCGGCCTCCCGACCAAAGTGCTCCAGGTAGCGGGCCTCCACCGACGCCGCGAAGGCCTCCATCTGGGTCCCTGCGTCGTTCCAGTAGTACTCGCGCTCGACGTCGTACCCGTCGGCTTCCAGGATGCTGGCGACGGCGTCGCCGAGCGCCGCGTTGCGCGCCGTCCCGACGTGCAACGGCCCGGTGGGGTTCGCCGAGACGAACTCCACCTGGACGCGATCGCCGCGCGCCCCCCGCCGCAGCCCGTACGCCGGGCCGTCGCGCAGGATCGCGCGAAGCACGTCATGGAGCCAGACGCTCTTCAGCCGGATGTTGATGAACCCTGGACCGGCGACGTCGAGCCCGTCCACCGCCGCAACGTCGGGAAAGGCTCCGGCGATCGCCTCCGCCACATGCCTCGGAGGTTGTCCCGCCTTGGGCGCGAGCACGAGCGCGAGGTTGGTCGCCCAGTCGCCGTGTTCCTTCTGCCGGGGC
>DASPTB010000165.1:0-10987 GCA_035623615.1 Actinomycetota bacterium
TGATCCCGGTCTTCACGGTCGCCGAGAACGTGGTCCTCGGGTTCGAGCCGACCCGCGCGTTCGGGATCATCGACCACAAGAAGGCGCGCGCGTTCATCCGCGACCTCTCCGACCGCTACGGCCTGCTCGTCGATCCCGACCAGATGGTCCGCGACCTGTCGGTCGGGCAGCAGCAGCGCGTCGAGATCGTCAAGGCACTCGCGCGTGAGGCGCACGTCCTGATCCTCGACGAGCCCACCGCCGTACTGACGCCGCAGGAGATCGAGTACCTGTTCCAGGTGATGCGGTCCATTCGCGAGTCGGGCCACTCGATCCTGTTCATCACCCACAAACTCGGAGAGGTCCTGTCCATCGCCGATCGCATCACGGTCATCCGGCAGGGAAAGGTGATCGGGACGGTCCGTCCGCAGGAGGCGACCGAGGAACAGCTCGCGGCGATGATGGTGGGCCGCGGGGTGCGCCTCGTCGTCGACCGCGGGCCGTCGCATCCGGGCGAGCCCGTCCTCGAGGTGCGCGACCTGAGCGTGGTGCGCGAGTCGGGGGTGGTCGCCGTGAACGCGGTGTCGCTGGACGTTCGCGCGGGAGAGATCCTCGCGGTCGCGGGCGTCCAGGGAAACGGGCAGACCGAGCTCACCCAGGCGATCATGGGCCTCGCGCCGGTCGCGGCGGGCTCGGTGCGGGTCGGGGGTGCCGAGGTGACCGGCGCGACGCCGCGGCACGTGCTGCGAGCCGGTGTGGGGCACGTCCCCGAGGATCGGCAGCGCGACGGCCTCATCGCCGAGTTCACGATCGCCGAGAACCTGATCCTCGACGTGCACGACGTCGCTCCCTACGCGCGGCGCGGCGTGCTCGACTGGGGCACGATCAGGTCGACGGCCGAGAAACGGGTCGACGAGTTCGACATCCGCGCACGGTCGGTGGACGCCCCCGCCCGCACGCTGTCGGGCGGCAACCAGCAGAAGGTGATCGTCGCCCGGGAGCTCTCGCGCGACATCCGGCTGATCGTCGCGTCGCAACCGACCCGGGGCCTGGACGTGGGATCCATCGAGTACGTGCACCGTCGGCTCGTGCAGGCCCGCGACGAGGGTGCGGCGGTGCTCGTCGTGTCGGCCGAGCTCGACGAGGTGCTCGCGCTCGGCGACCGCATCGCCGTGATGTACGGCGGCCGCGTCGTCGGGCCGTTCGGCGGGCTCGAGCACACGAGGGAGGAGATCGGCCTGCTCATGGCGGGATCGTCGGTGAACGGCCACTCCGCCGCGAACAACGCAGCGACGGACGCCTCGGCCGCGGACCCGACCGAGCCGGGCGAAGGGGGCGAACCGTGAGCACCCAGGTCACCGCGCCCCCCGAGGACGGCGCGAAGCCCAGACCGTCGGCGCCGCGCCGCCTCTTCTCGTGGATGATCTCCGGCAACACCTTCACCGTGACCGTGCTGGCGTTCTTCAGCGCGCTGGTCGTCGGCGCGGTGATCATCGTGCTCGCGACGCCGAGCGCGATGACGGCGTGGCACTACGCCCTCGTGTCACCGGGCACCGCGTTGTCGGAGTCGTGGGACGCGATCACGAGCGCGTACGGTGCGCTGCTCTCTGGAGCGCTGGGCAGCCGGCAGGCGATCTCGGAGACGCTCGTCTCGACGACACCGCTGCTGATGGCCGGTCTCGGCGTGGCGCTCGCCTTCCGGGCGGGCCTGTTCAACATCGGCGGGGAGGGTCAGTTGATCCTCGGCGCGATGGGCGCGACCTGGGCGGGGTTCTCCTTCAGGGGACTCCCGATCCTCGTGCACCTGCCGCTCGCGCTCCTCGCCGGAGCGGTCGCCGGGGGCGCGTGGGCTTTCATCCCGGGGATCCTGAAGGCGCGGACGGGCGCGCACGAGGTCATCACCTCGATGATGCTCAACTACGTCGCCCTGAACCTCCTCGGCTGGGTCCTCATCCAGAAGGAGTTCTGCGCGACGAACCCGTGCACCGACGCGATCTCGAAGGTCGTTGCGCAGGGATCGCGCCTGCCCCACATCGCCGGTTCGAACCTTCGCGTCAACCTGGGGATCGTGCTGGCCGTACTGTTCGCGATTGGGGTCGCGTGGCTGCTGCAACGAAGCACGCTCGGCTTCGAGTTCCGCATGATCGGGCTGAACGCAGACGCCGCCGGTGTCGCGGGCGTGAGCACGAAGCGCCTCTACGTGGTGGTGATGACCATGTCCGGGATGCTCGTCGGGCTCGCCGGCGCGTTCTCGGTCCTGGGCGTCGACTACCAGCTGAGCCCCGCCTACGGCGGCACGACCGGCTTCGACGCGATCACGGTGGCGATTCTCGGCCACGGCAGCCCGCTCGGGGTCGCGCTCGCGTCGCTGCTGTTCGGGGCGTTCATTTCGGGCGGCCGGGCGATGCAGGTGAGCACGGGGATCCCGCTTCAGCTCGTCGTCGTGATCCAGGCGGTGCTGGTCCTGTTCGTCGCGGCGCCCGGCGTCATCCGGACCATCTACCGCATCAAGGTTCGACGTGGCGCAGAGCGGGTGTTCGGAGGGTGGGGCTGATGAGCGCCGTCGCCGGCCCGATCGAGACGGCGAGCGGCCAGCGGGTCGACCCCTTCGCCCACCGCCGCCGCGACGTGGCGATCGCGCTCGGGGTGCTGGGCGTCGCGACGATCCTGCTGTTCGCGCGCGCGATCCCGTCGGGAGTCCACACCACGTTCGAGCTCTCGGGCGGCTCCGCAATTCACGTCCCGTCCATCGCCGTCCCCGCGAGGGCCGCGACCCTGGCGATCGGGATCGTCTGCCTGGTGCTCGGCGTCGCCGAGTACCTGTGGACCGCCAACCGGCATCCCAACCTCCTCCTTGGGATCGGGATCGCGCTGTTCGCACTCGCGTTCCTCACCTGGGCGGGCAAGGGGCAGCAGATCGACACGGTTGGCCTGCTCGCCACCTCACTCGTCGAGGCGGTGCCGTTGGCGCTGGGCGCGTTCTCGGGCCTGATCTGCGAGCGGTCGGGCGTGATCAACATCGCGATCGAGGGCGAGTTCCTGATCGCCGCGTTCCTCGCCGCCATGCTGGCGAGCCTCACCCATCACCTGTGGATCGGGCTGCTCGCGGGGGCCGCCGCGGGAGGCGTCGTCGGCCTCATCCTCGGCGTCTTCGCCATCAAGTACCGCGCCGACCAGATCATCGTCGGCATCGTGCTCGACGCGTTCGCGCTGGGCCTCACCACGTTCTTCGCGACGAGCCTCCTCAACACCAACCAGCAGACGCTCAACAGTCCCAGCACCTACCTGCCCTTCGGCATCCCGGTCCTCGACAAGGTGCCGATCATCGGGCCGGGGATCTTCGATCAGAACATCTTCGTGTACATCGTGATCCTGCTGTTGATTGCGCTGCAGATCGGCCTGTTCCACACACGGTGGGGACTGCGCGTGCGAGCCGTCGGCGAACATCCGCGGGCGGCGGACACGGTGGGGATCAGGGTGAACTCGCGCAGGATGGCCAACGTCATCCTCGGCGGGGTCGTCGCGGGCATCGGCGGCGCCTCGTTCACCATCGGATCGGTGGGGCAGTTCCAGGCGAACATGACGGCCGGGCTCGGCTACATCGCGCTCGCGGCGATGATCTTCGGAGGATGGCGCCCGATCGGCGCGGTGCTCGCCGCACTGCTGTTCGGCTTCTGCGACGCGCTGCAGTTCACGGTGTCGGTGCTGAACGTCCCGATCCCGCCGGCGTTCCTCACGATGATCCCCTACCTGGCGACGATCGTGGCCGTCGCCGGGCTCGTGGGGCGCGTGCGTCCGCCGGCCGCGGACGGCCGCCCGTACACGCGCGAGTAGCGGCTACCCCTCGTCCACGATCTGCACGCCCGAGGACGTCCCGAGCCGGTCGGCCCCCGCCCGGATCATGGCCAGCGCCTGTTCCCGCGTCCGGATGCCGCCCGAGGCCTTGACCCCCATCGCCTCGCCGACCGTCGCGCGCATCAGCGCCACGTCCTCCACCGTGGCGCCGCCCGACGCGAATCCGGTCGAGGTCTTCACGAACGCCGCGCCCGCGTCGCGGGCGAGCTCACACGCGCGAACCTTCTCGGTGTCGTCGAGCAGACAGGTCTCAAGGATGACCTTGACGATCCCGGCCTCGTCCACGGCGGCGACGACGGACTCGATGTCGCGCGACACGACGTCGTCCAGTCCCGCCTTCAGCCCGCCGACGTTGATCACCATGTCGATCTCGGACGCGCCGCCGCCGACGGCGTCCTCCGCCTCGAACGCCTTCGACGACGAGGTTCCGGCCCCCAGCGGGAACCCGACCACCGCGTCGACGCGCACCGGGCTGCCCTCCAAGCGCTCCGCCGCAAGGGCGACCCACGCCCCGTTGACGCAGACGGTCGCGAACCCGTTCTCGACGGCCTCCTCGCAGAGGCGCTCGATCTGCTCCGGCCGGGCGTCGGGTTTGAGCAGCGTGTGGTCGATCATCGACGCCAGCACCTCGCGACTGATCTCGTTCTCGGTCATCCC
Source organism: Actinomycetota bacterium (assembly GCA_035623615.1). Classification (GTDB taxonomy): domain Bacteria; phylum Actinomycetota; class UBA4738; order UBA4738; family UBA4738; genus DASPTB01. The sequence goes on from DASPTB010000165.1 coordinate 4,492, forward strand.
CGTCCCTCTCCTCCAGCGGCGGCCCCGGCCGGCCGATGCCACAGTCGAACCCGACTATCATCGGCCACGACGGGCACGAACCGGTCGTTTCACCGGATGCCCGGACGGAAGGCTGGAGGTGAGGCGAACCATGACAAGCGGCGAGGCGGCGGCGGCCGGGCCCGCGCCCGACGAATCGCTCACCGTGACGGACAACCGCACGGGCGAGACCTACGAGATTCCCATCCAAGACGGCACGATCCTCGCGACGGAGCTCCGCAAGATGAAGACGGGCGCGGACGACTTCGGCATCCTCTCCTACGACCCCGGGTTCATGAACACGGCGATGTGCCGCTCGGCGGTGACCTATATCGACGGCGACCGGGGGATCCTCCAGTATCGCGGCTACCCGATCGAGCAGCTCGCCGAGCGCTCCACGTTCCTCGAAGTCGCTTACCTCCTGCTGAACGGCGAGCTGCCATCCGTAGGCGAGCTCGACGCCTGGCGCGACCAGATCACGCACCACACGTTCGTCCACGAGAACGTGAAGAAGTTCATCGACGGGTTCCATCACGACGCGCACCCGATGGGCATCCTGTGCAGCACCGTCGCGGCCCTGTCGACGTTCTACCCCGAGGCCAAGAGCATCCGGGATGACGCCATCCGCCGGGAGGAGATCGTCCGCCTCATCGCCAAGATGCCGACGATGGCGGCCTTCGCGTACCGCCACGCGGTCGGGCTCCCCTACGCCTATCCCGACAACAACTTGTCCTACGCCGGCAACTTCCTCAACATGATGTGGAAGACGACCGAGCTGCGCTACGAGCCCGACCCGGTGCTCGAGCGCGCGCTCGACGTGCTCTTCATCCTCCACGCCGACCACGAGCAGAACTGCTCGTCGATGACGATGCGCGCGGTCGGTTCGTCGCACTCCGACCCCTACTCGGCGGCCGCCGCGGCCGTCGCCGCGCTGTACGGGCCGCTGCACGGCGGCGCCAACGAGATGGTCCTGCGGATGCTGTGGGAGATCGGGTCGACCAAGAACGTCCCCGGCTACATCGAGCGCGTGAAGAAAGGCGAGTTCCGGCTGATGGGGTTCGGTCACCGCATCTACAAGAACTTCGACCCGCGCGCGGAGATCATCAAGAAGGTCGCATACGAAGTCTTCGACGTGACGGGTGCGAGCGAGCTCCTCGACATCGCGCTGGAGCTCGAACGCATCGCCCTCGAGGACGACTACTTCATCAGCCACAAGCTGTACCCGAACGTCGATTTCTACTCGGGCATCATCTACCTGGCGATGGGCTTCCCGATCGAGACGTTCCCCGTGCTCTTCGCCATCGGCAGGACGCCGGGCTGGCTGGCACAGTGGGAGGAGTCGGTGCTCGATCCGGAGCAGAAGATCACGCGGCCGCGACAGCTGTACGTGGGCGAGGGCGAGCGCGACTACGTCCCCGTCGACGAGCGCCGCTGACGCTCCTCGCGTTCACCCTTCATCGCCCGCCCGGCCGGACCGGGGTATCATCGAGCCGACGGCGCGATGAAGCCCGCTCCTTGAACCGCCCACTCCCGGGCTGATGGCTTCTACCAGGGCAACGACCGCTGGTGGAGGCATGTTCCGGGCCCTCCGGCGAGGAGGTGGAGCGGGTGAACGTCTACTGGGTTGCATTCGTCTGGGTGGCGATGGCGCTCGCTGCGTCGCTCATCAGCATCCGGATCGGTGTGTCGGTGGCGCTCGTCGAGATTCTCGTCGGCGCGATCGTGGGGAACCTGCCGCACGCGTCGGCCTTCCTGCACCAGACGCAGTTCACCGACTTCCTCGCGTCGATCGGCTCGATGATGTTGACGTTCCTGGCCGGGGCCGAGATCGATCCGGTGTCGCTGCGAAAGCACTGGAAAGCGAGCCTCAGCATCGGGGCCGTGTCGTTCGCGCTGCCGTTCGTCGCCGCGTTCCTGTTCGCGTACCTGGCCCTCGGCTGGGCGCTGCACGCGGCCGAGATCGCGGGCGTCGCGCTCAGCACGACTTCTGTCGCGGTCGTGTATGCGGTCATGGTCGAGACGGGCCTCAACCGGCAGGAGCTCGGCAAGCTGATCCTCGCCGCCTGCTTCGTGACCGACCTTGGGACGGTCCTCGCGCTCGGAGGCCTGTTCGCCAACTTCGGGTTGCTCCTCCTCGTGTTCGTCGTCGTCAGTGCGGCGGTCCTCGTCGCGCTTCCCGCGACCACGCGCTTCGTCATTCGCGTCTTCGGGCACCGTGTCAGCGAGCCCGAGATCAAGCTGCTCCTCGTGGTCCTGCTCGGGCTCGGAGCGCTCGCGACCGCCGCCGGCAGTGAGGCCGTGCTCCCCGCGTACATCGCCGGACTCGTCGTGGCCGGCCTGTTCGTCCACGACCGCGTCCTCGTCGACCGGCTTCGGTCGATCTGTTTCGCCGTCCTGACCCCGTTCTTCTTCCTGCGCGCCGGCGCGCTGATCTCGGCCCCAGCACTGGTGAGCGGGGCGGGCGTCATCCTCTCTCTGCTGTTGGTGAAGCTCGTGTCCAAAGGGCTCGGCGTGTGGCCGACGGCGGCCGCCTTCCGCGTGGCCGGCAGGGAGCGGACCTACCTGACGCTCCTCATGTCGACAGGGCTGACCTTCGGTTCGATCGCGGCGCTCTACGGGTTGACCCACGGCTTGATCGACAAGGCGCAGTACTCCGAACTGGTGACGGTCGTGCTGCTGTCCGCCTTCGTCCCGACGCTGATCGCCCAACAGCTCTTCCAGCCGAAGGTCGTGGACGAGGAAGAGGAGGAGGCGCTCGGTGCTGAGGACGTGGCCCCCGTACGCCCGCGCCGGCCGATGGCGGCTCCGCCCGAAACCGCCTGAGCCCCTGGAGCGACGACGCGGTCAGGCCGACCGGGAGGGCGAGGACACGGCCGGTGCCGGGTCGCCCCCGAGGCGCTCGACCAGCGTCATCGCGACGCGACGGGCGTCGTTCCGGCCGCGCGCGGGCAGCTCGAGGTCGTGCATGGAGGCGTTTCCCACCGCCAGACACATGAGGGCGTACGCGGTGGCGCGGACGTCTCCCCCGTCCACCGAGGGAAACGCCCGGCGAAGCTCGCGCCGGACGGAGCGCTCGAACGTCCCGTACTTCTGCCGGAGCTGCTCACGAACGTGCGCGTCCCGGTGGCTGACCGCCATCAGTGCGTCGATGAGCGCGTCATCGCGGCTGTCGGCGAACTCCGCGCCCATCAGGTAGTCGACCAGTGCACGGGTGCCGCCCGCCGCACCCGCCCGGCCGATGATGTCGCGGTAGAACGAAACCGTTCGATCGATGATCCCGTCGATGAGCGCCCGGGTCAGATCCTCGCGGTTGCCGCAGTAGTGGCGGATGAGGCTCCGCGGAAGCCCGGCCTGCTCGGCGATCCGCTCCAAGGAACTCCCCTCCAGGCCGTACCGCAGCACACAGACCTCGAACGCCTCGAGGATCTGCGGCCGCCGTTCGTCGGCCAGGCTCGGCCGGGCCATCCGTTCCCGCCTTCCCTGCTCGTGGCCGCCGGTCGCGGCCCCGCTGGACAAATACTTTGTCACATATGACAATCAACCGCCCGGCTACGCGATCGGAGGTGATCCCATGAGGGAAGGGCGCACTCCGGGGCGGCCGCTCGGAGGGCCGCGCGGCTGCCAGATGGTGTTCGGCCTCGCGCTCCTGCTCCTGGCGTCCGCGTGCACGAGCTCGGGCTCGGGTGGCGGCTCAACGGGCTCGACCCCACGCAGCGGCGGCCAGCTCCGCATCGGCATCACGCAAACCCCGGACAACCTCAACCCGTTCGTGGGCTACGAGCAGGTGAGCTACGACATCTGGGAGAACATCTACCCGCAGCTCGACCAGTACGACACGAAGACGCTCGCCATCGAGCCCGACTTCGCCACGAGCTGGACGACCTCCTCGGACGGCCTCACGTGGACGTTCCACACCCGTCCGAACGCCGAGTGGTCCGACGGTAAGCCGCTGACGGCGGCCGACGCCGCCTGGACGATCAACACCATCATGACGTTCGCCAAAGGGCCCACCGCGAACCTGGCCGGCGACGTCGCGCACCTGAAGACGGCAACCGCCACCGACGCGAACACGCTGGTCCTTCACTACGCCGAGCCCGTCGCCAACGTCCTGCCCAACCTCCAGGTGATCCCGATCCTCCCCGAGCACGTCTGGGCACCGATCGCCGGCACCGACGGGAAGAAGCTGCGCACGTACCCGAACCTCCCCAAGGACGGGCAGCCCGTCGTCGGAGGGGGCGCGTTCGTCCTGTCGCAGTACAAGACGAACCAGGTCGCACTGTTCACCCGGAATCCGCACTGGTACGGACCGAAGCCGTACATCGATGGGTTCGGCCTGGAGTTCTTCACCGATGCCGACGCGATGATCGCGGCAATGAAGAGCGGCTCCATCGACGCCATCGCCTCGCCGCAGGGCATCCCGCCGACGAGCGTCAAGACCCTGCAGGTGAATGGGATCCACGTGTTCGTCGGCCCGAGCCTCACGTGGCCGGACTTCATCCTGAACGCCAACACGCACAAGGCGCAGCACCGCGAGCTGCTGAACCCACTCGTCCGTGAGGCGTTCGAGTACGCGGTCGACCGCAACTCGATCGTGAAGACCGCGTACCTCGGCTACGCGCAACCCGGTGCCTCGATCATTCCGCCGAGCACCGGCGCGTGGCACGACGCGAGCATCAAGCCGCTGCCGTTCGACCTGACGAAGGCGGCCCAGTTGCTCGACCAGGCCGGCGACACGATGGGACCGAACGGGGTCCGCGTCGCGGACGGCCACCCCATGTCCTACACCGTCATCTTCGCGAGCGACGAGAGCGGTCCCGGCGACAGGGCGTTCCAGATCATGCAGCAGGACTTCGGGAAGATCGGGGTCCGCCTCAACCAGAAGACGCAGGACGCCGACGCGGCGACGCTCTCCATGTACGGCCCGGACTACACGTCCTACCCGTTCGATCTGGCGATGTGGGGCTGGATCACCCTGCTCGACCCCGACTACATGCTCGCAGTGCCGACCTGCGCGCAGTGGGGCGTGCTGAACGACTCCGGCTACTGCAACAAGACCTACGACAAGCTCTACCAGGAGCAGGGGACGGCGACCGACCCCGCCCAGCGCCGCGCCATCGTGTACCAGATGCAGAAGATGATCTACGACGCGCGCGCCTACATCGTGCTCGCCTATCTCGACACGCTCGAGGCATGGAGCACGAAGTGGGCGGGCCTCGTGGAGTCGTCCCAGGGCTTCTTCAACCAGTTCTCCAAGGCGAGCATGATCGGCGCCCACCAGGTCGGCTGATGGAGCTGACGACGATCGGACCGGCTCCCGTGGACCCGCGCGCAGACGAGGTCATGGTTTCCATGCGCGACGGCGTCCACCTCGCGACCGATGTCTACCTCCCCGACCGAGGCGGCCCGGCGCCCGCTGTGCTGGTGCGCCTCCCCTACGACAAGTGCGGCCGATACACCTTCATGCCGTACCTCGCGCCGCACTTCAACGAGCGCGGGTACGCACTGGTGGTGCAGGACGTCCGCGGCAAGTTCCGGTCGGAGGGCGAGACCGTCCCCTACGTCCACGAGGTCGCCGACGGCTACGACACGATCGAGTGGATGGTCGGACAGGCCTGGTCGAATGGGCTCGTCGGCATGTTCGGCGACTCGTACTACGGCGTCACCCAGTGGGCGGCCGTCGCGAGTGGCCACCCGGCGCTCCGCGCGATCGTCCCGAGGGTCACGAGCGCTGACCTCGGCTCGACCCGGGTGGGGACGTGGTGGGACGAAGGCGTCTCGCCGCTGTACGGCGCCGACTACTTCGCCCATTACTGGGCCGACCGGATGATCCACGAGTTCGAGGTCGACTGGACGGCTCGCCCGCTGACGGGTGTCTTCGACGAGGCGTTCGAGAAGATCGGGGCGCGGTCAACGGGGTTCGACATGATGCTCGGGCGCGTCCCGTTCGACGCGTACCCGGACGGGCATCCCTTCGACCGGGTGACCATCCCCGTGCTGCACTCGGTCGGCTGGTTCGACAACATCATGCCCAACTCCATGCAGGACTACACGACCCTGCGCGGGCGGCCGGACCGGGCGGCGATGCAGTACCTGGTCGCCGACGCGACGGACCACGAGAACTACCAACTGTCGGAAGTCCCGATCACCGACTCGGACGACCACAACACGAGCGACGCGGATCTCGAGCGGTTGATCCCGATCTACCTCGGTCCGGGTCTGGAGTTCTTCGACGTCTTCCTTCGTGGAAAGGGGGATTCGGCGAACCTGCCCCAGGTGCGCTGGCGCCTGGGGCACGCCGACGAGCGCACGGGACCGACCTGGCCCCCGGCCGGCGCCCGCGAGGTCCGCCTCTACCTCGACCGATTGGGTTCCGCCGGCGACGGTCCCGAAGGCGGCACGCTCGCCGCGGTCGCGAGTCGCGAGGGCTCGTCGGCGCGCTGGGTGCACGATCCCGCGAACCTCGTCCCCTCCACCGTTC
>DASPTB010000189.1:0-3601 GCA_035623615.1 Actinomycetota bacterium
CGATCCCACGCCCACGCACGTAGACGAGAGTGTTCGCGGTCCCGAGGTCGATGGCCATGTCTCTTCCGAGCAGGCCTGTGAAGCCGTCGTTTTGGGGAGTCGTCCTGGCCGCGACGTTTTGTAGCCAGCCCTGGCGCATGCATCGTTTCTACAGGCTTCATACCTACCTGGCAACCTTCTGACCTGCGTTTTTGCTGAAAAACAACGGAAAAATGCGAACCCTTTACTAAGGGTAGACCACCCTTGGTCGACACTGTCCGACGTCCAATTGCGAGCCTCAAGCTGTAGTCAAGACATCGGCAAGGGGTGACTGGGGCTTGGTGCACACCTCTGCATTGGGCTCGACCCGACACTCAGACATGGAACCGGTCTCGACTATGCGTTGAGGCCGCGAACCGGTAGCCTGGGGTGCATGAACATCGCGATTCTCTTCCCGGGACAGGGCTCCCAATATCCCGGCATGGCGGACCCGTGGCTCGATCACCCGGCAGGAAAGGAAGTCGTTGAACGCGCCTCCGAGGTCCTGGGGTGGGACGTCGCCGAAGTGAGCCGCGACCCCGAGGCCCTGCAGCGGACGGAGGTCGTCCAGCCGGCCGTCTTCGTCTGCGACCTGGCGGCCTTCGCGGTGCTGGCGGAGGAGGGCGTCGAGACGGACATGGCCGCGGGGCATTCGCTCGGCGAGTACGCGGCGCTCATCGCGTCGGGCGCCGTGGAGATGGAGGCCGGGCTGAACGCGCTCGCCGCACGCGCCGAGGCGATGGGACAGGCGTCGCAGACGAATCCGGGCGCGATGACGGCGCTCGTCGGCGTCACCCGCCAGGATGCGCAGGAGATCTGCGACCTCGCCGGGCGCGGCGACGTGCTGGCCATCGCAAACGAGAACGCCGAGAAGCAAACGGTGCTGTCGGGCTCCGAAACGGCGGTCGCGCGCGCCGAGGAGCTTGCCCGCGGCCGCGGCGCCAAGGCGATCAGGCTCCCCGTCGCGGGCGCCTTCCACTCTCCTTTGATGGAGCCCGCGCTCGGCCCGGTCCGGGAGCTGCTGGCCCGCGTGGAGTTCCGCCAGCCCGCGTTCGCCATCGCGCCGAACGTGAGCGCGATCCCGACGACGCAGCCCACGGCGCTTCGCGACTCGCTGTCGCGGCACCTGGTGTCGCCCGTGCGGTGGGACGCGACGATGCGCGCGATGGACGGGGCCGGCATCACCTGGTTCGTCGAGGCGGGCCCCGGCGACGTGCTGTCGCGGCTCGCCCGCAGGGCGATCCCAAGCGCCACCGTGCGCACCGTGGGATCTCCGCAGGACGCGAGGTCGGTGGCAGAGGACATCCGCCGGGAGCTCGATGACTTCTGACCCAGCGGACACGCGAATCACACCCGTGGAGGATGATCTGGTGCTGCGGCCGGCGAGCCCCCGCGAAGCGATCGCGGAGGAGGACCGTGGTCTGGTCTTGGTGATCGGGGAAGCTGGCGGGGAGGCTGGCGTGGAGGACGACGCATCCCGCGGCGAGCACGCCGTGGCGGCGCACGGCGAGTCGGTCGGCCTTCCCATGCGCCTGGTGGTGTCGCCGGCCTCCGGGCGGTTGCGACTCCTTCCCGCCGCGCAGTTCCAGGACGGGCACGAATGGGTGTCGGCTGGCCAGGCCGTGGCCGAGGTGTCGAACGGGCCCGAGGTCCATTCGGTCGTCGCGCCCCACGACGCCCGGGTGGCCGGCGTGATGGTGCGAGAGGGAGAACCGGTCGCGCAGGGGCAGCCCCTCCTCTGGTTGGATGAAACCGCCCGGCGCTCCCCCGAGCCCGGGTCGAGGGGAGAGATGACGTGAGCACGGTCCGTCACACGTCGATCTCCGGGGTCGGCTCGGCGCTGCCCACCCGGCTGGTACCGAACGCCTTCTTCGAGGGTCGCGTGGACACGACCGACGAGTGGATCAGGGAGCGGACGGGCATCCGGGCGCGACACTTCGCGAGCGAGGGCGAAACGACCTCGTCGCTGGGAGCCGCCGCGGCGTCGCGCGCGCTCGAGGGCGCAGGGCTCGAGCCCGCCGCGATCGACCTGCTGATCGTCTGCACGATCACCTCCGACCGGCCGATGCCGTCGACGGCCGCGTACGTGCAGGCACGCCTCGGCATGCACTGCCCGGCGTTCGACATGAACGCCGCCTGCGCCGGGTTCGTGTACGGACTCTCGGTCGCGGCCGCCCAGGTGCAGGCCGGCGCCGCCGACCGCGTGCTGCTGATCGGCGCCGAGACGATCTCGCGCGTGCTCAACCTCGGCGATCGCAGCACGTGCGTCCTGTTCGGCGACGGCGCCGGGGCGGTCGTGATCGAGGCGTCGGACGACCCCGGGATCATCTCCTCTCGGTTGGAACTTGACGGGACGGCCGCCGAGCTGCTCACGATCCCGGCCGGGGGTTCCGAGGAGCCCGCCAGCGAGGAGTCGGTTCGCGCCGAGCGGCACAAGATCCAGATGAACGATGGGCCCGCCGTCTTCAAGCGCGCGGTGACCGGCATGGCGGAGGCGTGCGCGGGGCTGCTCGACAAGGCGGGCATGACCGGCGACGACGTGACGATCGTGATCCCGCATCAGGCCAACGCCCGGATCATGAACGCGATCGCCGATCGCCTGAGCATCCCCCGGGACAAGGTCTTCGTGGACATCGAGGAGGTCGGAAACACGTCCGCGGCCTCCATTCCCATCGCGATGGACCACGCATGGCGTGCGGGCAGGGTGGTTCCCGGCGACGTCGTTCTCACGACCGCGTTCGGCGGGGGGCTCGCGTGGGGTGCGAACCTGCTGCGGTGGACGGCCCCCACGCCGGCGGGCGACGGCGATCCCGGAGACGCCAGTGAGTGACGCCCCGGTCGCGTTCGTCACCGGAGCCTCGCGCGGCATCGGCCGCGCCGTGAGCGAGGGGCTCGCGAGGGCGGGCCTGGCGGTAGCGGTCGGCTTCCGTTCCGATCCCGAGGGCGCCGAGGAGACGGCCCAGAAGATCGTCTCCGGCGACGGCCGCGCCTTCGCGCAGTCGGTCGACGTGGCCGACGAGGCCTCCGTCGCCGAGGCGTTCGGGGCCATCGAGCGCGAGCTCGGTCCCGTCGGCGTCCTCGTGAACAACGCCGGATACACGAAGGACGGGCTGGCGGTTCGCTACCAAGTCGAGACGTGGGACACGACGATCGACACCAACCTCAAAGGAGCGTTCCTCTGCTCGCGCCGCGCGTTGCCCTCGATGCTCAAGTCGCGGTGGGGCCGGGTGGTGAACGTCGCATCGGCGGCGGCGCTGCGCGGCAACGCCGGACAGACCGCCTACTCGGCGTCCAAGGCGGGGCTGGTGGGCTTCACGAAGTCGCTCGCGCGCGAGGTCGGCAGCCGCGGCATCACGGTCAACGTCGTCTGCCCCGGCTTCGTCGAGACCCGCCTCACCGAGACCACCCCCGAGGAGATCAAGGAGCGCTACGTGGAGATGACACCCGCAGGCCGCGTCGGGAGCCCGGAGGAGATCGCCGCCGTGATCGTGTTCCTCGCGGGCGCGTCGGCTTCCTACGTCAACGGCGCCGTGATCCCGATCGACGGTGGCCTGACTGCGTAGCCCGGGAACGCATGGGGCGG
>DASPTB010000205.1:0-2573 GCA_035623615.1 Actinomycetota bacterium
GTCAGCGGGTCGAAGTACAAGCGATCGCTGGTGTCGTAATCGGTGGAGACGGTCTCGGGATTGGAGTTCACCATGACCGTCTCGTACCCGGCCTCGTGCAGGGCGAGCGCCGCGTGCACGCACGCGTAGTCGAACTCGATCTCTTGTCCGATCCGGTTGGGCCCGGCCCCGAGGATCACGACCCGGGGCCTGGCTCCCTCGCGCACCTCCCCCTCGTCCTCGTACGCGGAGTAGTAGTACGGCGTTCGGGCCGCGAACTCGCCGGCGCACGTGTCGACGGTCTTGAAGGCCGGGATCACGCCGAGGCGACGGCGCGCGGTCCGGACCCCTGCTTCCGTGGCGCCGGTCAGGTGCGCGATGCGCTGGTCGGACAGACCCCGCCGCTTCGCGCGCCGCAGCTCCGCGGCGTCCACCGTCCCGATGTCCTTGCCGCGCAGCGCCGCAGCGGCGTCGGCCACGAGCCCGATCTGCTCGACGAACCATGGGTCGACGTGGGAGGCGGCCGACACCTCCTCCACGGAACGGCCCGCCGCGAGGGCGGCTTCGACCCGCAGGAGCCGGTGTTCCGTCGCGACCTCCACCGACCGCAGGTCCTCGGAGTCGTCGGCGAGACCGTCGGCGCCCAGCTGGAACTCGGGGCGCTCAAGTGAGCGATACGCCTTGCCGAGCGCCTCGGTGAAGGTGCGGCCGATCGCCATGACCTCGCCGACTGATCGCATGACCGTGCTGAGTCCGGGATCGGACCCGGGGAACTTCTCGAACGCCCAGCGCGGAACCTTGACGGCGACGTAGTCGAGCGCCGGCTCGAAGGCCGCGAAGGTCTCGCCCGTGATGTCGTTGTGGATCTCGTCAAGCGTATGGCCGACCGCGAGCATCGCGGCGATCTTCGCGATCGGGAACCCCGTCGCCTTCGACGCGAGGGCGCTCGAGCGAGACACGCGGGGGTTCATCTCGATCAGCACCATGCGGCCGTCCTCGGGATTCACCGCGAACTGGACGTTGGAGCCCCCCGTGTCCACGCCGACCGCGCGGATGCAGGAGATCGCGGCGTCGCGCATGGCCTGGTACTCGACGTCGGTGAGCGTCATCGCCGGGGCGACCGTGACCGAGTCGCCGGTGTGGACCCCCATCGGATCGACGTTCTCGATCGAGCAGACGATGACCACGTTGTCGGCGCGGTCCCGCATGACCTCGAGCTCGAACTCCTTCCAACCCGCGACCGACTCTTCGACGAGGATCTCGGTGATCGGGCTGGCGGCCAGCCCATCCGAGGCGATCTCGACCAACTGCTCGGGGGTCGCGGCGAGCCCCGTTCCCCCGCCGCCGAGGACGAAGGACGGCCGCACGATCACCGGGTAGCCGAGATCCGCCGCGACGTCGAGCGCCTCCTGCACGGTCCCGGCGAACCCCGAGCGCGGGAGTGGCAGCCCGGCCTCCTTCATCGCCCTGACGAACAGGCGGCGATCCTCGGCCCGGCGGATGGCGTCGAGGCCCGCGCCGATCAACCGGACGCCCGCCTTGTCGAGCTCCCCCGACTCCGCCAGCGCCGTCGCGACGTTCAACGCGGTCTGCCCGCCGATCGTCGGCAGCAGGGCATCGGGCCGCTCGCGCTCGATGATCCGCATGATCGAGGGCGGCGTGAGAGGCTCGAGGTAGGTCGCGTCGGCGAACTCGGGGTCGGTCATGATGGTCGCCGGGTTGGAGTTCACGAGGACCACGCGGTACCCCTCGCTGCGCAGGACCTTGCACGCCTGGGTCCCCGAGTAGTCGAACTCGCACGCCTGCCCGATCACGATCGGCCCCGAGCCGATCACGAGGATCGACGAGATGTCCTCGTGCCGCGGCATCAGGCCGCTCCTTGCATCAGCTCGACGAACGACGCGAAGAGCCCGCGCGCGTCGTGTGGCCCGGGTGCTGCCTCCGGGTGGTACTGGACGCTGAAGGCCGGGATCTCGCGGCACCGGAGCCCCTCGAGCGTGCCGTCGTTGAGGTTCCAGTGCGTAAGCGCCACCTCTCCGAAGTCCGTGTCCACCAAGGGAATCCCATCGGCTCGGGACCGCGCGCCGGCTCCCCTCTGCCCGAACGAGCGCGGGTCGACGGCGAAGCCGTGGTTGTGGCTCGTGACGGCGACGCGACCCGTCTCGACGTCCTGGACCGGCTGATTCACTCCGCGGTGCCCGAACCGCAGTTTGAACGTCGACCCGCCGAGGGCGAGTCCGAGCAGCTGATGCCCGAGGCAGATGCCGAAGACCGGAACCCGTCCCAGCACGCCGCGTACGACGTCCACGCCGTAGCGGGTGGCCGCCGGGTCGCCGGGGCCGTTGGACAGGAAAACCCCGTCGAAGCCGCCCGCGAGCACCTCGGCCGCGGGCGTGGTCGCGGGAAACACCGTCGCCTCGCACCCGGCCGCGGCGAGCAACCGCAGGATGTTCCGCTTGATCCCGAAGTCGAGCGCGGCGACCCGGAGCGTACGACCCCCGGCCCGGGAGGCGGGGCCAACGAGCTCCGCCGCCTCGTACGCCTCGGGGGTCGAGACGCTCGCCGCGAGATCGGCCCCCTCCATTCCGGGCTCC
>DASPTB010000214.1:0-6772 GCA_035623615.1 Actinomycetota bacterium
GTCGGAAGCGGCGGCGCCGGCCGCACCGGCGGCGGCCGCTCAGCCCGAAGCGCCCGCCACGCCCGACCGCCCGCCGGCGGCACACCTACCTCCGGGGACCGCCATGCCGCCCGCCTCCCCACCTTCGCCGACGATCGCCGAGGCGGCGCCCGTGGCACCGGCCGAGGGCGAAGAGATCGTCCCGATGACGCGCATGCGACAGGTCATCGCCGAGCACATGGTGGCGTCTGTCCAGACCTCGGCGCGGGCGTGGACGCTCGTCGAGGTCAACATGGAGAACGTCGTTCGCCTGCGCGAGAAGGCGAAGGAAACCTTCGCCGAACGCGAGGGCGTCCCGCTCACCTACATGCCGTTCGTCGCGAGCGCCGTCGACGACGCGCTCCTTGCGTTCCCGCACGTCAACGCCGAGCTGCGGGGCGAGCAGCTGATCCTGCGCAAGCACGTCAACCTCGGAATCGCCGTCGCCCTCGAGGACGGCCTCATCGTTCCGGTCGTGACGGGCGCCGATTCAATGAACATCGCCGGGCTCGCCCGCGCGATCAACGACGTGGCGACGCGAGCGCGCAACCGGCAGCTGAAGCCGGACGAGGTGCACGGCAGCACGTTCACTATCACCAACCCGGGACCATTCGGCTCGATCATGAGCGTTCCGATCATCAACCAGCCGAACTCGGCCATCCTGGCCTTCGACACGATCGAGAAACGGCCCGTCGTCGTGGGCGACGCGATCGCGATCCGCCACATGGTCTACCTGTCGATGTCCTGGGACCACCGCGTGATCGACGGGTCGACCGCGGCGCAGTTCCTCGCGCGCGTCAGGGAGAACCTCGAGACGTGGGACTTCGCACCCGAGGTCGGCCTGCCGGCGGGAAGCTGAACCAGTGCGTGCGGATGGCGCCTCGGCCGCCCCGCCCGCCGCGCTCATCCGGCCCCGAGGGCCGGTACCGTACAAACAGGCCAACGAGGAGATGCACCTCCTCGCCGAGCGCAGGCTGGCCGGCGAGATCCCGGACACGTTGATCCTGCTGGAGCACCCGCCGGTCTACACGGCCGGGCGCCGCTGGAAGCCGGAGCACCTGCGCTGGGCGAAGGAACAGATGGAGGCCGCCGGCGCCGAACTTCACCTCGTCGACCGCGGCGGGAGCGTGACGTTCCACGGTCCCGGCCAGCTCGTCGGCTACCCGATCCTCGACCTCGGCCGCCGGCCCGACGTCCTTGCGTACGTCCGCGCGCTCGAGGACGTCGTCATCTCCGCGTGCGCCGACGTCGGCGTGGACGGCCTCGAACGCAACCCCGTGAACAGCGGCGTGTGGGCAGGCGACCGGAAGGTGTGCGCGATCGGCGTTCGTGTGATGCGCATGCGCGTCACGCTGCACGGCTTCGCCCTGAACTGCACCACCGACCTCTCGTGGTACGACGCCATCGTCCCGTGCGGGCTCACCGACGAAGGGGTCACGTCGTTGTCCGAGCTCGCCCGGGGCGAGATCACCGTCGACGACATGGCGCCGGTCGTGGCGGCGAGGTTCGCCGAGCGGTTCGCGCTCGACCTCCGGCCCGTCGAATCGGCGGCCGCGCTCGTGTGAGCGAGCCCCCGCTGCCATTCCTCTCGCTCGACTTCCTGTACACGCCGAGCTCGGACGTCGCGGGAGACCGCACCTACCTCGTGGACGTCATGGGTGGCCGGTCCGTTTTCGCGGTCGAGGGGATGGGGGCGCGCGTCGCGGCGGTGGCGTTGACCGAAGGGCCGCCGCTCGTCCTGCTGACCGACCACGTCGATGGCGACCGGCCGATCATGGTGTACCGGGTGGCCGAGTTCGATACGGCGCTCTCCGAGCTCGAGTCGCGGGGATGGGAGCCGGAAGGAAGCTTCGAGATCCCGCACGGCCCCTGCTGCTCGTTCACCACCCCGGGTGGGCACCGGATCGCGGTGTACGAGCTCACACGTCCCGAGGCGGCGCGGCACTTCATCGGACGCTTCGACTTCTGAACAGGCGGGCGGCGTCGACGACATGGCCCCGGCCGAGTGCGTCGGCTTAGAAGAGCGCGCTCGCGAGCTTCGGCCGGTACTCGAGCACCAGGGGGTCACTGTCGCCGAGAACGGCGAAGAGCTTCAGCATTCCTTCTCGTGCGCGGTCGACGTCGTCGTCTCCGGTCTTCACGCGCTGCAGGAAGCCCGCGAGGGCGTCCGCGTATCGGCCCTCGGCCGCGGCGCGCTCCGCCTCGGTCAACGGGTCTCGCGCACCGTCGCCCGCCTCCGCCGCCCACGCCGACACATCCAGCGCGGCGAGGGTTCTTTCCGCTTCGGGATCGGGCCGGAGCGGCTCGAGCAGTCGGCGGGCCTCCTCCGTGTCGCCTCGCGTGGCCGCGATCTGGGCCAGTCCGAGCGACGCCCCGGCGTGGCCCGCGTCCTCGGAGAGCGCCCGCCGAAAGAGTCCCTCGGCGTCGTCGGGCCTCCCCTCGGCCATCGAGTCGAATCCTTGGGCCGCAAGCTGATCGGCGGCCGACGGGACAAGCGTGTCGAGGAACTGCCGGATCGCCGCCTCGGGGATCGCCCCCACGAACTCGTTGGCGATCCTCCCGTCGACGAACGCTTTGACGGCCGGGATGCTCTGGATCCCGAAGACCATCGAGGCCTGGGGGTTCGCGTCCACATCCAGCTTCGCCAGCACGAAGGCGCCATCGTGCTCGTCCGCGAGCCGCTCGAGGACGGGTCCGATCATCCTGCACGGAGCGCACCACTCGGCCCAGAAGTCGACGACAACGGGGCGCCGCTTCGACTCCTCGATCACCACGTCCATGAAGTTCTCGTCGGTGACCTCGACGACGTTCGGGCTCTCGCTCACGGTCCCCAGGGTAGGGGAATCGCTTCCGAACGACGACCTCACGACGGCCGAGCCGTCAGGACCTCGACGGCCGACCGGATCGCCGCGGTCAGCTCCTCGACGCGCCGCCGCCCGGGCCCTCGCCCGTCCGTCGCTGGGGGAACGATCGGCGCGCCGAACGAGATCCGAACGCGCCGGCGGCGCATCCACCTGACCGCTCCGGCACCGCGGGGGGCCTCGGTGCCGGCGATGCCGCAGGGGACCACGGGAACCCCGGTGCGCAGCGCGAGCCACGCCGCGCCGGGAAGGAAGGCCCCCATCGGCAGGCCGAGGCTTCGTGTCCCCTCCGGGAAGAGCCCGAGGACCCCGCCTCCCCGGAGGACGGCGGCCCCGAAGCCGAGCGCCCCCGTGTCGCGTCCCGCGTGCGGGTCGACCGGATAGCCGCCCATCGCGTTGAAGAACGCGGCGCGCACGGGGTCGCTGAAGAGATTGCGGTGGGCCATGAAGGCGATCGCGCGCGGGCAGGCCACAACGACGAGTGGAACGTCCAACATCGACGGGTGGTTGGCCGCGATGATCACCGGCCCGGTCCGAGGAATATGTTGCACCCCCTCGACGCGCAGTCGGCAGAACCAACGGAAGGCCCAGGCGGTCGAGATCTTGCCGATCTGCTGGAGCCACCCAAGGCGGGAGGGGACGCGCGTCGAGGACACCGTCGACGCGCCGTCGGCGGCCCTTCGGCGCGAAGGTCCCGGGCGAGCGGACAGGCCTGCGGGCGGCGCCTCCTCGGGCCCGGACATGCGCTCCACTGTAACGGTGCAGCCCGCGGGGGCCGGGTACAATCGCCCAGTCATCCGGCGGCTGCGACCGCCGCCGAGGAGGGCCGTTTGGGCACGAGGGTTCAGCGGGAAGCCGCCCGCCACAGGGCGCTCGGCCTCACCGACCAGGACGTCCGGGCGATGTACCGGTTCATGGTCACGGCCCGCCAATGCGACGAAGCCCAGTTCCGACTGAATCGGCAGGGAAAGGCGCCCTTCGTCGTCCCCGTCAGCGGGCACGAGGGATGCCAGGTGGGATCCGGGTGGGCCTTCGACCGGACGAAGGACATCCTCGTCCCGTACTACCGCGACATGGCCCTGTGCCTGGTCGCGGGCGTCACACCGAAGGACATCTTCCTGGGGGTCTTCGGCAAGCGCGACGACCCCGCCTCGGGGGGCCGGCAGATGCCGGTGCACTGGAGCTCGCGGAGCCTGCGGATCATCACGCACTCGTCTCCCATCGCGACGCAGATCCCGCATGCCGTCGGCGCCGCCTACGCGTCTCGCTACCGCGGCGAAGACGCCGTCACGGGGTGCTGGTTCGGCGAGGGCGCCACCAGCGAGGGCGACTGGCACGAGGCGATGAACTTCGCGGGGGTCCACCGGCTGCCGGTGGTGTTCTGCTGCGAGAACAACCAGTACGCGATCAGCGTCCACGTCTCCAAGCAGATGGCGGTCAAGGACGTTGCGATGCGAGCCCAGGGATACGGTTTCCCCGGGCTCGTCGCGGACGGGAACGACGTGCTCTCCTGCTACGAGGCGTCGAAGGCGGCCGTCGATCGGGCGCGCCGGGGCGAGGGCCCGACGCTTGTCGAGTTCAAGACGTACCGGTTTCGTCCGCACACGTCGGACGACGACGACCGCACCTACCGTTCGCGCGAGGAGGTCGAGCACGCGAAGGCCAACGACCCCGTCCCACGTTTCGCGTCGTACATGAAGGAGGCCGGCCTGCTGAACGACGAGGGGATCGAGCGCATCGAGGGCGAGGTCAAGACCGAGATCGCGCGCGCGGTCGACGAGGCGTGGAACGCGCCCGACCCCGAGCCCGAGAGCGCGCTGCGCGGCGTGTACGCCGAGCAACCGGAGAGCGACTGAGCCCGGCCGATGGCGCAGACGACGGATCTTCGCGCGCGACAGCAGGAACTTCGGGAGCGCTACACGCGCGATCCCGACTCAGCCAAGGTCGTGCTCACGGTGCGGAGCGCCGACAGCGACCTCGCCGACCCCCTCCACTGCACGACCACGCCCGGACTGGACGTCATGTGGCGGTCGGGCGCCCACGCCGCCGTCGGCGGCGTGGGCGACTCCCCCTGCTCGGGCGACGTGCTCCTCGGCGCCCTGGCCGCGTGCCAGGAGATCACGCTGCGGATGGTGGCCGCCAACATGGGCATCCGCATCCGGTCGCTAACCGTGACGGTGGAGGCCGACTGGGACCCGCGCGGCACGCTCGCCATGCGTGACTTCCCCATCGGACTGACCGCGGTCCGGTGCCACACTCAGGTCACCGTGGAGGACGACGGGAAGGGCGACCGGAGCGAGCGACTGCTCCGCAGCGCCGAGAAGTACTGCGTGGTCCTCAACACACTTCGCGACGGCGTCCCCGTCGACGCATCGTTCGAGATGACGACCCCCTGATGGCATTCCCCCAGAAGCTGCTGGCTCCCGGCGAGAAGGTCGTCCTCGACCTCCGTCCGCATTGGGTGTCGTTGGTGGTCTCGGCGCTCCTCGGCGTGCTCGCCGTCGTTGTCTACGTCGTCATCCTGATGTGGATCAAGCCCTCGTGGCCGTCGTGGACGCGATGGACGATCTTCATCCTCGCGACCGGAGTGCTGATCTTCACGATCGGGCGCAAGCTGGTCGATTGGGTCTCGACGCACTTCGTGCTGACTACCGAACGTGTCATCCACCGTCAGGGCTGGCTCGCGCGGCAATCGATGGAGGTCCCGCTCGACCGGATCAGCGACGTGAAATTCGGGCAGAGCATCTTCGAGCGGCTCGTGGGAGCCGGCAACCTGACGATCGAGTCGGCCGCCGAGTTCGGCGAGCAGCGGTTCGACTACATCCGCGGGCCCGAGGAGGTTCAACGCCAGATCTACCAGCAGTCGCGCGACGCGAGAGCCCGCTCGTCGGGCCCGGCGGACGCGACGGGCGCCGGTGGCGGTCCTGTCGTTGCTCGCCCCGGCCCGGCCGGAGATCTTCCCACGCTGACGCCGTCGCAGCCCTCCACGGGAATGATCGCGGACGAACTGAACAAGCTCGACGAGCTCCGGACGCGAGGGGTCCTCTCCGAGGAGGAGTTCCAGCGGCAGAAGGCCCGCCTCTTGGGTCAGAGCTGACCCCGGACCGAGATTCCCCGAGACGTGACGGACGACACGATCGTTCGGTGGCGCTCGTCACCGACTCCCTGCGGCCGCCGCCGTAGCCTGCCGCCACCAGAGACACAGGAACGGTCGGAAGGAGGGGGCGATGAGCACAGCAGCAGGAAGCCTCGGTTATCAGGGAGGAGTGAAGGTCGGCTCCAGGATCTGGGCCCCGGTCGGCGGAGTCCTCCTCTTGGTGCTCTCGGCCGCCTTGCTCGCCACGCTCTTCACGGCACCGGCCCAGCCGGCGCGCGTCATCGAGCGCGGCGTCCCGATCGGCCGGCTCGCGCCCGTGGAGGCACCCCAGACGCTCGAGCTCGGCGCGGTCCTGACGCAGGCTCCCGCGTTCACCGCGGCGTCCGAACGGGCACTGAACCGGGGGGCGGCCGCCCAGTCGGCCGCCGAGCTCGGCACGGTCCTCACACAGGGTCCCGCGTTCACCGCGGCGTCCGGCCGGGCACTGAACCGAGGGGTCGCTGCTCGTCCGACCGGGCAGGCATACATCCCCTGAAGCGCAGAACCCGCGAAGGCGGCGACCTGATCAGGTCGCCGCCTTTTCGTGTGCCAGTGGCCCTCGGCAACCCTCGATTCCCGGGCGAGAGCCCATGCGTCGCCTGCCCCAGAGGCTAGACTTTCCCCGTCGGCGACCGCCCGCTCCGAGGATTGCCCCGGTGACCGAGAAGAACGTCATCCAGACGATCCACGACACCCTGTGGGAGGAGTTGAAGGCCGACCATCGCGTCCTGGTGATGGGTGAGGATGTGGGTGCGCG
>DASPTB010000215.1:0-12273 GCA_035623615.1 Actinomycetota bacterium
CGATCAGCTCTCCGACCACGTACAGGATCGCGCCGGCGGCGAGCAGGAGAAACGCAACGAACAGGAATTCCGAGTCGAACGCCGAGCCCACGATCGTCCCGAGGAAGGTGGGCCCGCCGCCGATCAGCCCGGCGAGGAAGAGCCACTTCCAGGTGGGGCGAATGCCGTTCGCGACCGCGGGACCGACGATGCCGAACCCCTCCGTCGCGTTGTGCAGACCGAACCCGATGATGAGGAGCAACGCGAGGGAGACCTCACCGGCCGCCGCGGACTGCCCGATCGCGAGTCCCTCGGAGAAGTTGTGCAACCCGATGCCCATGGCGATCGTCATCCCGAGCCGCAGGGCATCTGCGCGGGTCGTGTCGACGGCGCGCGACTCGGTGGCGGCCATGGCACCGGGCCCCATGCTGGCACGCGCGGTCGTCTTCCAGAGCCGCTGGGAGTAGAAGAGCCCGAGCAGGCCCAAGCCGAATCCCAGCACGTAGACGACGGCAAGTCCTACGAACCGCGCCCAATCGCCGCTCGTCGTCCCCTGCTTGAGCGCGCTGTCGAGCGGCTCGCTCGCGGCGTCGAGGACGTCGAAGAAGATGAACAGCAGGATCCCGGCGGAGAGTCCGCTGAGGAAGATCCGCAGGCCGCGGCTTCCACCGCGCATGCGACCCATCGGCAGGCCGAGAAAGATGGTGAATCCCGCGATGGCGCCGAGCAGTACCGTCTGGGCGGTGGACACGACCATTCCCTCTCGTTAGTACCTCCAAATCCTAGCGTTAGATGCGTCTAATTGTCTAGTCGTTTCATCGGATTCAAGACCGCGCCGACGTCCCGGCTAGGATGAGCCGATGCCCGCCCGATCCACCTCCGGCTCCCCGCGCCCCGGCGACCGTCAGGCACCGCGGTCCGTCCACATCGAAACCGTCCGGCACTACGTGGAGACGATCTTCTACATCCGCTACGAGGAGGGCCGAGTGCGGCCGAGCCGGCTGGCCGAGTGGATGTCGGTGAGCCCCCCGACCGTGACGGTGACGCTGCAGCGGCTCGCGCGGGACGGTTGGGTCAGGATCGCCGCCGACCGAAGCGTCACGCTCACGCCCCGAGGAGAGGCGCTCGCGGCCGGCATCGTGCGCGCCCACCGGCTCGTCGAACGGTGGGCGACCGACGTCCTCGGACTCGACTGGGCCGCGGCGGACCAGGAGGCGCAGCTGCTCGCCCCCGGCGTCTCCGAACGAGTCGCCGACCGGTTGGACGACCTGCTCGGCCATCCCCCGACGTGCCCGCATGGGAACGTCATCCCGGGCAGGAAGGCCCCGTACGGTGAGCTCGTCGCGCTGTCGGACCTGGAGCCCGGCGTCCCCGCTCGCGTTCGCCGCATCTCGGAGGTCGCGGAGCACGATGCGCCGGAGCTGCTTCGAGAGCTGGGCGCCTACGGGATCGTGACGGGCGCGCGCGTGAGCGTCGCCGAAGCCGACCCGAGCGTGCAGGCCATCCCCGTGCAGGTCGGCGGACGCACCCGCCCGCTCGGGACGCAGATCGGCGGGTTCATCTGGGTCGAGCCCGAGGCCTCGGCGGCGAAGCGTCGCCCCGCCGGCCGCTCGTCCCGCTCCGCTCGTTCGCCGAGACGGGCCTGAGCGAGCCCGATCAGGCAGACGTTCCGGCGAGCTCCTCCACGAGCCTGTCCGCATCGATCGTGCCGAGCCCGGTCGCGAGGTCGTAGCCCGGCGCTGCCTGCCATCCCTTCACCACGTGCAGCGCCCCGTCCTGCCGGAAGCTCACCGTGTTGTTCCCCACGGTCACGTCCACGAGTCCGGGCGCGCCGGCGGCGCCGAGGCGGTAGAGCGCAGGGTTGAGGAGTCCGAGGCGGCGGCCGGCCGCCTGGTCGGCGATCGCCACCACGGCGGCAAACTCCGGCGTCGCCTCACTCGTGCCCGATCCGACGTGATAACAGGAACCCGCGTGGTAGAAGCTCGCACAGACGAGGACGCTCCCGGCGGCGGCGGCGCTCATCGAGACGTCCGGAATGCCGCGCGCGTCGCCGACCACCGACTGCACACCGTCCTGGTAGTCGGGTCGAGGGAAGATCGCCGAGCGCCCTCCCGAGGACGCGCGCGGGTACAGATGGCTCGGCGGAAGGTCGGAGACCGTCTCGTTCCACGTCGAGTCCGGCGCGGTCCTGGCTCCGGCAGCGTCGAGGTGCAACATCGTCCCGCCGACCGCCGTCACGAGGGGATCGGTGGCAGGCCAGTCGGTCACCCGTTCCTCGAAGAAGGAGTTCATGGCGCCCGTTCGGTAGCTCGTGGGCCCCGTGTCGCCGGTCGCCGCGAGAACCGATACGCCGTGCGCCTGCGCGCTGACGTAGGCGCTGCGCAGGCCGAGGAGCGACGCCCGCGTCGGAAAGGTCGCCTCGGGCGCGCCCAGGCTCTGCGAGATGACGTCGGCGAGGTTGTGGTCGATCACGTAGTTCTCCGACTTCACGATCTCCGGGAATCCCTGGACGCCGACCGTCTCCGCGACCGGCGTCTCCACCAGCAGGATGCCCGCCCCCGGCGCGAGCGCGTGCGCCCACTCGACGTCCATCGAGGTCTCGAACGCCCATCCGGCCATCAGGCGTGTCGGACGAAAGGGCGGCGGCGCGCCCACCGGCCGGATGATCCGGAAGCTCGGCGGGGGTGACAGACCGAAGTCCCGGTCGAAGGTCGCGAGATCCTGCCGGATGGTCGGAGACCCGAAGGAGTCGACGATCGCGATCGTCCGGCCGCGGCCGTCCAGGTTCCGCGCGTACAGGGGCAGCAGGTCGTAGGCCCGCTGCAGCTGCGCCGGCGCGTAGCACGCGATGTGGATCGTCCGCTCACAGTCCGCGGTCGTCGGCGCCGCCCCTCTCGGCACCGGCGGCCTGTGGCTCGTCCCGGGCGCGGGCGCGAGCTTGCCCGTGAAGGTGCAGTTCGCCGGCAGCGCCGCGAGGAGCGACACGGCCGCGGCCGCCTTCACGTAACGCCGGCGGTGCCGGCCGGGATCGGCGAGACGGGGAAAGCGGGGGAGGCGCACGACGACGAGGCTACCGGGCTAGACTCGAGTCAGCGTGGTGGAGCTTCGTCATTTCTCGTTCGGAACCATCGAGGTCGACGGCACGACGTACGACCACGATCTGGTGATCGACGGCGACCACGTCCGCAAGCGGTCGAAGGGACCCTCCAAGAAGCTTCGCGATCGGTACGGGCACACGCCGCTGTCGATCGCCGAGGACATCCCCTGGGACTGCGACACGCTCATCGTCGGAACGGGCGCGTCGGGATCGTTGCCGGTCACGGACGACGTCGTTCGGGAAGCCGAGCGGCGCGGCGTGCGACTGGTGCTGGTGCCGACGGCCGACGCGATCGGCGAACTCGCCGGTGCCGGCGCACGCACCAACGCCATCTTGCACCTGACGTGTTGACGGGTCGGGCCGGCCCCGAACAGGGCCGGCCCGACTCGCTCGCCGTCTCCTCGACTAGCTGGTCGCCGGAGCGCAGTCCCCGCTGAACTCGGGGTTGGCCTCCGGCGAGCTGATCACCGTCCCGCCGTACCGCGCCAGGTTCGGCGTCCCGTATTGCGTGTCCTTGCCGAGGTCGTTTGTGGTGACGTCCTTGATCGTGTCGCCGAAGTTCCACACGCACGCGCCCGGCGGGGTGGAGATCCCGTTCAGCGTCTGCGAGTTGTTCAGCGACCAGTACGGGTAGAAGTCGGCCCCGAGCGGCGGGACCTGGCAGTTGGTCCCGTACGCCGTGTTGCAGAGGAACTCCGACCCGGGGGCGTCGCTCTCGAACTGGACGGTCGGGTAGGTGTTCCCTTGCTTGTCGAACGGTCCGACGTACCGGAACGTGGTGGGATGGTCGGAGCTTCCGTTCGGCCACACCCCCTTGGCGTACGACATGCCGTCGAAGTCGAGGTCGCCGTTCTGCCACCAGTTGTCGTTGCAGTGGGCGATCGACGACGTCTCCTTGCCGGGCGTGCCGTTGATCTCCACCGTGCGGTCACCCTTCGGGAAGCAGAGCGCGTCGGAGAACTCGCAGAGCGCCCCCGTCGCAGGGTTGTTCGTCGGGCAGGCCTGAGGGCCGGTCGTTCCCTCGGTCGATGCGTTTCGACACAGGCCGGTCTTGTAGCTGCAGGGACCTTCACCGACGCTCTTCTTGCCTTCCTGGCCACCGACGCACGTCTGGTAGACGCTCTCGTCCTTGAACCCGGTCTGCTTGATCGGGTTCTTGTAGGTCACGGCGTTGCAGGACTCGAAGTGGCCGACCTCCTGCTCCATCAGCACGCCGCCCTCGAGCGCCGCCCACGGAACCTGGTTCTGCTGGCGAGCCGAGTTGTACTCCGCGTGGAACGTGAAGGGGTGGCCCTTGCAGTCGGACATCCGGGTGTTCATGAAGCCGTTCGCGGCGCTCGCGGTCATGTACCCCGTCTGCCCGGTCGTCACATCTCGTATCGACGTGGTGAGCCCGGCCGCCGGATCGGTCACCGAGAGCTGCAGCACGTCACCGGAGTTCATCATGAGCGTCTGGGCGTTGGGGATCTGCGAGGAGATGTCGAAGAGCTGCGGGCTCGGCGGACCGGCCGGCACGCCGTTCATCTGCAGGAACGCGAAGTTGACGGGCTCCTCGCAGTTCGGGTTGCAGCTGACGAAGTTGTAGCTGCACATCAGGCTGTCGATCGTGATCGCTCCGCACCACTGCGTGGCGCTGCAGCTCTCCGAGTCGACCCACGGGGCGAAGCCCGGCGGATAGAGCTGGAGCTCCATGAAGGCGGAGCCTGCGTCGGTCGGCGCGCCCATCCCCGTGTTGCGGTCGCTGTCCGGCTTGCAGGCGTTCTGCGGGTAGGACTCCGGGTCGCAGATCGGAAGTCCGAACCAGGGCGCGATGCTCAGCTCGGCGTAGGACGTGACGCTTCCCGAAGCCGTCGGCTTGCTGGTCGGGTCGACCGGGAGCTGCATGTCGTAACTCATGGTGTTCCCAGAGCCGGCGGCATGCGAGATGAACTTGACGGAGGGCTCGTCGTGTCCGACGTACCACCCGTTGTCGATGAATCGCGAGTGCTTGCCGTCCTTGACCGTGGTCGGGTCGGTGCAGAGCGACCTCGTATTGGGCCGGGCCGTCGTGTACTTGGCGCTCCAGCCGTTGCAGTCCAGCTCGTTGGTGCTCTTGGGCGTGACCCAGCCCGCAGAGCTGGTGACCGCGGCCTGGCTCGTGAGCGCCAGTTGAACCAGCACCACGATCACCGCGATCGGCGCAACCACCGCAAGAATCACAGGATTGCGCAGCCGCCGTATGCGACCACTCATGTCGCCCTCCCCCGCTCGGGCCCTCGCCGCGCCGAGAGCCACCGGTCATAAGCGCCGTGAATCGGCCCCCGATCTAACACCATCCGTCCCGGGAAGGTCAATCGGCCGGACCGGATCCTTCGGTTCAGGCGAGGCTGTCGCGCCAGGCCTCGTGGAGCTGCGCGTAGTGACCGCCGCTCTCGAGGAGCGCGGAGGGGGGACCGTCCTCGACGATGCGCCCGTCGTGAAGGACGAGAACGCGATCGGCGATCTCGACCGTTGACAGTCGGTGGGCGATGATCAGCGCGGTCCGGTCGGCCAGCACCGTTCGCAGGGCGCGCTGCACCGCGCGCTCGCTGGGCACGTCGAGCGACGACGTGGCCTCGTCGAGGATGAGGACGGCGGGGTCGGCGAGAAAGGCTCGCGCGAAGGCCACCAGCTGCCGCTGCCCCGCCGACAGCCGGCTTCCACGCTTGCCGAGGTCGGTCTCGTAGCCGTCGGGCAGCGACTCGATGAACGCGGCGGCGCCGATCGCCTGCGCGGCGGCCTCGATCTGCTCCTGCGAGGCGTCGGGCCGGCCGAAGGCGATGTTGTCCTCGACCGTCCCGCTGAACAGGAAGTTCTCCTGCGTCACCATCGCGACGACGCGGCGGAGCTGCGGCTCGCTGAGCTCGGGCAGCCCGACGCCGTCGACGAGCACGCGGCCCGACACGGGATCGTAGAAGCGGGCGAGGAGCCGGGCGATCGTTGTCTTGCCTGCGCCCGTCTGACCCAGCAGCGCGACCGTCTGCCCCGCCGGCATCGTGACGTCGAGGCCGGGCAGGACGGGGACGCCGGTGCGGTACTCGAACCGCACGTCCTCGAAGCGCACCTCGCCGCGCCACCCGCCGGCGGGCTCGGACGCGGGACGCGCCGGCATGCGGACGGTCGATTCCTCTTCCAACACGCCGGAAAGCTTTTCCAGCGCGGCCGCGGCTCCCTGGAACGAGTCGTAGAACTGGCTGATTTCCGCGATCGGGTCGAAGAAGCGCCGCACGTACAAGAGGAACGCTGCCAGCACGCCGACCTGCATGGCGCCGTCCATGACACGAAAGCCTCCGTACAGCAGCACGATGGCCGTCGTGACGTTCCCGACCATCCGGATCGCCGGCCAGTACGTGCCGACAAGCCGGAACGAGCGCTCGGTCGCCTTGCGGTAGTCGTCGTTCACGTCGGCGAAGATCTCATCGTTGCGCGGCTCGCGCCGAAACGCCTGCACGGCCCGGATCCCGCCGAGCGACTCGGTGAACTGCACGATCACGAGCGCGACCGTTTCTCGGGTGCGCCGGTACGCGACCGTCGAGTTCAGTTGGAACCAGCGCGATAGGAAGACGAGCGGCACGAACGCCGACAGCGTCACCAGGCCGAGCGGCAGATCGAGGAACAGCAGGATGATGCCGATGCTCACGACCGACAGCACGGACGTGACGAGCGTGTCGAGACCGGCGTCGAGGAGCTCGGTGATCGCGTCGAGGTCCGACGTCAGCCTCGAGATGACGCGGCCCGACGTGTAGCGCTCGTGAAAGGCGAGACTGAGCCGCTGGAACTGGGCGAACACGCGCTGACGCAGGTCGAGCAGCAGCTCCTGGCCCACGCGGCCGGCTCCGGAGACGAACACCCAGTACAGCACGGCTTGCACGCCGGCCGCGACGATCATCGCGCCGACGATCATGAACAGCGTCTGTGGATGACCGGCCCGTACCGCAGGAATGCCTTTGTCGATGCCGACCCCGACCAGGTAGGGACCCGCCAGCATGGCCGCGTTCGCACCGAGCACCGCCAGGACGAGCAGAAGCGCCTTCCACCGGTGCGGACGCAGGAGCGACGCGAGGAGGCGCCGGCTGCGGCGGCGGAGCAGGGTCGAGATCCGGCCGGGAAGCTCCTCGGCCTGCTCGGCGGCGACGCCGCGCCACTCCTGCGCCGACACGCTCATCCGGCCGCCCTCGAGGCGGGCTCCCCGCCCGTCGGGGTGCGGGAGTCGCCCCCCGCTGCGCCCGACAGCACCGCCGCGTATGCGGGGTCCCCGGCCATCAGGTGCGCGTGGCTCCCCACCGCCGCGAGCCGGCCGTCGCGAAGGAACGCGACGCGGTCCGCGAGCGCGACGGTCGAGGGGCGGTGCACGACGACCAGCGCCGTCGTGTCCCGCAGGACGCGGGCGAGCGCCTCTTCGACGAGCGCCTCGGTGTGGACGTCGAGAGCCGAGAGAGGATCGTCGAGTACGAGCACGCTGGGACGGACGATCACGGCACGCGCCAGCGCGAGCCGCTGCCGCTGCCCGCCGGAGAGCGACATGCCCTGCTCGCCGATCCGCGTGTCCAGCTTCCACGGAAGGTCGTAGACGAAGTCGGCCTGCGCCAGCGCGAGCGCCTCGCGAATCTCGTCCTCGCCGGCATCCGGTCGCCCCAGCGTGAGGTTCTCCCGAACGCTCATCGAGAACAGCACCGGGTCCTCGAAGGCCATCGCCACGTGCCGGCGAAGCGAGTCGAGCGTGAGGTCGCGAACGTCTTTGCCGTCGAGCGTGACGCGTCCGGCCGTAACGTCGTACAGGCGGGGAACCAGGCACGCGAGGGTCGTCTTGCCGGAGCCCGTGGCGCCGACCACCGCCACGGTCTCCCCCGGCTCCACCACCAATTCGATGTCCCGCAAGACGAGCGGGCCCTCACTGTCGGCCCCGGGGTACGCGAAGGACACCCCCTCGAAGGAGAGCATTCCGGCCGGGCGCGACAGCCGGGTCGCGCCCGGCCGGTCGGCGATCGTGATCGGCTCGTCCATGACCTCGTAGATCCGATCGGCCGCGGTGGCCGCCTCCTGCGCCATCGCCAGGATCCAGCCGAGGTCGACGATCGGCCATTGCAGCAGGACGACCATGGTGGTGAACGCGACCAGACCGCCGAGCGACAGGGCCTCGTGGGCGACCGCCTCGGCCCCGAACAGCACCACGAGCGCCATGGTGATGTTCGGGACGAGCTCGAGGAGCGCCCAGAAGCGCGCCCGGAGCCGGACGCTACGAAGCGCCGAGCTCTGCAACGTCCGGGCCGCGTGACCGAACTTCGCCTGCAGAAGCGGGCCGCGTCCGAACGCCTTCGTCACGCGGATCCCCGTCGCCGCCTCCTCCGCCAGGGTGGCGAGGTCGCCCTGCTGATCCTGCACGAGGCGCGAGACCTGCGAGTACCCGGTTCCGAACCGCTTGCCGAGCCAGCCGGCCGGGAGCATCGACACCATCACCAAGATCCCGAGCGGCCACCAGATGAACAGCAGGATGACCAGCACCGTCAGGCACTGCAGGGCGTTGATGACGAAGAAGACCGCCCCGAAGCCAAGGAACCTTCGAATCGTGCTCAGATCCGTGGTCGCACGGGACAGCAGCTGCCCCGTCTGCCACTTGTCGTGAAACGCGACCGGCAGTCGCTGCAGGTGGACGTAGAGATCGTCGCGGATCTGGCGCTCGATTCGCAGCACGGCGACCGAGTGCACCCACCGGCGTCCGTAGATGAGGGACGCCTCCGCGGCGCCGAGGAGCAGCGCCAGGCCGAACATCGGCAGCAGGGCGGAGCGGTCGTCGTGGGCGATCGGCCCGTTGATGGCGGCCATGATCACGAGGGGGATGAAGATCGTCGCCACGACGCTCAGGCCCGCGCATGCGAACATCAGCACGACGTGTCGCCGGTACGGCTCGACGTAGCTCCGCACGCGCCAGAGGGCGCGGAAACGGCTGGGGATCATCGAGCCGGAGGCGAGCGGAACGAAACAGCGCCCTCCCTCACCTCTCCAGAATCGGTGGTGAGCGAAGCTGCGTCAACCAGGCGAGATCGCTATCCACGCACGATCGTGGCGCGCCACGCGCGGGCGCCCTCCGGCGCGAAGGTGACCTCGAGCTTCGCCTCGTCGATCGCCTCCACACCCCAGCCGTCCGCGAACGATTCCCTGATCTCGTCCTGCGAGACTCGCCGAGGCCCGTAGTCGCCCGGCTGGCGGTCGCTGAAGCAGAGCATGTAGTAACGGCCTCCCGGAGGCACCGCCGCCCGAAGGCTCTCCACGAAGGCCGCTCGATCGGCGTCGTCCAACACGTGGAACAGCCCACAATCGAGCACGGTGTCGAATCGCTCGTCGAGCGTGACGAGGTCGAGCACGTCCCACACGAGGAACCGGGCCTCGAGGCCGCGTTCCCGAGCCTTGCGCTCCGCGATCGCGATCGCCCTCGGGGCGGAGTCGACGCCCGTCGCGTCCAGGCCCATTCCGGCCGCCATCAGTGCGTGCTCGCCCGTTCCGCAGCCGGCGTCGAGGACACGGCCGGCCAGCCCGCCCGCCTCGGCAACCGCGAGCAGCGCGGGCTGTGGCCGGCCGATCTCCCACGGCGGGGTCCCCTCGTACATCTCGTCGAACGTTCCCCGAAGTTCCGGGCCGGGTGTCGGCGTGAGCCCCGTTCCTTCGTCGTCTGCCACGTTCCCCTGCCTCCTCGACCCTCGAGCCGGCCGATGAGCGTCAGCCTACCGCCGCGGCCCCCGGCGCCTGCACGAAAGGAATGCCGGGCTAAGCTACCGGCGATGCCGAGGCGCACCTATCCCCCTGCTCGCAGAGGCGATGTCGTCGACGACCACTTCGGCGAGTCCGTTCCCGATCCCTACCGGTGGCTCGAGGAGACCGACGACCCCGAGACCCGGGCCTGGATCGCCGCGGAGAACGAGCTCACCGAGACCTTCCTCGCCGCCGTTCCCACCCGCGAAGCCATTCGAGGGCGGCTCACCGAGCTGTGGAACTATCCGAAGGCCGGCGTGCCCTTCGAGCGCGGCGGCAGGTGGTTCCAGTTCCGCGACTCCGGATTGCAGAACCAGCCGGTCCTGCACGTCATGGACGCGCCCGGCGCGGCCGGTCGGATCCTGCTCGATCCGAACACGTTGTCCGAGGACGGAACGACGGCCGTTCCCGCGATCGCCGTCACCGAGGACGGCGACCTGCTCACCTACGCGACGAGCGACGCCGGATCGGACTGGATGACCTGGCGCGTTCGCGAAGTCGCAAGCGGTGACGACCGCGGCGACCTCGTCGAGTGGACCAAGTTCAGCATCGCGTCGTGGCGGGCCGACGCGTCCGGCTTCTACTACTCGGCGATGGACAGGCCCGGCGAGGGAGCCGAGTACCTCGACGAAAGCCGCGGCGCGCGGGTGATGTTCCACCGGCTCGGGACGAAGCAAAGCGAGGACGAGCTGGTGTTCGCGGCGCCCGATCAGCCCGAGTGGTTGCCCGAGGCGGAGGTGAGCGAAGACGGCCGGTACGCCATCATCACGATCTTGCGGGGGACGTTTCCCGAGCGGCAGATCCGGATCGTCGATCTTCAGGAACCGGCGGGCGGTGTGCGCGCCCTGGTTCCCGACTTCTCGGCGCGGGTGTCCGTCGTGACCAACGTGGGAACGACTTTCTACCTCCTCACCGACGACGCGGCCGAACGCCAGCGGATCGTTGCCGTCGACCTCGACCAGCCCGGCCACGACCAGTGGCGGGAGATCGTTTCGGAGACCGAGGACACACTGCTCGAGGCTCGGTGCTTCGGAGGCCGGCTCGTCTGCCACTACCTGCGCGACGCGCACTCGCAGCTCCGTGTACACGAGCTCGACGGAACCCTGGTGCGCGAGATCCCCGTTCCCGAGCTCTCGTCGGTGGGCTCGTGGCCGCTCGAGGAGGGGTGGGCAGGCCGGGCGGGCAGCGACCTGATGCACTTCCGGGCGACGTCGTTCACCGACTCGGGGTCGCTCTGGTCCCACGACCTGTCCACCGGCGAGACGAGGCTGCTCCGACCGGCCGGCGCCGCCGTGGACCCGGACGACTTCGTGACCGAGCAGGTCTTCGTGCCGGCTGAAGACGGCACGAGGATCCCGATGTTCCTGACCAGAAGGAAAGGTGTGACGCCGACGGGCGACGTGCCCGTCCTCCTGTACGGCTACGGCGGGTACGGGATCCCCATCACGCCGGGGTTCGACGTGACGGACGTCGTCTGGATGGAGCGCGGCGGGCTGTTCGCCGTCGCCAACCTGCGCGGCGGAGGCGAGTACGGGCGCGCATGGCACGACGCGGGCCGGCTCGCGAACAAGCAGAACGTGTTCGACGACTTCTGTGCGTGCGCCCGCTGGCTCGCGACCTCCGGATGGTCCCGCCCGGACCGGATCGCCATCAACGGCGGGTCGAACGGGGGGTTGCTCGTCGGCGCCTGCGAGACCCAACATCCCGAGCTGTTCGGCGCCGCTGTTCCGGAGGTGGGCGTGCTCGACATGCTCCGCTTCCACAAGTTCACGATCGGATGGGCGTGGACCAGCGACTTCGGCGACCCGGACGACGAGGCGCAGTACGCCTGGCTGCGCGCGTACTCGCCGCTGCACGCGGTGCGGCCGGGCGAACGGTATCCGGCGACGCTCGTGATGACCGGCGACCACGACGACCGGGTCGTGCCGGGCCATTCCTTCAAGTACGCGGCGGCGCTGCAGGTCGCGCAGACAAGCGACGCCCCGATCCTCATCCGCGTCGAGACCTCGGCGGGGCACGGGATGGGAAAGCCGACTGCCAAGCGCATCGCGGAAGCCACCGACAAGCTCGCCTTCCTGGAAGCGACTCTGGGCGTGTCCGGCCCCGACGCGGGGCGCGACTCCCGTGACCCGCAGGATCCATAGGGTTCCCGTAGACCCTGCGCGCCGTTCCTTAGGTTTTCCTTAGATCCCCATCCGCAGCATCATCCGCATGGAACCCGCCGCGTCGCCGCGCGTCACGCGCGAGGGAACCGGCGGAGTCGCGACGACGAGGCCGCCGGTCCTCACGCCGGTCCAGAATCCCCCTTCCGACCGGCGGGAGCTGCCCCCACGGAACGGCCGGACGCGCCGTGCGGGCGTGATCCGGCGGCTCGTCGTCGGCAGAGCCCGGCCGTCCGCCCACCTCGAGCACACGCTGCTCCCGAGGTTCCT
>DASPTB010000220.1:0-7955 GCA_035623615.1 Actinomycetota bacterium
CGGGTCGACGACGCGACCCAGGAAGCCGTCGCCGACGGGGATCGACAGGATCTCGCCCGTGCGCTTGACCTCGTCGCCCTCCTCCACCGGCGAGGCGTCGCCCAGGATGACGCAGCCGATCTCGCGTTCCTCGAGGTTGAAAGCGATGCCGAGCAGCCCCGCCGGAAACTCGAGCAGCTCGTTCGCCATTGTCGAGGGAAGCCCTTCGACCCGTGCGATCCCGTCGCCCGCCGTGATGACCCGGCCGACCTCCTCACGCGCGACCTTCGGCGTGAAGGCGTCGACGTGCTTTCGCAGGGCCTCGGTGATGTCCTCGGTCCGGATCGAGAATTCTTCCGCCACGTGCATGCCTCCTCAGGTTGCCCGGTGTGCAAAGCGCGCCGGGCAGCTAGCCCGCGAGCAGCCGCTCCCGGGCGACGTCGAGTTGTCGTTTCACGGTTCCGTCGTACAGCTCGTCCCCGACGCGCACGGCGAGCGAGCCCACCACGGCCGGGTCGATGATCACGTGCAGCTCCACGAGGCGGCCGGTCTCGCGCTCCAGCGCCGCGCCGAGGCGCTGGAGCCGCCCATCGTCCAGCTCGATCGCAGTCCGGACCTCCGCGACCACGCGGCCGCGACGCGCCGCGGCCTGCGCGGCGAGGTCGGCAAGCGCGCGGTCCAGTTCGTGGGTGCGTCCCCGCCCGATCAGCTCGGTGACGAGCCGGATAGTCACCTCGCTTGCCTTCCCGGCGAGGAGGTCGGTCGCAACGGCGAGTTTCTGCTCGTCGGGGAGAACTGGGTCGGTCAGGGCGAGCCGAAGGTCCACGGCGCCCTCGTAGATGCGGGAGAACCGGAACACCTCGTCCTCGACGCGCTCGAGGTCGCCGTCGTGCTCTGCGACCGTGAACAGCGCTTCGGCGGCGAGATCGTCGAAGATGGTCGCGAGCTCGTCCTCGCGGAGCCGAACGCCGACGGCCTCCGACGCGAGCGACGCCGCGATGTCGGACACGTGTCCCCGAATGACGTCGGTGAGCAGCGCGCGCTTCGCCTCGGGACCGGCGGCGGGATCGGTCAGCGCCTTGCGCAGGCGTGGCTCGCGGTCGACGAGCCCGGCGAGCCCGAACAGGTCGTGGCTCGTCCGGAGCAGCTCGTCGCGGCTCGCGGCCTCGAAGCCGGACCGGGCCACGCGGGCGACGCTGTCGGGTATCGGCACGGGCGCTACCCCTCCCCCCCTGTCGAGCCGTTCCCGTTTCCGCTTCCCGCAAGATCCTCGATGTAGCGGTCGACCAGGGCCAGCTGACGCTCCCGGTCGAGCGAGTCGCCGATCACGCGCGAGGCAAGGTCGACGGCCAGCGAGCCGACCTCGCGGCGGATGTCCGAGATGGCGCGCTCGCGCTCGCCGGCGATGTCCTCGCGGGCGCGGTCGATCATCCGCGACGCGTCCTCCTCCGCTTTCGTCTGCAGGTCGCGACGAAGCTGCTCGGCCGTCTTGCGCGCGTCGTCGAGGATCCGGTTCGACTCCTCGCGCGCGGCGGCGAGCTGGCGCCGGTAGTCGGCGAGCATCTGGCGCGCCTCGTCGCGGTCGCGCTCGGCGGAGTCGATGTCGCCCTGGATCTTGTTCGTGCGCTCCTGCAACGCCTTGGCCGCGGGCGGGAACGCGAACTTAGCCAGCAGCAGGAACACGATGATGAATGCGATCGATCCCCAGATCAGCTCGTTGGCCGACGGCAGGATCGGGTTGGCGTCGCCGAGTATCGCCCCGAGCAACGGATGGATCATCTGCCCGTCCCTACTTGGCGATGAAGGCGAGGACGAACCCGAACAGCGCAAGCGCCTCGACGAACCCGATACCGATGAACATGTTCGTCCGGATCACGCCGGCCGTCTCGGGCTGCCGAGCCATCGACTCGACCGCTTTGCCGACCAGGAAACCGATTCCGAGGCCCGGGCCGATGGCGGCAATGCCGTAGCCGACGACCGACAGCGAGGCCACGGCGACGATGCCCGCCTGGACCATCCCTACCAGTGCTCCCATTCTGGATCCCCTTCCTTTCTGTTCTTGTCGTGTCGGGTCAGTGTTCCATGCTGAGTGCGCCCGCCAGGTACACGGCGGTGAGGATCGTGAAGATGTAGGCCTGCAGCCCGGCCACGAACAGCTCGAACGCCACCAGGATCGTCCCCAGCGTGAACGAAGCGACGGCGAAGAGCGACGTGATCGACGGCTGCAGCAGATACGCCGTGCCCACGAAGAAGATCGTGAGCAGGAGGTGCCCGGCGATCATGTTGGCGAGCAAGCGAACCGACAGCGTGATCGGCCGGACGATGATCGTCGACACGAACTCGATTGGAGTCACCAGGATGTACATGGGCCACGGAACCCCCGACGGGAAGAGCACCATCTTCGTATAGCCGCCCCACCCGTGACGCCGGACGCCCGCCACGTTGAACAGGACCCACGACAGCAGCGCCAGGAACAGTGGCATTGCCATCCGGGAGTTCACCGGGAACTGAAGCCCGGGGATGATTCCGAACACGTTCCCGACGAAGACGAAGAAGAAGAGGGTGGTCAGGTAGGGGACGTAAGGCAGCCCCTGCCGGCCGACGACCTCGAGCACGATCCCGTTCTGGACGAAGTCGACGACGACCTCCATGAAGTTCTGGAGGCCCGTCGGCACGAGCTTCGGTTTGCGAAACGCCCCGATGAACAGAACGACGACGATGAGGCCTGCCAGGAACATCAGCAGGACCTCCTTGTTGATGCACGCGTTGGCGCCGAAGATGCTCAGATGCGGCCCGATGCAGGGCCACACGAAGTCCTCGGTTGTCGGCGCCTTGAAGCCCGCGCGCGCGAAGATGAGCCCGATCACGTGTGGGCCCCTTCATCCGCCGACTCGCGAGCGGGCACCGCGGCCGGGGCGGCGGCGGTCGCGGCGGCGGGGTCGGCGGGCGTCAGCAGCTCCTGCCCCAGCCCGCGAGCCACGAGCGCCGACTCGAAGACCATCAGGGCCAGCCACGCCGGGGCGACGGCCAGCCCGAAGGCCGCGGGTGAGAACCAGTCCGTGAGCGACAGCAGAGCCATGATCCCGATCACGATGCCGAGCCGCACGAGGAACCCCACGAGCACGACGAGCTGGATGGCAGCCAACGACACGCCGGACGCCCAGGCGAGCGCCCAGCCGCCGGCGGCGAAGTTCGCGACGGCGACGACGATGCCGAGGAACGCGGACCAGGCGACGCCTGGTCCGCCGAAGACGTAGCCGAGAACGAATGCGAGAACCGCGGCTGCCGCTCCAGGGACGAGCGACCGCCGGACCATCTCCCGCTCAGGTACCCGAGTTCTTTCCATACCGCACGATGATGAGGTACATGGCCGCCCCGGCCCCGACCACCAACCCGATGGGCAGGAAGATGTTCGTGGTGCCGAGCCAACGATCAACCAAGTAACCGATGCCGCCCCAGACGAGAACACCCGCCAGAAGGGTTCCGATGATGCTCCAGGCGACTCCCGAGTCCCCCGGCTCGTCCCCCCGGTCCGGATCTCCGGCCATGAGCGCGGGGAGTATAACAACCAGCGGGAACGGGCTCCCCGCCGGTTCGGCGCGCTGCGGCGGGTTAGGCGCGCCGGTCCGGCTCTTCCGGGTGGCCGGCCGTCCGCGCGGCGGCCTCCCGGGTCCCGGCGGCGCGGGTTCCCCGGCTCACGCGAAGGAGCCGCGGGACGAGCGTGCCGGCGACCACCAGCAGGGCGAACAGGACCGTGGCCGTGGCGACCCCGCGGCTGCTCACGTACGTCAGGCCCAGGGCCGACCCCGCGAGGATCGCCGACCACAGGTACATCAGCAGCACGGTCTGCCGCTGTGAGTGGCCGACCTGGAGCAGCTGATGGTGAATGTGGTTCTTGTCGGGTGCGAAGACGGGACGGTGGTGCGCCAAGCGGCGCACGATTGCGAGCACGACGTCGAGCAGCGGCACGGCCAGGACCAGCACCGGGATCAGAAGCGGAATGGAGAACGCCGCGACGTCGTGCCCGGTCGGCTGCAGCGTCCGCCCGATCGCCGAGATCGTGGCGGCCGCCAGCAACATGCCGAGGAGCATGCTGCCCGTGTCGCCCATGATGATTCGCGCCGGAGGGAAGTTCCACGGCAGAAACCCGATGCACGCTCCGGCGACGACGGCGCACAGGATCGGCGCCGCCTGGAGGGTCGCCGACCCGGTGGCCGGCGGTACCCGGTACGCGTAGACGAAGAACGCCGCGGCGGCGATGAAGACGATGCCCGCCGCGAGTCCGTCGAGCCCGTCGATCAGGTTGACGGCGTTCACCAGGATCAGCACCCACAGGATCGTGAGCGGCACGGCCAGGTCGGGGCCGAGCGACAGCACACCCTGCCGAGGGAGGGGGAGCCAGAAGAACAGCAACTCGACGCCGTTCAGCACCAGCAGGCTCGCGGCGAGGACCTGGCCCGCGACCTTCGCCGGCGCGGAGAGGTTGCGCAGGTCGTCGATCACCCCGAGCGCGCAGGCGGCGAGCGCGGCGAGCAGCGCCCCCTGCAGCTCGGAGGAGAACCGGAACGCGGGCGCGAGCGCGGGCGTCAGCCGGGCCACGGCGAAGCCGACGAGGATCCCGACGAGCATGGCGATGCCGCCGAGGGTGGGCGTCGGCCGAGCATGGACCTTCCGCTCCGATGGGTAGTCGATGGCCTTCACCCGCGTCGCGCCGAGCCGGACGAGCGGGGTGGTGACGAACGTGACCCCGGCGGTGGCAAGAAACACGCCGAGGTAGGACCGCATGCCGTCAGTCCGGGTACGGGGGGAACCGCTTCAGCAGCTCGCCCACCCGCCCGCGTGCCCGTTCGCGCATGCCGTCGTCGCCGGGACTCTTCAGCACCTCGCCGATGAGATGTCCCACCTCGGTCAGTTCCGGTTCGTCCATGCCGAGCGTCGCGGGACCCGGCGTTCCCACCCGGATCCCCGACCCGGTCGCCGGTGGCAGCGGGTCGAATGGGATCGCGTTCTTGTTGAGCGCGATGCCCGCCTGCTCGCAGAGCGCCTCGGCGTCGGCGCCGGTCATCCCGATCGGTTGGAGGTCGATCAGGGCGAGGTGCGAATCCGTTCCGCCGGCGATCGGCCGCAGCCCCTCCTCCTGGAGCGCCGCCGCGAGCGCGCGGGCCGTGCGCACGACCCGCGCGGCGTAGTCGGCGAACTCGGGCTGCATCGCTTCCTTCAGCGCCACCGCCTTCGCCGCGATCACGTGCTCGAGCGGGCCTCCCTGCATCATGGGGAAGACGGCCTTGTCGATCGCCTTCGCGTGCTGCTCCCTCGTCAGGATCATCGCGCCCCGCGGGCCCCGCAGCGTCTTGTGGGTGGTGAACGTCACGATGTCGGCGTGGGGAACGGGGTTCGGGTAGGCGCCCCCGGCGACGAGGCCGATGAAGTGCGAGGCGTCCACCATGAAGATCGCGTCGACCTCGTCGGCGATGGAGCGGAAAGCGGCGAAGTCGATCGTGCGCGGATATGCCGTGTACCCCGCGAGGATGATTCGCGGCCGATGCTCGAGCGCGAGGTCGCGCACGCGGTCCATGTCGATCAGCTCGCTGTCCTTGTCGACCTCGTAACCGACGAACGAGAACCACTTGCCCGAGAAGTTGACCGGGGAGCCGTGCGTCAGGTGCCCGCCGTGCGGAAGGACGAGGCCGAGCACCCTCTGGCTCGCGTCCTTCGGGTCGAGGAAGGCGCCGTACACGGCCAGGTTGGCCGAGGCGCCGGCGTGCGGCTGCACGTTGGCGTGATCGGCGCCGAAGAGCTCCTTCGCACGCTCGATCGCGAGGTTCTCGGCGACGTCGACGAACTCGCAGCCGCCGTAGTAGCGGTGCCCCGGATACCCTTCCGCGTACTTGTTGTTCATCGTGGAGCCCAGCGCGGCGAGCACGGACGGGCTCGCGTAGTTCTCGGACGCGATGAGCCGCAGCATCGAGCGCTCGCGGCCGAGCTCGTTCGCCATCGCCTCGGCGATCTCGGGATCCGTGCGCCGAAGGGCCCCCCAGTCGGCCGCGTAATCCTTCATGAAGCTCCTCCCTTCAGCGGTGTGGTTCCGCTCTCCCGCTCGGCAGGCGCCGGCGCCGGACCGAACGTCGCGTCGAGGATCCTGCCGCACAGGCCCTCGATCTCCCACGCCGTCGCCCGGTACGCCTCGATGCCGAGGCCGAGCGGATCGGCGACGTCCTCGTCCCGTGAGGGCTCGACGATCCCGCTCGACCGCAGCTTCGCGGCGGCGGCGGCCAGTACGCCGGGACGGCGCTCGGCGGCGCCGTCCGCCGAAGCGTCCATCTCCAGACGATCGAGCAGCTTGCTGAGTTCCTTCAATGTGAACGTCCGGTCGGCGGCCTCCGGCACCGCCGCGACGATCGCGTCGCGGTGCTCTGCGGCCATGGCGAGGATCAGGTCGGCGTCGCGGGCCATCCCCGGCTCGAAGCGCCGGGCGCGGTGACCGGTCACGTCGACGCCCCGCTCGACCATCGCCTGGATCGTCTCGGGCACCGCTTCGGCGCCGTCCCAGCCGACGGTGCCGCACGAGGTGACGGCCACGCCCGTGACGCCGCGCTCGGCGAGCCCCGAGCGAAGGAATCCGGCCGCCATCGGCGTACGGCAGATGTTGCCGGTGCAGACGGCGAGGATCCTGCTCACGAGGGGGAGTCTACCCACTGGACCGACCGGCCCGAGAACCTCAGCGACTGATCGATCATCTCGCGCGGCACGCCGCCCGCCCTCAGAACTCGCGCGCGTGGAAGATCCGACAGGTCCACAACAGTTGAGGGCGTGCCGTCGAGCGGCCCACGTTGCAGCAGGTACACCGCCACGTCCTCGCCGAACGCTCCGACGAGTGCCGCCCGGTCCTCGGCAGGAGGCTCCCCCGAGCGGTTGGCGCTCGTGACCGCCAGTGGTCCCACCCTGTCGAGGAACACGCGCGTCCAGAAGCTCCTCGGGACACGAATCCCGATGGTGTCGCGCTGTTCGCCGAGCTCCCACGCGGACGATGCCGCCGATCGGCGGAGCACCATCGTGAGCGGGCCGGGCCAAAGATCCTCCGCGAGCGCCAGGGCCTCAGGGGGAGCGACGGTGAGCGAGAGAGCGGCTTCGGCCGTGGCTGCGAGCACGGGGAGGTTGAGATCCCGGGGACGACGCTTCGCATCGAACAGCCGGGCCGTCGCCCGCGGGTCGTCCGGACGACACGCGATCCCGTAGACGGTCTCCGTCGGAAGAACGATGAGCTCGCCGGCGCGAGTCGCCTCAGCTACGCGTTTGAGAAGGGCGACCTCGATGGGCACCCCTACGGGGTGAGAACCGAGTTCCACGAAGCGGCTCACGGGCGCCGCGACTCCAGGCGGCCGGCGACGACGCGGTCACGGCCGGCGAGGTCGGGTCGCACCTCGATGTCCTCGAACCCGGCGTTCGACAGGATCCGCGAGACCTCGGCTGCCTGCGTCTCCCCGATCTCGACGACGAGCCATCCGGAAGGCCGCAGCCACTCGGGGGCGTCGGCGGCGAGACGTGCGTGCACGTCGACGCCGCCGACGAGCGCCTCGTACGGATCCCGCCGGACGTCCTCGGGCAGGTCCTCGTACTCCTCCGGCGTGATGTACGGCGGGTTGCTCGCGACGAGGTCGACGCGGTCGCGGAGTTCCCCGGGAACGGGCGCGAGCAGGTCTCCCTCGACGACGTCCACGTCGAGATCCAGACGCTCGGCGTTCGCGCGCGCCAGGTCGGCGGCCGCGGGTGAGAGGTCGGTGGCCACGACCCTTGCATCGCGCCGGCGCGACTTCACCGCGAGCGCCACGGCGCCCGTCCCGGTGCCGACATCGACGACCACGGGGTCGTCGACGTCGGCGATCAGGTCGATCGCGGTCGTCGCGAGGATCTCGGTCTCGGGCCGCGGCACGAAGACGCCCGGCACGACGCGCAGCGTCAGGTCGAGGAACCGCTGC
>DASPTB010000058.1:0-8307 GCA_035623615.1 Actinomycetota bacterium
GGGGCGCCGCCGCATCCTGCGACTCCTCGCCGCCCTCGAGATCCGCGACCGACACCCGCTTGCGGAACACGTAGTAGGTCCAGCCCTGGTACAGCAGCACGAAGGGCAGGAAGAGGATCACGACAACCGTCATGACCTTGAGCGCGTACGCGCCCGAGGCGGCGTTCTTGACGGTCAGGCTGTACGCCGAGTTGGTGCTCGAGACCATGACGCGCGGGTAGAGGTCCACGAAGATCGACAGCACGGTCGCTCCGATCGCGTACGTCGTCATCGCGAACGCCCACCCATCCCGCTTCTCGCGCAGCAGCCACACGACGGCGACGATCGCGCCGACCGCCGACACGGGGATGAGCCCGGGGATGACGCCCTCGCTGATCGTGATCTGCGTCCACAGGAACCATGCGAGGACCACGACGGCGGCAATCGGGGCGAACCGCCGAGCCAGGAGGTCGGCGCGATCGCGAACCTCGCCGGTCGCCTTCAGGGACAGGAACGTCGCCCCGTGCACGACGCAGAGCAGCGCCAGGGTTACGCCGGTGAACAGGCCGTACGGCGTGAGCAGGTTCCAGAAGGTGCCGGTGTACTCGAAGCTCGAGTTGATCGGCAGGCCGACGAGCAGGTCGCCGAGCGCGACGCCGATCAGCAAGGGAGCGACCAGGCTCCCGATCGCCGACGACGTGTCCCACCCGCTCCGCCACCGCGCGGTGTCGCGCTTCCCCCGGTACTCGAACGAGAGCCCGCGCAGGATGAGCGCGACCAGCAGCACCACGAGGGCCAGGTAGAACGCGCTGAACATCGTCGCGTACCACTCCGGAAAGGCGGCGAACATCGACGCCCCGGCGACGATCAGCCAGACCTCGTTCCCGTCCCACAGGGGTCCGATCGTGTTGATCGCGACGCGACGCTCGTCGTCGGTCTTTCCGACGAAGCCCTTGAGCATGCCCACGCCGAAGTCGAAGCCTTCGAGGACGAAGAAGCCGGTCCACAGGACCGCGATGAGGATGAACCAAAAGATCTGAAACGGCATCGGCGGCTCCTCAGTACGACATGGCGACCACGGGCGAACCCTCCTCGTCGAGCTCCGGGGCGGGCGCGAGCTGCTGCTTCGAGTACCGGACCATGAGCCTCGCGTCGATGACGCCGAAGACCACGTACAGCAGGACGAACACCGACAGGCTGATCCATACGTCGGTCGCGCTGATCGACGCCGACACGCCGTTCTTCGTGAGCTGCAGCCCCTGGACGATCCAGGGTTGGCGGCCGTTCTCGGTCAGCATCCAGCCCGCCGTGTTCATGAGGAACGGCAGGAACACCGCCCAGACGGCCGCCCAGAGGAACCACCGGTTCGTCTCGAGCTTGCGCCGCCACAGGAGCCAGACGCCCCACGCGGCGAGCAGGAACACGATCGTCGCGATGTAGGCCATCACGCGCATCGACCAGTACTGGATGAACACGTTCGGGACGTAGTTCCCGGGCCCGTACTTCTGCTGGTACTGCTGGTTGAGCGAGGTCAGACCCTCCACGTGACCGTTCCACGAGTCCGTCGCCAGCAGCGACAGCAGGTGCGGGATCTCGATGATTTTGGTCGGGGTCTCGTCCTCATTCCCGCCGCGGACCTGGATGACCGAGAACGAGCACGGCCCGCAGTTGGTCCACTGCGCCTCCATCGCGGCGACCTTCATCGGCTGGTACGTGGTCTCGATGACGCCAAGGTGGCTGCCGACCATCATGCCGAACGTGATCGCCGGCAGAAGCACCACGATCGAGATCGCGGCCGTCTTGTGGAAGATCTCGGTCTCCGAGCCTCGCCGCAGGTGCCAGGCCGACACGGCCAGCATGATGAGGCTTCCGGTCACGAGCGACGCGAGGAGGACGTGAAGGTACCCCCACACGAACACCGGGTTCGACATGACCGCCCAGATGCTCGTCAGCTCCGCCTTCCCGTCCACGATCTGGTAGCCGACGGGGTGCTGCATCCACGAGTTGGCCGCCATGATGAACGCGGCCGACAGGGCGGTGCCGAGCGACACGGCCCAGATCGTCAGCAGGTGGACGCGCTCGGGGAGCCTGCCCCACCCGAATATCCAGAGCCCGAGGAACGTCGATTCGAGGAAGAACGCGGCGAGGCCCTCGATCGCGAGCGGGGCCCCGAAGACGCCGCCCACGAACCTCGAGTACGTGGACCAGTTCATCCCGAACTCGAATTCCTGGATGAGGCCGGTGACGACCCCGATCGCGACGTTGATGAGCAGCAGCGTCCCGAAGAACTTGGTCAGCCGCAGATAGGCCTCGTCGTGGTGGCGGACCCAGGCGGTGTTGAGGAGCGCGACCAGAAAGGCCAGGCCGATCGTGACCGGGACGAACAGGAAGTGATAGATCGAGGTGGTGGCGAATTGAAGACGCGACAGGTCGAGTGTAGTCATGCGCTTCCCACCCAATCGCTCGGGCGAACCTCGGGCATCCTCCGGTTCGGATGAAAACACCGACGTGCCGGCATCGGCTAGGTTCCTCGCGGCTGGATGCCCCAGTCGCCCTGCCAGGACTCTCCTGGGGCGAGACGGATGAGGTCGGTCCCGGTCCGCAGCGCGTTCGGCGGACAGGTCATCGGCTCGATCGCGACTCCCCGGCGGCGACGGGACTCCGGGTCGAGCGTGTCGCCCGTGTAGACCATCAGGTAGCCGAACTCCGGGCCTGCCCAGAGATCGACGCCCCGGCCGGCATCGCCTCGCACCTCGACCCGCGCCCGCCCGTCGGTGTCCACGGCGAGATCGGTGAAGGCGGTGTCGAGCTTCGTGTCCGCGATCGGGCGCGGCTCGCGGAAGTCGAACGCGGTTCCGGCGACCGTTTCGTCGCCCACCGGCAACCCCCGCTCGTCGCTCACCAACCGCCGACCCGCGGGCACGGCGAGCGTCGCCGTATCGACCACCCCCTCGCCGGCTCGCACGTACGGGTGGAACCCGATCCCGAAGGGGCAGGCCGCATCCGAAGCGTTCGTCGCCCGGGCCGAGACCGCGAGCCCATCGCCGCTCAGCCGGTACTCGACGCCGAGCTCAACTCGCCACGGGTACGCGGGCTGCGGCGGCACGACGCAGGCGAGCTCCACGGCGTGCTCGTCTTGTGAGACCGCCCGCCACGGGAGCCACCGCACGAGCCCGTGGATCGCGTTTCCGGCCTCGGGTTCGTCGAGCGCAGCCCGGCCCTCGCGACCCTCGAACGTGTACCGACCCCCGTCGAGCCGGTTGGGCCACGGCGCGAGAATCTGCCCCCGGCCGGCGGTGGAGCGATCGGCGACGTCGAAGCCGTCGAGCACCTCCTCGCCCCCGGCCGCGTAGCGCCGCAGCGTCGCGCCGACCTCGCACACGACCGCCACCTGGTCGCCGTGGCGGATCTCGTGCTGGCGACCGGCCGGCGGCGGCGACTGCTCCGCCGGCCCGGTCACGACGACCCGTTCCCTCCCTGCGAGCGGGAGGGAAGCCCGCCGTCCGACAGCGCCTTCGCGCTGGAGATCAGCGTCAGGTGCGTGAACGCCTGGGGGAAGTTCCCGATCAGCCGCTTGTTCACGGGGTCGTACTCCTCCGAGAAGAGTCCGAGGTCGTTGCGCAGCGACAGCAGGCGCTCGAACAGCTCCACGGCCTCCTTCCGGCGACCGATCATGGCGAGGTCGTCGACCAGCCAGAAGCTGCACGCGAGGAACGCGCCCTCGCCGGGCGGCAGCCCGTCGGCCGCGTTCTTGTCGGGGATGTAGCGCATCACGAACCCGTCCCGCAGGAGCTCACTCTGCACCGCCTCGACGGTCCCGACGACGCGGGGGTCCGACGCCGGAAGGAATCCCACCTGAGGGATCAGCAGCAGCGCCGCGTCGAGCTGCTTGGAGCCGTAGTACTGCGTGAACGTGTTCCGCTCCGCGTCGTATCCCTTGTCGCACACTTCCTTGTGAATCT
The DNA here is from genome assembly GCA_035623615.1 of Actinomycetota bacterium. Classification (GTDB taxonomy): domain Bacteria; phylum Actinomycetota; class UBA4738; order UBA4738; family UBA4738; genus DASPTB01. Next base: position 3,942 of record DASPTB010000058.1, read on the forward strand.
CGTCGCGAACCTTCCGGAGCCGGTCGCCCGGCGCGTCGAAGTGCCCCGCCTCGATCGATCGCACCATGCGATCCACGGCCACCCACGCCATCACCTTCGAGTGGACGAAATGCCGCCGAGGGCCGCGCACCTCCCACAGGCCGTCGTCGGGCTCCTTCCAGTGCCCTTCGAGCCACTCGAGGATCTTCACGAGCATGTCCTTGTAGTGCGTCGCCACCGGCATGCCGAGCATCCGCGCGCGGTACAGCGCGTCGCTCAGCTCCCCGTACACGTCGAGCTGGAGCTGGCCCGAAGCGGCGTTGCCGACGCGGACCGGCTTGGACCCCTCGTAGCCGGGGAGCCAATCGAGCTCGTACTCGTCGAGCCGGCGCTCGCCGCCGAGTCCGTACATGATCTGGAGGTCCTCCGGGTCGCCGGCGACCGCGCGCAGGACCCAGTCGCGCCAGCGCTCCGCCTCCGACACGTACCCGGCGTCCATCAGCGCGTCGAGCGTGAGCGCCGCGTCGCGCAGCCAGCAGAAACGGTAGTCCCAGTTCCGGACGCCGCCGAGGAACTCCGGCAGCGACGTCGTCGCGGCCGCGACGATGCCGCCGGTGGGCTCGTAGGTCAGGCCCTTGAGCGTGATCAACGAGCGCTCGACGACGTCCGCCCAGTCTCCCTGGTACGTCGAGCGGCCGGCCCACTCGCGCCACCACGCCTCGGTGTCGGAGGCGGCGGTCCATGCGTCGAGCTCGACCGGCGGCTTGTCCCAGGATGAGTGCGAGCTGAGGACGAAGCCGACGCGCTGGCCGGCCGTCACGGTGAAGTCGGCAGAGTGCTCCATGTCGTGGCCTCGCAGCGGGACGTCGCTCCGGAGCTCGAGCGCGTCCGGTCCCGCCGTGGCGTGGAGGACGCCCCCCGACCGGCTGATCCAGGGGACGATCCGTCCGTAGTCGAACCGGGGCTTGAACCGCGTCCTCATCGGAACGGACCCGCGAACTCCCTCCACGACGCGCGCGATTCGCGGGTGCTCACGCCGCGGCGGCATGCAGTCGATGACCCGAACGTCGCCGTGTTGGGTGCGGAACTCGGTCTCGAGCACCAGGCTCGGGCCGCGGTACCGCCGCGTCGACTCCGCGCTTTCGTCGGCAGGCGCGATTTGCCAGAACCCGTTGTCCTCCGTCCCCAAAAGGGCGGCGAAACAGGCGGGCGCGTCGAACCGGGGCAGGCAGAGCCAGTCGATCGATCCATGGGCGCCGACCAGGGCAGCCGTGTGCGTGTCCCCGATCATTCCGTAGTCCTCGATTGGCAGTGCCATACCGGTCTCCTCTCCCTGTGGGTTCATCCCATGCCGACACAGTCGGAAAGGCATCGTCCGGATGGGATGAAGCGATCGTGCGGGCGGATCGTTCATGTTCCCGTCACCTTCGACTTTCATCCGATCGGAATGATGATCGAAGCGCGGGGTGATGGTCCCCTTGCCCGTGATCGCTGCAGGGGAGGCTTGCGGTGAGTGAGAGCGAGAAGGACTCCGGGAGAACCCCCCATGTCGTGATCGTCGGGGCGGGGTTCGCCGGCCTTGGATGTGCGCGTGAGCTGGCCAAGCACGACGTCCGGGTAACGCTGCTCGACCAGCACAACTACCACCAGTTCCAGCCACTGCTGTACCAGGTCGCGACGGCACAGCTCGCCACCACCGACATCGCGTTCGACATCCGCCAGGGGTTTCGCAAGCACCCGAACGTCGACGTGAAGATGACGAAGGTCGTCGCCGCGGACCCCGACGCGCGGTCGGTGACGTTCGACGACGGCGGATCGATCAAAGGCGATTATCTCGTCGTCGCGGCCGGGAGCCAGCCGAACTTCTTCGGCACGCCGGGCGCCGAGCACAGCTTCCCTCTGTATTCCCTCGACGACGCCCAGCGCCTCCGCTCGCGCATCATCGCCCTCTACGAGGACGCCGACAAGGACCCCTCGCTGATCGACCGCGGGGCGCTGACGTTCGTCATCGTGGGGGCCGGCGCCACCGGCACCGAAGTCGCGGGCGCGCTGTCGGAGATGATCCGCGACGTCATGCCGACCGAGTACCACGACCTCGCCGTCCAGCGCTCGAAGATCATCCTCGTCGACCACGGCCACGCGGTCCTCGCGCCGTTCTCCGACAAGGCGCACGAGTACGCCGCCAAGGCGCTCCAGCGGGGCGGCGTTCAGCTGCGGCTCGGGACCGGCGTCACCGAGATTCGCGACGACGCGGTGTCCCTGTCCGACGGCACCTCGATCCCAACTCGCTGCGTCATCTGGGGCGGTGGCCTGATGGCGGCGCCGCTCGCCGGCAGCGTCGGGGTCGGCCAGGGCCGCGGCGGGCGCATCGACGTCGAGCCCGACCTCACGGTGCCGGAGTTCCCGAAGGTCTACGCCCTCGGCGATTTCGCGAACATCCCGAGCTCGGAGGGTGGCCCGTTCCCCCAGCTCGGTTCCGTCGCGCTCCAGTCCGGGCAGTGGGCGGCGAAGAACATCCTCGCCGACATCGAGGGGAAGCCACGGCGCGGGTTCCACTACCACGACAAGGGCATCATGGCGATGATCGGCAAGGGCGCGGCCGTCGCCGAGGTCGGCGAGCACCGGCACGAGCTCCACGGCGCGATCGCGTTCTCCGCGTGGCTCGGCGTGCACGTGGTCCTGCTGAGCGGCGGCGGGGGGCAGCGCTTGGAGGCCTTCGTCAGCTGGGCATGGGACTACTTCAGCAAGGCGCGCGCGGCGCAGGTGCTCGACCGGTCGGACGCGGCTCGGATCGACTGGGGCGCCGGCGACGACGACATCGACGACAAGGGAAAGGAATCCACGTGAGCGAGCGCTACGACGTGATCGTCATCGGCACGGGCGCGGGAGGCGGGACGCTCGCGCACACGCTGGCCCCGTCTGGGAAGCGCATCCTGATGCTCGAGCGCGGCGACTTCCTGCCCCGCGAGCTGGACAACTGGGAGGCGAAGGCCGTCTTCGAGGACGGGAAATACATCTCGAAGGACACGTGGTTCGACTCGGCCGGGAAGGCGTTCCAGCCGCAGGTCCACTACTTCGTCGGCGGCGCCACGAAGATGTACGGAGCGGCGCTGTACCGATTGCGCCCCAAGGACTTCCAGGAGCTCAAGCACGTCGACGGCATCTCGCCGGCGTGGCCTCTGTCCTACGACGACTTCGAGCCGTTCTACACGAAGGCCGAGTGGCTCTACCAGGTCCACGGCAACGCCGGCGAGGACCCCATCGAAGGTCCCCGGAGCAAGGACTACCCTTGGCCGGCGGTTTCGCACGAGTCCCGGATCGCACAGCTCTACCACGACCTCGCCAAGGGCGGCTATCACCCGTTCCACGCGCCCTGCGGCATCCTGCTGGACGAGGCCGAGCGGGCGAAGAGCACGTGCATCCGGTGCACGTGGTGCGACGGCTACCCCTGCCTGGTGCACGCGAAGTCCGACGCCGAGACGATCTCGGTCCGCCCGATCATCGATCGGCCGAACGTGACGCTCCTGGTGGGCTCGGAGGTCGTCAAGCTCGAAACCGACGCCGGCGGCGGCGCCGTCACCGGCGTCGTCGTCTCCCGTGACGGGAAGCAGGAGACCTACGAGGCAGACATCGTGGCGCTCTCGGCGGGCGCGGCGAACAGCGCGAAGATCCTGCTCGCGTCCGCGAACGACAAGCACCCGAACGGTCTCGCCAACGGCTCGGACCAGGTTGGGCGCAACTACATGTTCCACAACAGCAAGGCCGTGGTGGCGCTGGGGAAGGAGCCCAACGACACGGTGTTCCAGAAGACCCTGGGCCTGAACGACTTCTACTTCGGCGCCGACGACTACGACTGGCCGATCGGCCAGATCCAGATGGTCGGCAAGTCCAACGCCGAGGCGATGAAGGGCGAGGAGCCGAAGCTCACGAAGCTGGCGCCGCACTGGAGCCTCGCCGAGACGGCTCGCCACGCCGTGGACTTCTGGCTGACGACCGAGGACCTTCCCCTTCCCGACAACCGGGTGACGCTCGACGGTGAGGGCAACGTCCACCTCGCGTACAGGTCGTCCAACGACGAAGAGGCGAACCGCCTCTACCACGAGCTGCGGAAGATCCTGAACCACGTCGGGCTGGCGCAGCACCACGTGCTGGGCAAGAACTTCTACATGAACATGAGCATCCCGATCGCGGGATGCGCGCATCAGGCGGGAACGGTTCGGTTCGGCGACGACCCGGCGACGTCCGCGCTGGACCCCAACTGCAAGGCGCACGAGCTCGACAACCTCTACGTCGTCGACACGAGCTTCTTCCCGAGCATCGGGGCGGTGAACCCGGCGCTCACCGCCATGGCCAACGCCATTCGCGTGGGCGAGCACATCACCGAACG
>DASPTB010000229.1:0-15709 GCA_035623615.1 Actinomycetota bacterium
CCCGCTCAGGGCACCGCCACGGTCGCGGGCCGCGCGGGCAACCCGGACGGGGTCTTCGTGCAAACGTTCGACCTCACCGGCACGCAAGCCGATCGGCCGTTCCACTTGATCGTCTACTGCTAGACGGGAGTCGGTCCGCCGGCCCGCACTCGTTCGCGCGGGGACCCGTCGTGAGTCTCACGACGGGCCCCCGCGTTGCCAGGATCGATGCGTTCCCGGACGGCTACATGTCGACGATTGGCCTGACCTCCACCTGCCCGCCGATCTTCAACGAGGGGATCTGTGACGCCGCCTCGATAGCCTCATCGAGGGTGCCGCATTCGATGACGAAGAACCCCCCAAGCTGCTCCTTGGTCTCAGCGTAGGGACCGTCGGTCGTGAGGGTCGTGCCGTTCTCGGCGCTGACGACCGTCGCAGACGTGTGCGGCGCGAGCTGCTGGCCGCCGCGGATCATCCCCTTCTTGTCCAGGTCGTCCCAGAACTTGCCGTACTCCTCCATCATGGCGCTCCTCGACGCCTCATCCGCGTCAGCCCACGCCTTCGGATCGTCGTAGATCAGCAGCGCGTACTTCAAGGGCCGCTCTCCCTTCCGCCAGGCGACGCCGCTCGTCGCTCCACCCTAACGACGAAGAACGGAGCCGGAAATCGACCGGCGGGGCCGGACGGGACGGCGTACGAATCTGAAAATTGGCAGCGGCCTGCGCGATTGGCTGTAGGGATCGGCTGTCACCAGAGCAGCGAAGCCAGCTCGGAAAGCCCCTTCAGAGAGTCGACAGGGCCCCCTTTGGGGGCCCTGTCGAAACTCCGCCTAGCGGGCGGCGTTCGCCGTGCGCTCGCCCTTCTTGGCAGGCATGGCTCCCTTGAACCCACAGGGAGGCTGGCAGTACAGCTGCGTGGTCGAGCAGCAGGTGAGCACGCACTGCCATCCTTTCGGGCAGGTCTTCGAGGTCGTACAGGTCGGCAAGGCGCTGCAGGACGCGTTGGCTCCGCAGAAGCAGCAACCCTTCACGTTGATGTGACATGCGCAGGAGCTGTCCCCGCCACATCCCAACGTCGCGGTGCTGCACTGGGCACACGATCCGCCTGCCTGCTGGAAGGGAATCGATGCGCAGCTCTTGTTCGCGGTGGAAGCGAACGCCGGCGTCTCGAAGCTGGTGAGCGCCGGCACCGCCCAGGCAACCGCACCGACGACCCCCGCACTCTTCAGCAGCTTCCGCCGGGAGATCCCCCTGTCCTGAGTCTCCATCGTCTTCTCCTCAGCCATTTCTCACCCCCCCTCGTGGCATGAGTGAACGAACGACCGTAGTCTGACCCGGATGGCGGAGAGGTCAGCCGCCCATCGAGGGTAATCTCGGCGCCCAGCGGGGGTAATTCGCGCCTCGCCGACGGGTGGTTTTTCCTACGTAGAGGCCAATTCAAGGGCGGCACCGAAGCCGTCAAGGGTCTCCTGGGCGCCATTTGCGCCAACCTCGAAGCATCGGGCGGGCACGACCAGCTTTGCCAGCGCATCCAGGCCACGCTGTTGCAGCTGGGGGAGGTTCATGACGTGCGTGGCCAACCGGTGCACGGCGACAGCATGCGAGACCTCCGCCAGGCCGGAGTCCCAGCCGATCGAGCAAACGACGTCCGGCCTGGTCGGAGCCTCGAGCCGACGGCGATCGGATTTCCCGCCAACTGGCTCCAGCCCCCGCAGCTCCTCCAATACCTGCTGATCGATCCCCAGGTGGGGGCCCGGCGGGAGGATTCTTCCGGAGGGCTCGATGACCACCCAGGACTGATCCGACAACTCATATCCGGCGCGGTGAAGGCTGCGACCGACCGAGGCGACATAGAGCGAGGAGGTCCCGGGGATGAGGGCCACCGCGTCGCCCTTCCACAGCAGCCCGGCCTCCGCGTAGACGGCGTCGTCGCGTTCGTAGAAGCGAAGCCTCGCGACCTCTCCCACGAGAGCTCGCCCGATCTCCTCGAGGTCGAAGCTTCGGATGACCGTCAGGGTGCTTCTGTAGAGGATGTGGTACTGCCTCGATCGCTTCGCCCCGTCAGGCGCCTCGCCCACGACGACGGAGAAGTCGAAGTCCAGTGGCGGATCAGGCACCCAGTAGTCCCGCAGCGCCTCCTTGGCCCATGCGCCGAAGGCAGCCGAGGTCGAGCGAACCCCGATCTGCTGCTCGCCGACCCGAAAAGAATGTCCCACCGCCCACCCGAGGCGGTCCAGTTTGTTCTCTCAGGGGCTGCCGGAGTGTTCGCGCTCGCTCGCGGGGCGATGCTCGTGCTCGGCACCGACCTGATGGTCGTGGTGGTCGTGGTGCTCGTGACCCTCTCGTCCTTCCGCGTCCTCGTCATCTCTGGCCATTGGGGCTCCCTTCGGCGACGATCGGTAGACCCTCGATCAAGCCCTGTTCCCTGAAGTCCTTCAGCAGTCGTCGGACTTGGCGCTCCACTCGGTCCGGCGGTAACCCTGAGACCTCGGCGATGTCATCGGTGATCTCGCGGACCGTGCTCTGCCCGTCGAAGCACCGGTAGACCACGGTGGCCGTCGGATTGAGGTGGTGCAGCCCTTTTCCGTGCTCGTCGTAGATGACCAACTCCCCGTCGAGCTCCACCATGGGGAGATCGGTGCGCGCCTTGGGCTTCAACGCAGCCATCGATCACCCCTCGTTCCACACGATGAGCTTTTCCCGATCGAGCTGCGACAAGATCCCCGCCACGTCTTCCTCGATGACATCGGGAGGCATGCCGGACAGGTCGCACACCGCCTCGACCATCTCCTGAGCCGACGTGCTGCCGTCGCACAGGTCCCAGATCGCCGCGGCCGTATGGTTCAGCCGGTGAGCCCTGTGTGTGCCCACCTCCACGAGCGTGACGCCGGAGGTGACTCTGTGCTGCCGAAGACCTGCTCTGCGCACCGGGCGCCGGCATTCTGCCTCCGTCACGCGTTCGCTCCTTCGGCCTCGTGGGCGAGCCCACTCTTGCGGGCGAGAGCGGCAGCCTCCAGGCGGGAATGAACGCCGAGCTTCAAGAGGATCCCCTTGATGTGCGTTCGCGCCGTTTCGGGACTGATGTACAGCTCGCGGGCGATCTCGTTGTGGCCGAGACCCCCACCGAGGAGGGTCAACACCTCGCGTTCGCGTTTGCTGAGAGTCGACAGGAGGGCTGCTGCTTCCCGTTCCTCACGCCGGCGCGAGATGAGAGTTCGAAGCACGGATCCGAGCATCGTCTGGGGAAGGACGGTCTCTCCCCGCCTCACCGCTCGAAGTGCCTCGATGAGCTCGCTGATGGGCTGGTCCCTCGAGACATAGCCGCTGGCGCCTGCCTCGAGAGCCTCCAGCACGTGGTGCGGGTCGCCGTTCTGCCCGATGACCAGGACCTGGCAGTGCGCCACCTCTTGTGAGATTCGGAGCGCAACTTCGATCCCGTCACAACGTGGAAGCTCCATCGAAACAAGGGCGATGTCCGCGGCGGCGCGGCTCGCCTCGGCGACTGCCTGACAGCCCGAATGCGCTTCGCCGACGACGTCGAGATCGGGTTGCGCCTCCAGCGCAATGCGGAGCGCCTGACGAACCAGTGATTGTCCATCTGCCACGATGACGCGGGCAGTTGTCTCGACCCCCACCGCATCCCCTCGCTGCCGGCGACGCGCCCAAACCCCTACCCAGCCTGTATATCACCCCGGCGTACCGCGCTGCTAGAGGGATTCCCCCCACTCCCTGCGTTGTCCTGCCTGAGGCGGTTGATCCACCTTTCGTACGATCGGTCGCGAATTCGATCCGGTCCGCGTGCCGTTCACCCGGACTGCGCCGGCGGAGGAGGCGGGAAGGATTCCGGCTCTTCCGGCGGCTGAGCCGGAGCCGGCGGGGTCGCAGGCGGCGAGGTCGCCGGCTGGGCCGTCGGCGGGCTCGGTGTGCTCGTCGGCGGGCTCGGTGTGCTCGTCGACGGTGCGGTCCAACCTGCGGGCGGGGCCGTCCAGTCGCTGGGAGGCGGAGCCGCCGGGGCCCCGGGCGCGGGAGAGTTCGGCGCGAGCGGAACGCCGGGCGACGCGGGAGCCGGTGTCGCCCACCCCGGCCCCGCGGGAACCTGCTGTGCCCCCCGGCCCGTCATCCACGCCCAGATTGCGGCTACGAGCGAGAGCACCGCGCCGATCAACGCGACGTACAGCCCAGCCTTGTACGTCACATGCGTCTGTCCGGAGCTGAGGAGCGCCTGGATGCGAGAGGAAACCTCGGAGACCGGGACGTGGAACTGCGTGGCGAGTTGCTGGGCACCCGTCGTCGTCGCCCAGTTGCTCAGGTCGCTCTTGGCGGTGGCGAACTCGTAGATGAGCAGACCGAACGCGACGGCGGGGCCGACGAACAGGATGGCTGCGCCACCGCTGCCGCTGCTGCGACTGTAGACCTGGAACGCGCGGAACACCATCAGTGCTCCGATGAGCACCAGCCCGATCGCAACGCCTTTCGTTTGCACGACGCCGATGGGGCCCACGGACAACTCTGCCCGTGGGAGAAATCCGCCGATGGCCACCATCAGCCCACCGATCCCGAACAGGATCAAGGCTGGGTTGTGGCCGCTCGTTGCGGATGACGTCGGGGTGGGTTGGGCCACCGGATAGGGCTCCGGGGCTGGGACGCGATCCATGGTTCCCCCTTCGGGACAGGCCGGTCTGCGAGTGTCGCTCGCCGTAGAATCCGCCCGAGCCGGTCACGAGTCAACGACGCGGACCAAGAAAGACGTGGGCAGGAAGCGACCATGCGCGGATTGATGCAGCACGACCCGCTGATCCTGACGCGGTTCCTGGAGCGAGCGGCCGCCTATTTCCCGGAGGGAATCGTCGCGACCCACGAGCCCGACGCGGAACTCGCGGCCGAGTCGTACGCCGACGTCGGTGAGCGGTCCCGCCGGCTCGCCTCGGCCCTCGCCGACCTGGGCATCGGCTCGGGCGACCGGGTGGCGACGTTCGCCCGCAATTCCGCGCGGCACCTCGAGCTGTACTTCGCCGTCCCCGGCGCCGGGGCCGTCCTGCACACACTGAACGTCCGCCTGCACCCCGATCAGATCGCCTGGATCGTGGCCCACGCCGGCGATCGGGTCGCGTTCGTCGACGCGTCGCTCATGGACGCCTTCGGGCCGGTCCGGAGACAGGTTCCTTCGCTGGAGCACGTCGTCGTCATGGACGACCTCCACGGCGACACCGCCGCGTCGGGGGACACGCTCTACGAAGACCTCATCCGACGCGCCGACCTCACGTTTGCGTGGCCCGATCTGAACGAGGATGAGGCGGCGCTCCTGTGCTACACCTCGGGAACGACCGGACGGCCGAAGGGCGTGCTGTACTCCCATCGCGCCCTGGTCCTGCACGCGTTCATGGTGAACCAGGCCGAGGTCATCGGGCTCACGTCCGCCGACACCGTCCTGCCCGTCGTCCCCATGTTCCACGCCAACGGCTGGGGATTCCCGCACGCGGCCACCCTTGCCGGCGCGGCCCAGGTGTTCACGGGGCGCGCCGGCGCCGATGCCCACGTCGTCGGGCAGCTCGTCGAGACCCGAGGCGTGACGGTGGCGGCCGGCGTTCCCACGGTGTGGATCGATCTCCTGCGCCATCTCGAGACCTGCCCCCACGACCTGACGTCGATCCGGATGATCAAGAGCGGCGGCGCCCCGCTTCCGCCCTCGCTCGTCCAGGCGTTCGACGAACGTCACGGCGTGCGTCTCGTGCAGGGGTGGGGCATGACGGAGACGAGCCCGCTGGCCGCGATCGCCTCCAGCGTCGCCGCGAACGCCCTCGCCCCCTCGGAGCGCTGGCAGGTGCTGTCCAGGGGAGGACGCCCGGTTCCGGGGATCCGGGCGCGCGTCGTCGACGAGCAGGGAGCCGAGACGCCGTGGGACGACGCGAGCATGGGCGAGCTCCTCGTCCGCGGGAACTGGGTGGCGGACGGCTACTTCCGCGCAGACGAGCATCCGGCGGCATCTTCCCCGGAGACCGGCGACGGCTGGCTGCACACCGGCGACGTCGCCGTCGTGGACGCATCCGGCTCGATCCGGCTGACGGACCGGTCGAAGGACCTGGTGAAGTCCGGTGGCGAGTGGATCTCGACAATCGAGCTGGAGTCGGCGCTGGCGGGTCACCCCGCCGTGCTCGAGTCGGCCGTCGTGGCGGCCCCCCACGAGCGGTGGCAGGAGCGGCCGATCGCGTTCGTCGTCCTTCGGCAGGGCGCGTCGGCCACGGCGGACGAGCTGGTCGCGTTCCTCGCTCCTCGGTTCCCGAAGTGGTGGCTCCCGGACGAGGTGCTGTTCGTCGGCGAGATCCCGAAGACCAGCGTGGGGAAGTTCGACAAGCGCGCGCTTCGTGCCCGCGTTCGAGGTCGCTCGACGGGCGGCTGACGCAAGCCGACTCAGGAGGCCGCGCGGGCCTCTTCGCGCGCCGTGACCGTCAGCAACACGCGGAACGACGCGCCCCCGCCGGGACGATCCTCGACCCACGCGCGGCCGCCGTGCAGCTCGGCGAAACCCGCCACGAGGGCGAGCCCGATGCCGGTGCCGGGGAGCGCGCCCGTGTTCGCCACGCCCTCGAATGCGCGGAAGATCTCCCGCTTCGACTCGTCGGGGACACCCGGGCCGTCGTCGTCGACGCTCAGCACCACCCCTTCGTCGGTCTGTTGGAGCCTCACCCACACGCGCGTCTCAGGCGGGGTGTGCCGGGCAACGTTCAACAGCAAATTCTCGAGGATGCGCTCGACCTTGGTGCCGTCGACGCTCGCGACGACCGGGTCGACCTCGACGGTGACGGAACGGGTCCCAAGGTCGATCTCGGCGACCACCCGGCGAACGAGGTCGCCGAGGTTGATCGGCGTGAGCGCCGCCTCCAGCACGCCGCGCGCCAGACGATCCACGTCGAGCAGATCCGCGAGGAGCTTCTCGAGCCGGCGTGCGCTCGCGGCCAGGCGCTCCGCGATGTCCTCGCGGTCCGACGACGACAGCTCCATGTCCTTGCGTGCCAGCGTGAGCGAGTACCCCAGCACCGCGGTCAGCGGGGTCCGCAGCTCGCCGGCCACGGCAGTGAGGAAGCGGTTGCGCAGCTCCTCGAGCGCGCGGAGCTCCTCGGCGGCCTCCTGCTCGCGCTGGAGGCCGCGCACGAGCGCCGCCTCGGCACGCTTGCCCTCCGTGACGTCGTACATGATCCCCTGATGGAACAGCGACCTGCCGGACGAGTCGCGGACGGCGACTGCCTGGTCCTGGAACCACACCTCCCGGCCGTCGCGCGCGAACATCCGGTACTCGACGCTGAGCGGCTGTCCCGACGAGCGCGTGTACGCCTCGGCCGCGCGATATGCCGGCTCGTCCTCGGGATGGATGCGCTCGTCGAACAGGTTCGGGTCGGACGCCCACTCGTCCGCCGTGTAGCCGAGGATCTGCTCGATACGCGGGCTCACGTACAGCCACGAACCCGCCGGCTCGAACTCGGCCATGTACACGATGGCCGGCAGCTGCTCGACCAGCGTGCGGAACTTCGCCTCGGCCTCGCGCAGGGCGCGCTCGGTGTTGTCGCGCTGCGACAGGTCGCGGATGACCGCGATCCCGCCCGGGCGGCCCTGATGCATCAGCGGCGCGCAGGCGACCTCCACCTCGATCTCCCTGCCCTCGAGGGTCAGCATCCGCTGCTCCTGCCGCGGGTTCGGGAGACCCGTGTCGACCTGCCGGCGCATTCTGTCCGACACGACGTCCCGGAAGTCGGGTGCGATCACGTCCAGGAGCGGAATCCCGATGAGGGCAGCCGGGCTGGCGGCTCCGAGCATGGCGGCGACGTTGTCGTTCGCGAACTGGATGACGCCCTCCGCGTGGATCATGACGCCGTGGGGCGAAGCCTCGAGCACGCCGACGTACCGCTGCTCGCTCTCCGCCAGGGTCTGTTCCAGCCGCTTCTGTTCGGTGATGTCCTGGATCACGCCGCGCCAGTACAGCGGCTCGCCGGACTCGCCCTGCACGAGGACCGCGTGGTCGCGCACCCACACCACGCGGCCGTCCTTCGCGCGGATCCGGTACTCGAGCGAGAACTCGCCGAATCCGCGCTCGATCACCCGCTGTGACTCCGTCAGCCAGCGCTCGCGGTCGGCGGGCTCGATCTCGCGCAGCCACAGCTCGGGGTCGGCCAGGTGCTCGTCGCGCGTCGTTCCGGTCAGTCTCTCGATCTGCGGCGAGAGGTACAACGAGGTGGCGACGCGATCGGCGCGGTCCACGTAGATCACCGCCGGGACCTGCTCGACGAGCGTTCGGAACTTCTCCTCGGCCTGCCGCATGTCGTCCTCGCGCTGCGCCCGGCGGATGGCGGCCCCGACGACGGCTGCCGCCTGCACGAGGCCGTCGACCACCTCGGGATTCCATTCGCGGCTCTCGGCGCAGTCGTCAACGCCGATGAACCCCCACCACTGGTCGCCGCAGAACAGAGGAACGATCACCACCGACCTGATGCCGAAGGTCGTGAACGTGCCGCGCTCGGAGACGGGGAAGTCCTCCGCCTTCCCCTGGAGCACGCGCCCCGAGCCGAGCTCGCTGATCCAGCGCTCGTAGCCCGGCTCGTACGGGCGATCGGAATCGAACGCTCGCTCGAGGTTCTTCTCGAACCCCGGGGCGCACCATTCCGCGACGGGGTTGACGGTCATCGACCCGTCGACCGCCACCTCGTTGCGAAGGATCGTCACGCGGTGCGCGCCGGCAGCGGGGCCGAGGTGGGCAAGCACCTCCTCGGCGGCGTCCTCCCATGCGGGGATGTCGAGGAACCGCTCTGCGGCGAAGACGACCGCTCCGAGGACGGCCTCCCCCCGCCCGCGCTCGGGTGAGGCAGACATACGCAAGAACCATCGGCGCTCCGGCGCCGATGGTTGACCGTTTGGCCTAGGGGGTTCGGGGTTCTCTGCAAAACGCCCGATCCGGTCGCCGAGCGCTCCTTCAGAGGTACGAACGCAGTGCCCAGAGCTCCGGATAGAAGCGCTTGTCGAGGGTCGTGCGCAGGTACGATGCGCCGCTCGATCCGCCGGTCCCCGACTTCGACCCGATCTGCCGCTCGACCATGAGCACGTGCAGGTAGCGCCACCGGGCGAAGAGCTCGTCGTGCGTCAGCAGGTCGTCGGACAAGAAGAAGAGGGCGTGGTCCTCGGCGCGCGCCATCTCGAGGAGGCTCGCGCGGCGCGTCCCCTCGTCGTCCGGCGGCATCGACATGCCGTTCGACTCGAGGAGCGAGCAGAACGCGTCCCAGACCGTCGGCTCAGCCCAACGGCGCTCGAGCCGGGCTCGCTCGTCCGCCGACGGTTGCATCGAGGCGACGAGCCCCGGCTCCTTCAACCCGGAGACGGCCTCGATCTCCCGGAACTGCACCGATTGGAAGCCGCTCCCGGGCGCGAGGTGGGACCGGAACTCCAGAAAGTCCTGAGGCGTCATCGTCTCGATGACGCCGATGTGCTCGACGAGCACGCGCTCGACGGCTTGCACGCGCGCCAGCGCGTGCCGGGCCGCGGGCGGGTCTCCGGCGAAGAGGCGCTCGCGCACCGCCTCGAGCTCGAACAGCATCTCCTTGAACCAGAGCTCGTACGCCTGGTGGACCACGATGAACAGCAGCTCGTCGTGCGCCGGCGGGTCCGAGCGCAGCGACTGCAGCCCGAGCAGCTCGGGGACCTTGAGGTACGAGCCGTACGAGAGCTCGCCGCCCTCCTGTCCGAAGCTCGCCCGTCTGACGTCGCCGTCGCCCACGCCGACCCGAGCCTACCCCAGCGGCGCTTCCCGGCTACAGCTCCGCGAACACGAACGCCATCCACAACCCGCGGCTGAGCGCCTCGGGGTCACGGCGGACCCCCATGCGCGCGAAGTGATCACAGACGTGCCTCAGATCGCGGGCGAGCAGGTCGGCGGCGTTCAGGTTCGACCGCGGATCGACGGCCTGTGGGAAGTCGATGAGCGTGATGCCACCTTCCCACCACAGGACGTTGAATGCCGACAGGTCGGCGTGCACCCAGTTGGATCCGAGGAACAGCTCGACGTTCCAGAGGATCCGGTCGATTGTCTCCTCGCCTTCGGCGCGCGTCAGTTCCACATGTCGCAGCTGCGGCGCCGGGACGCCCTCCTCGCCGACGTAGTCCATCAGCAGCGATTGCTCGGTACGAGCGACCGGGCGCGGCACATCGCCGCCGGCGGCGTGCAGCGCCCGGAGCACCTCCCATTCGTGCTCGGTCCACCACGCCTGCTCGAAGCTCCGCCCGTAGGCAGTCTTCTTACGAACCGCATTCCGATCGCGCGGCTCCTTGAGCACGCGCCCTGCCTTGTAGACGTGATCGTTCTTGAAGCCGCGGTGATCGCGGTTTCGGTACACCTTGAGGGCGAGGAGGTCGGCGCCCGCGAGGTCGCGGTTCGCCCGACAAAGCCAGACAGCGGCCTCCTTGCCGCTCTTGACGGGCGCCACCAGGTCGGTGACGAGCCCCTCGCCGTAGTAGTGGTCGAACGCGACGCGCTCGGGTGAACCGGCGCCGTCGTCGTCGACGTCTCGTTGCTCGTACTGGGACACCGCAGGCCTCCGTGAGTCAGGTGAGCAGAACCGGTAGACGAAAAACGGCCGCCCCTCCGGGGCGGCCGCGGGCGGCGGTCGGGACGACCGGGAGCCCTAGCGCGTCTCCGTGGAGGGACGAGACCGCGTCGAAACCAAGACGGTGGTTTCGCTCATCGGTCCTCCCTCCTCTCACGTTCCGCGTCGGCTGCGTTGTCGCCCACGAGTATACGCGGCACGGAGCCGCCACCGAGCAGCGCGGTAGAGTGAGGCCGCACATGGCGACGACCGAGCAGCGCGCGCAGTCCCACGACCCGGAGACGCGGCCTCCGCTCAAGCCCCTGGACTTCCTCGACCTCGACGCGTTGCTGACCGACGAGGAGCGCATGGTCCGGGACACCGTGCGGCGGTTCGTCGGCGACCGTGTTCTCCCGGGGATCCAGGAGTGGTTCGAGCGCGGCGAGTTCCCGCGCGACGTCGCGCTCGAGCTCGCCGACCTGGGACTGCTCGGAATGCACCTGACCGGCTACGGCTGCCCGGGGCTCGGACCTGTGTGCTACGGACTCGCCTGCCTCGAGCTCGAGGCAGGCGACAGCGGGTTCCGTTCGTTCATCTCGGTCCAGGGCTCGCTCGCGATGTTCCCCATCTGGAAGTTCGGATCGGAGGAGCAGAAGCAGGAATGGCTCCCGCGCATGGCGAAGGGGCAGGCGCTCGGGTGCTTCGGCCTCACCGAGCCCGACTCCGGGAGCAACCCGGGCAGCATGCGGACGAGCGCCCGACGTGACGGCGGCGACTGGATCCTGCGCGGCACCAAGATGTGGATCACGAACGGCTCGATTGCCGACGTCGCGGTGGTCTGGGCTCGCACCGACGACGGCGTCCGCGGGTTCGTCGTGCCGACCGCCACGCCCGGGTTCTCCGCGTCGCCGATCGAGCGCAAGCTGTCGCTCCGCGCCTCGGTCACGTCCGAGCTCGTGCTGGACGACGTGCGGCTCCCCGAGGACGCGATGCTGCCGGGTGCCAGGGGGCTGCGCGGGCCGCTCTCGTGCTTAGACGAAGCCCGCTTCGGGATCGTGTGGGGCGCGATGGGCGCGGCGCGTGCGTGCTTCGAGTCCGCTCTTGAGTACGCGAAGACGCGCGAGCAGTTCGGTCGGCCGATCGGCGGCTTTCAGCTGACGCAGGAGAAGCTCGCGAACATGCTGGTCGAGCTGAACAAGGGCATGCTGCTCGCGCTGCACCTCGGACGCATGAAGGAACAGAAACGGCTGCGAGCCGAGCAGGTCAGCCTCGGGAAGTTGAACAACGTCCGCGAGGCGCTGCGCATCGCGCGTGAGGCCCGCACGATCCTCGGCGCGAACGGGGTGACGCTCGAGTACCCGGTGATCCGCCACATGAACAACCTCGAGTCGGTGCTCACCTACGAGGGCACCAGCGAAGTCCACACGCTGATCCTCGGTGAGGCGGTCACCGGCCTCAAGGCCTTCGAGTAGCCGGGGCTCGGACGCTAGCCGCCGGCGTGGCCGACGGCCTTCGACACGGTCGAGGCGACCCAGTAGATCGCGCCGGCGACGACCCCGCAGGTGACGGCGACGACCAGTACGAGACGGAACATCGCCCAGACGCGGCTGAGGATCGACGGCGGCGCGTAGGACTCGCCGTGCTCCATCATCTCGACGGCCGCCGGGACGCCGCTCGGCCCGGCGGTCGTTTCGCGCGCGGCCCGGCGGTGGCCGCTTCGCGCGGCCGGCCGGCGCGACGGTGCGCCCCGGGTCCACGGCGCGTCGCCGTCGTGGTCGTCGCCGGCGCGGACGGCGTCGGCCATCTCACCCGGAGGCGCGGCGTCCTTGGCGTGAGCTGCGTCCGCGTCGGCATCCGCCGAGCCCGGCCACGCTCCGTCCCACGACATCGACCAGACGACGAGGGCACCGGCGATTCCGGAGAGCACCAAGAGCGCCACGATCGTGACCATCGCCGATTCCCGTCTCCTGCCTGCACCGGGCCGGCCCCTCGGCCGACGGCCCGAATCCGGCGCACCCCGTAACGGTAGTACGTGACGTTTCGGGCCGGAGGCCTCAGCGCCACCCGAATTGCGCGCCGTTCGCGCGGCACCCTGCCGAGCGGTAGCCTCCCGTCGTGGGCGACGAGCCGACCGCGGCGGCGTTCTGGCGGGAAGCGCTCAACGAATGGGCCATCCCGGAAGAGATCCTGGATGCCGCCCCCGAATCGCCGTGGGGTTGTCCCGTCGAGCTCTTCGCCCGCCGGGCGGACACCTCGCGACAGGCAACGCCATCAGACGACCGGGCGCGCGAGGCTCTCCCGGACGGTGGCACGGTCCTCGACGTCGGGTGCGGCGCGGGGGCGGCGTCGATGCCCCTGGCCGCCCGGGCGTCACGGCTCGTCGGCGTGGACGTGTCGGCCGGGATGCTGCGAGCGTTCCGCGAGCGGGCGGAGGCGGCCGGCGTCGCCGCCCACACGATCGAGGGCACGTGGCCCGACGTCGCCCCGGCGACCCCGGCCGCCGACGTCGTCGTCTGCTCGCACGTCGTCTACAACGTGCCCGACGCCCCGCCGTTCGCCCGCGCGCTCACCGAACGCGCGGGCCGGCGCGTCGTCGTCGAGCTGATGCGAGTGCATCCCGTGAGCAATCTCAACGACCTGTGGGTCCGTTTCCACGGGCTCGAGCGGCCCACACGACCGACCGCGGACGATTACGTCGCCGTGCTGCGCGAGATGGGCATCGAGCCGGGGCGCACGGACTGGGAGGTCAAGGACTGGCACGGCGGCTTCACCTCGCCCGACGACCTCGTGGCGTTCGTGCGCCGGCGCGTGTGCCTTGCCCCGGACCGCGACCCCGAGGTGTGGGAAGCGATCCGAGACCGCGTCGTCGAGCGAGACGGAACATTCGGTCTCCCTCCACGTCCCAACGTGACGCTCTGGTGGCAGGGCTCGGCCCCCTGACCTGCGCCCCCGCGAGTTCGCACACGGTTTTCACCCTGCGCGGATGGCGATCGTCGCGATCTTGGGTAGGTTCGACCGCATGTCTGACCACGTTCCCGCAGAGGAGCTTTCACCCCCGGCCGGGCAGCCGGGGAGACCGGACGCCGCCGGGCCGGCCGCCGCGCGCTCACACCAGCTGACCAAGGTGTACGGCCGCGGCGACGCGGAGGTGACGGCCCTCGACGGGATCACCGTGGAGTTCGCGGCGGGAATGTTCACCGCGATCATGGGACCGTCGGGGTCGGGGAAGTCGACGCTGCTCCACTGTATGGCGGGCCTCGACACGCCCACCTCCGGCCAGGTGTTCATCGGGCAGACCGACCTCACGACACTGTCGGACAAAGAGCTCACGATGCTCCGCCGCGACAACATCGGCTTCGTCTTCCAGGCGTACAACCTGGTGCCGACGCTCACCGCCGGCGAGAACATCACGTTGCCGATGGACATCGCCGGCCGCGATCCCGACCAGGTGTGGGTCGACTCGCTGATCGACGCCGTCGGCTTGCGTGACCGGCTCGGGCACCGGCCGAGCGAGCTTTCCGGCGGGCAGCAGCAACGTGTCGCGGCGGCCCGCGCCTTCGCCAGCCGCCCCCACATCGTGTTCGCCGACGAGCCGACCGGGAACCTCGACTCGAAGTCCGGTCAGGGACTGCTGGAGTTCCTCCGGGAAGCCGTGCGGGACCGTGGGCAGACGATCGTGATGGTCACGCACGACCCGACGGCGGCCGGATATTCCGACCGGGTCGTCTTCCTCGCCGACGGCCGAGCCGTGGACGAGATGCAGAGTCCGACGGCCGACCGGGTGCTCGACCGAATGAAGTCCCTGGGCGCGTAGGCCATGTGGTCGGCCACCCTCAAGGGCCTGCTCGCCCACAAGCTGCGCCTCGTGCTGACCACGCTCTCGATCGTCCTCGGCGTTGGCTTCGTCGCCGGTACATACCTACTGACCGACACCCTCAACTCCGCCTTCGACGGGCTCTTCTCCCAGATCTACCAGGGAACCGCGGTGCAGATCTCCGGTGTGCCGCAGTTCTCCGGAGGGCCGCCCGGCTCGACGGGCCCCGGGACCACGCAACGCGTTCCCGCTTCACTCCTTCCTCAGGTTCAGGCCGTCGAGGGCGTCCGAGCGGCGGAGGGCACCATCGGCGGCTATGCACAGCTGGTCGATCCGCAGGGGAAGGCGGTCGGCAATGGGGGCGCGCCGCCCCTCGGCACCAGCTGGACGTCCGACAAGCAGCTGAACCCCCTGACGATCCGACAGGGCCGCCCACCGACCACCTCCGGCGAGATCGCCATCGACGCCGGCACCGCGTCGAAGTACGGGTTCAAGCTCGGACAGACGGCGACGGTCCTTCTCCAGGGTCCCCCGATGAAGGCGACGATCGTCGGGATCGTGGGCCTCGGCAGCCAGGACAACCTGCTCGGTGCGACGCTCGTGGTCTTCGATACCGCGACAGCCGAGAAGGCATTCAACGGGAACGGCGCGTACGACGCGATTGCCGTGGCCGCCGACCCGGGCGTGAGCCCCCAGACGCTCCGCGGCCGCATCGAGCAGATCCTTCCCAAGGGCTTCCAGGCGCAGACCGGCGCGGAGACCGCGGCGCAGCAGTCGAGCGACGTGAAGGAGGGGCTGAGCTTCCTGACGCGGGCGCTCCTCGTGTTCGCCGGCATCGCGCTGTTCGTCGGCATCTTCGTCATCTACAACACGTTCTCGATCCTCGTCGCGCAGCGAACGCGCGAGCTCGCCCTCCTCCGCGCGCTCGGGGCCAGCCAGGCCCAGGTGCGTCGCGTCGTCCTGGTGGAGGCGCTCATCGTCGGCACGATCGCGTCGGCGATCGGGCTCGGCTTCGGCTTCGTGCTGGCGATCGGGCTCAGAGCGCTCTTGAGCGGGGTGGGTCTCTCGGTGCCCACGACGGGACTGCAGATCTTGCCGAGAACCGTGATCGCGGCACTCGTCGTCGGAATCCTGACGACGGTGGTGGCGTCCCTCATCCCGGCGTTTCGCGTGTCGCGCGTCCCGCCGATGGCGGCACTGCGCGACCCCGTCCCAGCCCCGCAACGGACCTGGCTCCGTGCGGTGCTCGGCGGCCTGCTCACCGTGTTCGGCATCGTTCTTCTGTTGCTCGCGCTGTTCGGATCCTCCGGAGGTCTTGCGGGGGTAGGAGTGGGCGTGGTGATCACGTTCATCGG
>DASPTB010000279.1:0-4344 GCA_035623615.1 Actinomycetota bacterium
TTCGCGTCGACGCCCGTCGCCCGCCCGATGGCGCCGTACGCCGCGTCGATCATCCCGTCGCCCATCGCGGAGTCCTCGACGACGTCGCCGCTGCGGCGGAGCCTCGCGGTCGCGGTGGGGGACAGGTGCGTCCCCCCTGCGACGGCGAGGCTCTCGAGGGAGAAGGCGTCCTCCTCGAGCGCGCCAAGCTCCTCGGCGACGATGGCCTCGAGGTCGGCGTCGGTCAGTGTGATCTTCCGGTCGGCAAGCTCCTTGAACCGCGCGAACGCGCGGTTGAGCGCCTCCGGCTCGAGCTGCAGCCCCAACTTCGACATGGCATCGGCGAATGCGTGCCGGCCGGAATGCTTGCCCAGCACGATCTTCGACCCCTCGAACCCGATCTCGGTCGGGTCCATGATCTCGTAGGTCTCGCGGTTCGACAGCACGCCGTGCTGATGGATGCCCGACTCGTGCGCGAACGCGTTCGCGCCCACCACGGCCTTGTTCGGCTGCACCGGGTAGCCCGTCAACATCGAGACCAGCCGCGACGTCCGGGCGATCTCCTTCAGGTTCACGTTGTGCTGCAGATCGAGCGACTGCCCGCGCGTGGACAGGATCATCGCCATCTCTTCCAGCGAGCAGTTGCCGGCGCGCTCGCCGATCCCGTTGACGGCGACCTCGACCTGGCGGGCGCCGTTCTGGACGCCCGCCATCGAGTTCGCGACCGCGAGCCCCAGGTCGTTGTGGCAGTGCGTCGAGACGACCACCTCGTCGGGAACCGCTTCGCGCACGACGCGAACCAGCTCGCCGAACTCGTGCGGCATCGCGTACCCGACGGTGTCGGGGACGTTGATCGTCGTCGCGCCCTCCTCGACGGCGACGCGGAAGACGTCCAGCAGGAACTCCATCCCCGTCCGGGTCGCGTCCTGCGCCGAGAACTCGACGTTGTCCGTGTAGCCCTTCGCGCGCCGGACGCTGTGGCGGGTCGCCTCGATCACGTCCTCCTGCGACATCCGCAGCATCGAGTCCATGTGGATCGGGCTCGTCGAGATGAACACGTGCAGCCGCGGGTTCGGCGAGGGGCTCACCGCCTCCCACGCCGCGTCGACGTCGCCGTCGTTCGCCCGGCAGAGCGCCGCGACGACCGAGCCCTTGACCGTCTCCGCGATGCGCTTGACTGCTTGGAGCTCACCCGGGGACGAGGCGGGGAATCCGGCTTCGATGATGTCGACGCCGAGGCGCGCCAGCTGCTCGGCGATCTCGAGCTTCTCGCCGGCGGTCAGGGCGATGCCGGGCGCCTGCTCGCCGTCGCGGAGGGTCGTGTCGAAGAAGCGTACGTCGTCAGGCATCGGGAGCACCCCCGACGCCGGTGTCGCGACGCAGCCACGGCATCATCGCGCGCAGGTTGCCGCCGACCTGTTCGATCTGCAGCGCGCGATCCTCCTCGCGCAGCTGCTTGAAGCGCGGGTAGCCGGCCTTCGCCTCGGCGATCCACTCCTTGGCGAAGGCGCCCGACGTGATCTCGCCGAGGATGCGCTTCATCTCGGCCCGGGTCTCGTCGGTGATGATCCGCGGCCCGCGCGTGAAGTCGCCGTACTCGGCCGTGTCCGAGATGGAGTAGTGCATGAACCCGAGCCCGCCCTCGTAGATGAGGTCCACGATGAGCTTGAGCTCGTGCAGGCACTCGAAGTACGCGATCTCGGGCTGGTAGCCGGCCTCGACCAACGTGTCGAACCCCGCCTTGATGAGCGCGGTCGTCCCGCCGCACAGGACGGCCTGCTCGCCGAACAGGTCGGTCTCGGTCTCCTCGGCGAACGTCGTCTCGACGATGCCGACGCGCCCGGCGCCGATGCCGCTCGCGTAGCCGAGCGTGCGCGCCCGCGCCGTCCCCGTCGGGTCGGCATGGACGGCGAACAGCGACGGCGTGCCGATCCCTTCCGTGTACGTGCGGCGCACGAGGTGGCCGGGGCCCTTCGGCGCCACCATACCGACGTCGACACCCTCGTCCGGCGCGATCTCGCCGAAGTGGATGTTGAACCCGTGCGCGAACATCAGCAGGTTCCCCGGCTGCAGGTTCGGCTTGACGTCGCGCTCGTAGCTCGCCGGCTGCGCCATGTCGGGCAGCAGCACCATGATCACGTCGGCCTCGGCCGCCGCCTCTCCCGTGTCGAGCACGGTCAGGCCGTCCTCCTCGGCCTTCGGCCACGACTTGGAGTCGCGGCGAAGCCCGACCCGTACGTCGTGGCCCGAGTCGCGGAGGTTCAGCGCGTGGGCGTGGCCCTGGCTTCCGTATCCGAGGACCGCGATCTTCTGGCCCTGGAGCGCCGAAGCGTCGATGTCCTTGTCGTAGAGCACCTTGCCCATGCCGTTCCCCTTTCCCGTTCTCCGCCCCGGAGCGTCTTCAGGCCGTCTCGGTCTCCCGCGCGACGGCGCGCAACTTGTCGCGGATTCCGGCCTCGCCGCGCGCGAGCGCGATGCGGCCGGTCCGGACCATCTCGACCAGCCCGTACGGTTCGAGCAGCTCGCGCAGGGCGTCGACCTTGGCCGACGGCCCGCTGACCTCGACCGTCACGGTGCTGCGCGCGACGTCGATGACGCGGCCGCGGAAGATCTCCGCCAGCTCGAGCACCTGGAACCGCTCGTCGGGCTTCGTGTGGACCTTGATCAGCGCCAGCTCGCGCTCCACCGACCCGTCGGGCTCGAGCTCGGTCACCTTGATCACCGACACGAGCTTGTTGAGCTGCTTCGTCACCTGCTCGAGCGGCTTGGCCGTCACCTCGACGACGATCGTCATGCGCGACATCCCGGAGCGCTCGGTGGTCCCGACCGCGAGCGAGTGGATGTTGAAGCCCCGGCGGGCGAAAAGGCTCGAGACCTGCGTGAGGACGCCGGGCTGGTCCTCGACGAGCACGGAGACGGTGTGCAGGCTCATGCGACCGGTGCCTCCGCGGGATCGTCGACCGGCTTCACGAACTCCGGCCCCAGGATGATGTCGTCGTTCGACGCGCCGGCGGGCACCATCGGGAACACCATCTCGCCCTGGTCGACGCGGAAGTCGATGACGACGCTGCGGTCGGTGACCGAGAGCGCCTTGTCGAGCACCGCGTCGACGTCGTCGGGCGACTCGGCGCGCAGGCCGACGGCACCGAACGCCTCGGCGAGCTTCACGTAGTCGGGGACGGTTTGGGAGAGGTGCACCTGCGAGTAGCGCTCGCTGTAGAAGAGCTCCTGCCACTGCCGGACCATTCCCAGGTAGCCGTTGTTCAGCAGCGCGACCACGATCGGGATGTCCTCGGTCGTCGAGGTCGCCAGCTCCTGCGCGGTCATCTGGAAACACCCGTCGCCGTCCACGGCGACCACCAGCTCGTCGGGCCTCGCGATCTTCGCGCCGAGCGCCGCCGGCACCGCGAAGCCCATCGTCCCCAGGCCGCCCGAGTTGATCCACTGCCGCGGGCGCGTGAACTTGTAGTGCTGCGACGCCCACATCTGGTGCTGGCCCACGCCCGACACGATGGTCGCCTCGCCGTGCGTCGCCTCGTACAGGCGGTCCATGACGAACTGGGGCTTGATCGTTCCGCCGTCTTCCTGTGTGTAGCGCAGGGGGAATCGCCGCTGCCACTCCTTGAGGGTCGCCAGCCACGCCGAGCGGTCGGGCACGCCGCGCTCCTCCTGGGCCCTCGCGAGCTCGCGCGCGAGCGAGCCGGTGACGTCCTTGGCGTCGCCGACGATGGGGACGTCCACCGCGCGGTTCTTCCCGATCTCGGCCGGGTCGACGTCGACGTGAATCACCTTCGCCTTCGGCGCGAACGTGGCGAGGTTCCCCGTCACGCGATCGTCGAAGCGGACCCCGATCGAGATCAGCAGGTCCGCCTGCTGCATCGCCGTGACGGCGGTGTAGTGGCCGTGCATGCCGGGCATCCCGAGGCCGAGCTCGTGCGTGTCGGGGAACGCGCCCCGCCCCATCAGCGTGGTGACGACGGGCAGGTTCCCGGCCTCGGCGAGCTTGCGCAGCTCGGGCGAGGCCTCGGCGCGGATGACGCCGCCGCCCGCGTAGATCACCGGCCGCTCGGCGTCGAGGATCAGCTTCACTGCCTCGCGCACCTGCTTGATGTTTCCCTTGGTGGTCGGCTTGTAGCCGGGGATGTCGATCTCCTCGGGCCAGACGAACTCGGACTCCTTGATCAGGATGTCCTTGGGAAGGTCGACGAGAACCGGGCCCGGACGCCCCGTCGAGGCGATGTGGAACGCCTCGCGGATCGCGCGCGGGATGTCGGCCGCGTCGGTCACCATCGAGTTGTGCTTGGTCACCGGCATCGTGATCCCGGTGATGTAGGCCTCCTGGAACGCGTCGTTGCCGACGACCGC
>DASPTB010000303.1:0-19603 GCA_035623615.1 Actinomycetota bacterium
GGCGAGACGGCTTCACCCGGCGCCGGGAACGCTCGATACCTCAGAGGGACATGTCACAAACCCTCTCTGAGCCGCGCACGAAGCGGCCCGGTGGTTGGCGCGCGCGCTCTCTCCGGGGAGCTCGCTTCGTCGCGCCCGTCCTGGCAGGAGTGGCGGCAGCCGCCTCCTTCGCCGCCGGCGGGAGCGGGCCGGCCGCTTGGATCCTTCGAAGCACCTGCCTGCTTCTGTTCCTCATCCTGGTTGCGGCCCGGCTCCTGCGCCGCCCCACGACCGGCAACCTCTGGGACGGGATCGCCGTGCCCGGCGACCTCGAGGAGCAGTACAGACGTCTCATCGACGACCTGCCCATGGTCACCTACGTCGAGTCGTGTGACCCGGCCGACGGCCGGATCCACTTCAGCCGCGGCATCGAGGGACTCCTCGGCTGGCCGCCCTCCCGCTGGTCGACGGGGGACACCGGGTGGCCGGACATCGTGCACCCGGAGGACCGCGACCACGTCCTCGAGCAAGCGCAGCACTCCACCGAGACCGGCCTTCCCTTCGCCGCCGAGTACCGGGCCGTGCGAGCCGACGGCAGCGTCCTGTGGGTCCACAGCGAGGCGGTACTCGTCAAGGACCGCCACGGCATTCCTCAGTATTGGCAGGGGGCCTTCTTCGACATCACCGAGCAACGCATGGCGCAGGACCGGCTGCAGGACGCGGAGCGCAGGTACCGGGCGCTCGTCGAGCACATGCCGGCGGTCACCTACATCGACGCGGTCGACCCGGCCGACCCGATGCACACGCGCCTCGTCTACGTGAGCCCGCAGACCGAGAGCATGTTCGGGGTCGCTCCCGAGGAATGGCTCGGCGAGCTGGACATGTGGCGCACCTCGATCCATCCGTCGGACAGGTCGAGGATCCTGGCTCAGGACGCGCGCGCGAACGCGACGGGCGACACGTTTCGCGAGGAGTACCGCGTGGTGACCAAGGACGGCGGTGTCGCGTGGGTCCACGACGAAAGCGTTGCCGTGCGGGACGAGCACGGCGAGGTGCGATTCTGGCAGGGCGTGATGTTCGACATCACCGAGCGCAAGCTGGCGCAGGAAGGGCTCGAGCGTGCGCTGTCGATCGAGCGCGAGGCGACGCGGCGCCTGCGCGAGATCGACGCGATCAAGAACACGTTCCTGCATGCCGTGTCCCACGAGCTGCGCACCCCGCTCGCCGCGATCCTCGGGTTCGCGGTGACCCTCGAGCACCACCAGGGGACCCTCCCGGAAGAGGAGACGATGGAGCTCACGCGGCGGCTGGCCGCCAACGCGCGAAAGCTCGACCGGCTGCTGTCGGACCTGCTCGACCTCGACCGCCTCGACCGCGGCATCGTGGAACCGAAATGGCGCCCGACCGACGTCGGCGCGCTCGTCCGCCACGTCGTCCAGGAATCAGACCTGCTCGTCGAGCGACCGCTTCGCATCGAGGCCGACCCTGTGCTGGTGTCCGTCGACCCCGCCAAGGTGGAGCGCATCGTCGAGAACCTGCTCGCGAACACGGCGCGGCACACGTCCAGGGACACCCCGGTGTGGGTGTGGGTCCGCGCGCACGACGGGGGCGTCCTGATCGTCGTCGAAGACGCGGGCCCCGGCGTTCCCCCCGAGCTCCGCGAAACGATCTTTCGGCCCTTCGAGCAGGGTCCCGACCGCTCGACGCACTCTCCCGGCGTGGGCATCGGGCTGTCGCTCGTCGGCCGGTTCGCGAAGCTCCACGGCGGGAAGGCCTGGGTCGAGGAACGGCCCGGCGGCGGCGCGTCCTTCCGCATCTGGCTGCCGGACGGGGGTGCGGCCGGCGAGGGTCGCTCGCAGCTGCCCGACGCGGCCGGTCCCGGCGGCCCCGAGCGCGCGACCGCCTGACCGGCCGACTCCGGCCAGGCTAGGGTGCCTTCGGGTCGGGTCCCGGGGCCGGAGGAGGCTCGCCTCCGGTGTGCGTGACCGTCAGCTGGTGGATGACGCGCGTGAGCTCGAGGATCTCGTTGGAGAGCTGCAGCAACTGCTCGTTCTGCTTCTCCTCCTGCTGCACGAACTCCCACTCGTGCTGGGAGAGGATCTCCCGTTTTTCGTCGGCCCGGTTCTGGCTGATCATCACGAACGTCGAAAGGAAGATCGCCTCCAGCGACACGATCATCGTCAGCAGCCCGAAGGGGTACTTTTCGACGCGGAACACGATCCAGCAGAAGAACCAGATCGCAGACAGGTAGACGAACCACATCGAGCCGGCGAAGCGGGTGATCACGTCCGCGATCCGGTTCTGGATGTTCGCGGCGCGTTTCTCCGCGGCCTCGAGCGACGCCGGGCTTCGGCGGGTCGCCTTGACGGGACGGACGCTCATCCTCGCTCCTTTCGGCCCCGGCGCGGCTCTCCCCTCAGCCCGCGGCGCACCGTCGGCGCCGCCGCCGGCCGTCGCCGTAGCGTAGCCGGGGTCGGTGCTCGCCCGGGGGACGTTCGACCGGCCGCGTAGTGCCCTGTGGCGCACCGCCGGCGGCGGTCGTCAGGCGCGGAGCGCGCGCAGGAGCGGGACCGGCTCGGCCACGTTCTTGAGCGACGCGGGGCCGACGTCCTCGAAGCGCACGCCGCCGGCATCGGCCGCGACCCGCGCGAGTTCGCCGCTGACCAGCACCTCGTCGGCCCCCGCCCGACCAGCGATGCGCGCCGCGAGATTGACCGTCCTGCCGAAGTAGTCACCGTCCTGCCGGACGACGGGACCAGCGTGCAGGCCGACGTGGGCCGGCGGCAGCCCCGCGGCCACCGTTGCCTCCACCATCTCGAGCGCCGACACCACGCCATGGGCCGGATCCGGGAAATAGAACATCACGCCGTCGCCGAGCCACTTGACGGGCCGACCCCCGCGATGCTGGGACACCCCCTGCACGACCCCCGCGAGCGCCGCCGCGAGCTCGGCCGCGGCGGCGTCGCCGCGCTCCTCGGTCAGTCGCGTGTACCCCACGAGGTCGAGGAAGCACATCGCCGGCGGCCGCTCGAGGCGCTCGACGAGCCCCATCTCGTCGAGCGCCTCCTCGATGCGTTCCACCATGTTCGACAGCCACACGTGCTCCTGCTGCCGGTGATAAAGCGCAAGCAGCGCCTCGTCCATGACCTGCGAGTACTGTGCGCCGAACGCGGACGAGGTCGCCATCATCGTTCCGACGTCCATGCCGCCGGCGAGGAGCGGTGCCTCCACGTTCTCCCGGTACGCGGCGTTCTCGCCCTCGGCGACGCGCCGGAGGCTCTCTCCGTAGACGCGCATCATCCGCACCACCGGTTCCTCCGGCATGCCGAAGAGCAGAGCGACCTGAAGAGCCGAGATGAGCGGGAGGTCGTCCTCCCGGACGGCGTCGTCCGGATCGGGACGCGCGAATCCCTGGGCTTCGTGAAGCCGCTGGAGGAACTCCAGCGGCATCCCACGCTCGGCGGCTACCTCCCGGTACGTGGTCCCCGTAAACCGGGCGAAGCCGTACTGCGGCAGATCCATGAACGCGAACGAAAGCCTGCCTTCCCCGACGGCTTTCCCGATCGCGTCGAGGGGAAGCCCCGCCCGGTCACACGCCAGGGCGAGGCGGATCCGGCCCACGTCGGCCGCCCGGAACGCCGGCCCGTCCTCCCCCGCCGGGACGATCCCCAGCTCGGCCCACCGCTCGACGAACCCCACGGGCACGCCTGCGAGCTCGGCCAGGCGCGACGCCGAGACGGCGTCCGGGGTGGCCTCGGGAGGCATGGCGTCCAGGGTAGCCCTCTTGCGCGGCACCCGGAACGCCCCGTAAACTGAACGGCGAGTCAAACTTTTCGAGGGCGAGTCCCTCAGGAGGCATCAAGGCGTGGGGTATCCGATGTTGGACGAGGAACGGGCCATCCAGGCCCGGGCCCGCGCGTTGATGGACACCGAGTTCATCCCGTACGAGGTCGAGGCGGAGATGAACGAGGGGAACGTCCCCGACGACGTGCTCGAGCGACAGCACAAGGCGGTCCACGAGGCCGGGTTCGACGCGCTCAACATGCCGAAGGAACTGGGCGGCGGCGGGTTCACCCAGTTCGAGCAGGTCCTCGTGCAGGAGCAGGTGGGGAGGGTCACCAACGGGCTCGCGTGGATCGTCGACACGCCGGCCGCGTGGTTCCCGCAGGTGGCGACCCCCGACCAGCTCGAGCGCTACGTGAAGCCGACGATTCGCGGCGAGCGCTCGGAGTGCTACGCGATCACCGAGGAGGACGCGGGGTCGGACGTCGGAGCCATCCAGGCCACCGCCCGCCGCGACGGCGACGAGTACGTGCTCGACGGGATCAAGTGGCACGTGACCTCGTTCAACACGGCCGACTACATCTTCTTCCAGGGCCGGCTCACCGAGGGCCCGAACGCGGGCACGACCGCGCTGTTCATCGTCGACAAGGACACGCCGGGGATCAGGGTTCGCCGCGTCCCTCAGTACAGCCACACGCTGCGGTTCCACCACGCCGAGGTCGAGTTCACCGGCGTCCGCATCCCGGCCGCGAACCTGGTCGGCGCGGAGGACGACGGCATGGCGTACGCGTACTCGTGGTTCCGCTACGAGCGCCTGATGATCGGCGCGCGGTGCTGCGGCGCCGCCGAGCGGCTCATCGACGAGTCGACCGCGTTCGCCAAGGAGCGCGTGCAATTCGGCAAGCCGATCTACGAGAACCAGGCCATCCAGTTCATGCTCGCCGACTCGCTCACCGAGCTGTGGGCGGCGCGGCTGATGCTGTACGAAACAGCCAGGGGCATCGACCGCGGCGAGGACCTCAAGGTCCAGCACGCGCAGTGCTCGATGGTCAAGCTCTACGGCTCCGAGATGGCCGGGCGGGTCGCCGACCGCGCCGTCCAGATCTTCGGCGGCCGCGGCTACATGCGCGAGTACGCGGCCGAGCGCTTCTACCGCGAGCTCCGCGTGGAACGCATCTGGGAGGGGACGTCCGAGATCCAGCGGGCGATCCTCGCCGACCAGTTGGCGAAGCGCGGCGCCGAAGCGCTCGTCGGCTGACGGCGCGCCCACACGAGAGGGAACTCCGACGCCGGAACATCCGGCAGGGAAAGGGTGAAACCCAATGGCAATGACGGCGGACAGGACGGAGCGGGACCTGGCCCGGCTGGACGAGCTGATCGCCCAGAAGGAGGCCGAGTTCCTCGCGACGCAGCGAAAGTCCGGCGAGATGCTCGAGCGCGCCCGCGGGTCGCTGGCCGGTGGCGTTATCTCCAACTGGCAGATCTCCAAGCCCCAGCCGATCTGGATCACGCACGGGAAGGGCTCGCGGATCTGGGACGTCGACGGCAACGAGTACGTCGACCTCCACAACGGCTACGGCGTCATGGCCGTCGGGCACGCGCACCCGAAGATCGTGGAGGCGGTCTCGAACCGCATCTCGCTCGGCTCGCACTTCGCGCAGCCGACGCCCGACTCGATCGCGGTCGCCGAGAACCTGAAGAAGCGATTCGGGCTGCCGAAGTGGCGGTTCGGGAACTCGGGCACCGAGTCGACCATGGACGCCGTCCACCTGATGCGGGTCGCCACGGGCCGTTGGAAGATCCTCAAGGTCGAGGGGACGTACCACGGCCACTCGGACGTCGTGCAGGTATCCGTCTACAACGAGCCGCCCGAGATCGGGCCGGCCGACCGGCCGATCGCGCAGGTGGCCGCCACCGGCGTGCTTCCCGCGGCCGCTGAGAACGCGGTCGTGGTCCCGTTCAACGACCTCGACCAGGTCGAGCGCGCGTTCCGCGAGCATCCGGACGAGATCGCCGGCATGATCCTCGAGCCCATCGTCATGAACATCGGGATGGTGCTCCCCGAGCCGGGCTATCTCGAGGGGCTCCGGGAGATCACGCGCAGGCATGGCGCGCTCCTCGCCTTCGACGAGGTCAAGACCGGCCTCACGATGGCACCCGGCGGCGCGACCGAGTACTTCGGCGTCACGCCCGACATCGTGTGCCTCGCGAAGGCGCTCGGCGGAGGCCTCCCCTGCGGCGCCGTCGGCGGCTCGGAGGAGGTCATGTCACTGATCGCCGAGGGTGAATACGAGCAGGTCGGCACCTTCAACGGGAACCCGCTGACGATGGCCGCCGCCCGGGCGACCGTGACCCAGGTCCTCGACGAATCGGCGTACGAGCACTTCTCGAACCTGCGGCAGATCATGGTCGACGGATGCGAGCGCATCCTGCGCGAGTACGACCTGCCCGGGTACGTGACCGCGGTCGGCGCCAAGGGCATCGTGACGTTCTCGCGGAACAAGATCCGGAACTACCGGGACTTCCTGCAGGAGGACGCGCGCTACAGCCACGCCCACTGGCTCTTCCAGCTGCTGGGTGGCGTCCTCCTGCCGCCGTGGGGCAAGGCCGAGCAGTGGATGGTCTCGGTCCAGCACACGCCGGCGGACGTCCAGCGGTTCATCGACAATTTCCAAACCTTCGCCGAAGCCGTAAGATCCTGAAGCCATGCCGGGCGGAGAGGTCGAGCTCGTCGATCTGGTCAAGCGGTTCGGCGACGTCGCGGCCGTCGACGGGGTCAGCATGCACATCCCCGGCGGGGAGTTCTTCTCCATGCTCGGGCCCTCGGGCTGCGGCAAGACCACGACGCTCCGCCTGATCGCCGGCTTCGAGCGCCCGACCGAGGGGCGGATCATGCTCGACGGCACCGACATGGCGCAGACGCCGCCGCACAAGCGGCACGTGAACACGGTGTTCCAGTCCTACGCCCTGTTCCCGTTCCTGACGGTCGAGGAGAACGTGGCGTTCGGCCTGCGCTTCCAGAAGGCGCCGAAGCAGGAGATCAAGAAGCGCGTGGGCGACGCGCTCGCCCTCGTTCGGCTGACCGGCTTCGAGACGCGGCGGCCCACCCAGCTGTCGGGCGGGCAGCAGCAGCGCGTGGCGCTCGCCCGGGCGCTGGTCCTGAACCCCGCGGTGCTGCTGCTCGACGAGCCGCTCGGCGCCCTCGACGCAAAGCTGCGCAAGGCCCTGCAGATCGAGCTGAAGGCGCTGCAGGAGGAGGTCGGCCTCACGTTCATCTACGTGACGCACGATCAGGAAGAGGCGCTCACGATGTCGGACCGCATCGCCGTGATGTCCAACGGCCGGGTCGAGCAGATCGGCAGCCCGGAAGAGGTCTACGAGCAGCCGGCGACGGCCTACGTCGCCGACTTCCTCGGCGTCTCGAACCTCATGACGGGTGAGGGGCTCGGGGCTCAGGGCGGCATGGCGAGGGTCAGGATGGGCGACTTCGAGGTGCGGGCCGGGACCGGCGACCGCGACGCCCGCGGGCACGTGAAGCTCGTCATCCGCCCCGAGCGGGTGCGCCTCGAGGACCAGGGCATCACCGGCGAGAACTGCCTTCCCGGAATGGTCGAGCGCGTCGTGTACGTCGGATCGATCATCCAGGTCCTGGTGCACCTCGCACACGGCGAGACGCTGCAGGCGTGGGTGCAGAACCAAGGTGGCGAACCGCCCTGGCGCCAAGGGTCGTCGGTGACGGTGCGCCTGCCCGCCGAAGCGGTGCGTGTGCTCGAGGATACCGAACCGCCGCTCGCCGTCGACGTCGAGGAGTCGGACGAGGCGGCCGCGGCGCCGGCGACCTGACGCGCTCCCTCGCGTCTGCCTAGCCGAGCATGTCGGCGACGCCCTCGACCTTCTGTCCGCGGGTGATCCTCCTGTACAGCCAGAATCCGAGCAGCGCGATGACCGTCGTCGAGATCAGCATGAACGTGGCCGCCGCGTTGACCGCCGGCGTGGGCGTGCCACGGGTGAAGTTGTAGATCTTGACCGACAGCGGCTCGGTGCTCTCACCGCCCGACAGGTAGCGCACCGTGATGAAGTCGTCGATCGTGTCCGCGAAGACCAGGACGAAGCTCGCCAGGATCGCCGGATAGAGCAGCGGGATCAGCACGCGCCAGACGGCGCGTGTCGGCGACGCACCCAGGTCCATCGCGGCTTCCTCGTACTCACGACCGATGGATAAGAGCCGTGCCCGGACGATGATGACCGGATAGGACGCCTGGTACGTCACCAGCGCCAGGATCTGTGCCGTCGTCCCCAGCTGGATAAACTTCAGCAGGAATGTGAACACCATGAACATCGAGATGCCGATGATGATCTCCGGCATCACGAACGAGAACAGCATCAGGAAGTTCGCGCCGCCCGGTGGGCGGCCGTGCCACCGATCGATGCCGATGGCGAACGCCACGCCGAGCGGCACCGCGAGGATCATGGTGAGGAACGACAGGCGCAGGCTCTGGATGAGCGCGGCGTGCAGCTCGGGGCTGACGAACAGCGACCCTTCCGGCGCGATCGACGGATGGCCAAACCACCACTGCAGCGAGAACCCCTGCCACACGGCGTTCGACCGCCCCGCGTTGAACGACAGGGCGATCGCGATGGCGACGGGAAGGATCGACCACGCGAGGTAGACCCACGTCACGGTGGCCAGGATGTGGGGCTTGCGCCACGGGTCGCGGAACCAGCGCCCGATCGGGTTGCGCACGCCGGCAGGCTCCCCCGACGGGATGACCCCGGGCGCCGAGGGCTCGGTCTCCGGCTCGCGTTCGGTCGCCGTGTCCTGGCTCATCGCTCACCCGCCGCCCTGGCCGTCTCGCGCATGTAGTAGAGCATGGGGATCAGCAGGAAGAACGTGAGGAACAGAACCAGGACCGCGGCCTGCGGGCCCTGGCCCGTCGACTCCATCGCGTTGTCCAGCAGGTTGCCGAACATCAGCGTCTTCGGCGACCCCGATAGCAGATTGTTCGTGTAGTAGTCGCCGAACATCGGCAGCGTGACGATGACCAGGCTCGCGAGGATGGCGGGCTTGGACAGCGGCAGCGTCACACGCAGGAACGTGCGCATCGGGCTGGCGCCGAGGTCACGGCCGGCCTCGAGGAGGCTCGAGTCGACGCGGTCGAGGAAGCCGAACAGCGGCAGGATCATGTACGGGATGTACCCGTAGACGAGGCCCATGACCACGGTGAACGGGACGCCGGCGAGCCAGTTGATCGGGTGGGGGGTCAGGTGCAGGAACTGCAGCAGCTTGTTGACGTAGCCGGCCGGCTGCAGCAGCTCGACCCACGAGAGCATGCGCATCAGGTAGCTGATGAAGAACGGGGCGACCAGAAGCCCGAGGAACAGACCCTTGCGCTTTCCCCCGTAGCGAGCGACGTAGTACGCGACCGCGTACGCGATCACCAAGCAGATCGCGCTCGCGATGACCACATACACGAGCGTGCGGACCTCGACGGGGACGAACTCGCCCGTGACGAGGTGCCACTCCTCGGTGAGGTACTTCGAGGTCCACCACCACGGCTCGTACACGGGGAGCGGACTCTGGAAGATCGGATCGACCGTCCCGAACGCGATTGATACGACGACGTAGAAGGGAAGCAGGAACAGCACCAGCATCCAGAGCGTTCCGGGTGCTGCGAACGAGGGCCAGTACCACCGCGGATACCAGGCGCCACCACGCTGCGCCCGCTTGCGGGCGCGAGCCTCCTTGCGCGTTTCCGCCGTCTTACTTGACACCCGCTTGAAACGCCTGCCAGACATTGTGCCAGAGTTGGTCGGTGGCCGGCGTCAGCTCGAGTTCGAGAAGACCGGTCTTGAAGTCGGAGTCAGTCACGATCGCCTCCTTCATCCACGGGAATATGTATGGCACGCCGTACGCGTTGTTGGTGGTCGTGAGCGTGGCCACGTCGGCCTGCCGCTGCGGCGGCTGGTACCCGTTCCACGAGAAATTCAGCATCGCCATGTCGTACGTCATGAGCCAGTCGAGGAACGCGTGCGCCAGCACGGGATGCGGCGCGTTCGCCGGAATCGTGATCAGGTCGTTGTTGACGTCCCCGACCCTGTCGGAGGGATACCAGTAGCCGATCTTCTGGTAGTACGCGTACGTCGACTTGGGCCAGTAGTTGTACGCGCCGATCGCGTCGCCCGACCAGGACAGGTGGACGTCGTAGTTCCCTTTGGGGATGCCGATATAGACGCCGTTGATGTCGGCGCGGATGTTCACGGCGCTGATCAGGTCCGTAAGGTACGCCTGCGCCGCGCTCAGGTCCTTCTCGCTGGTCGTGTTCAGGTCCTTGATGCCGTTCTTCAGCAGGGCCATGGAGATCGACGAGCGGTAGTCGTCGTAGATGCCGGACTTCCCCTTGTAGGCCGGGTCGGCGAGGATCTCCCACGGGTTGGACATGCCGTTGATGGTTGCGTCGGGGATGATGTCGCGCCGGTAGGCGATGCCGGTCGTGTAGATCGTGTACGGGACCGTGTAGCGCCAGCCCTGGTCGTAGAACGGGTTTTGGAACGTCTCGAACACGTCGGACACGAGGTGCGGGACGTACGAGTGCTGCAGCGGCTGGATGAGCTTGGCGGTAATCAGCTTCCCCAGGATGTCGATGGTCGGGAAGAACACATCGAACTTCAGCTGCCCCGTGCGCATCTTGGCAAGCGCCTCGTCGGTGTTGTTGAACGTCGTGATCTGGTAGTTGCAGTTGTAGTGCTGGCAGAACTTCTTGACGACGGCCAGGTTGATGTAGTCGGCCCAGTTGTAGATCTGCAGGGTCGCCCCCTTCTCGATGGGATTGCCCGACGGGATGGGGTCCTGCCACAGGTTCCACTTCACAGGCGCGTCCTGCCGTGCCAGCGGATACGGCGAGCCTGCGGGCCAGAACTTGCCGGTGCCGGGGCCGCTGGACCCCGACGGGCCGGACCCAACGGGCTGGGTCCCCGGCTTCGTGCACGCGGCCAGGATGGCCGCGAGGCTTGGCGTCGCCGCGGCCGCCACGGCAGATCGTCGAAGGAAATCCCGTCGGGAGAGCCCCTTCGGCGGGACTCGGCGCTCCCGCGGATGTGCCATGTCGCATCTCCTCCCCGCGCCGCCAGCGTCGCCCAGGTGACGAAAAGTTGAACGGCCGTTTAGCGCTTGTAACATACGCCCCACTCGTGCGCAACCCAGTCTCTTCCCCGTCGCTTGCCCCCCGCGTCGCGGTCCTCGGAGCCGGCTTCGCCGGGCTTTCCGCGGCCTTGCGGCTGACCGAATCGGGGGCTCGGGTCGTCGTCCTGGACGCGCGCGACCGCGTCGGCGGCCGCGTGTGGAGCACGCGGCTGCCGAACGGCGAGATCGCCGAGCTCGGCGCCGAGTGGATCGAGGACGAGGAGAGCTCGGTCCGGGACCTGGCCCGCTCGCTCGGCCTTGCGCTGGCGCCGACCGGCGTCGACTATCGCCGCCGGGAGGCGCGCGGCAGCGCCGCGGCGACGCTCGACGAGCAGGAGGAAGCGCTGGCCGCCGGGCGGCGCGAGGTCGAGGCGCTCGACCCCGACGATCTCGTCCGGGGGACCCTCGGCCCGTTCATCCGCGGGCTGCCGGTGGGTGAGGCAGCCCGGACCACACTGCTGGCTCGGTTGCAGGGGACGTGTGCGCGCGACCTGGACCAGGTTGCGCTCCGAGTGGCGGCGCGCGGCACCTTCTCGGGCGGGTCGGGCAGGTACCTCCGGGTCGCGACCGGCAACCAGGAGATCGCGATCCGGGCAGCGGAGCGGCTCCCCGACCTCCGGCTGAGGCATGTCGGGCATCAGATCCGGCAGACGGCCGACATCGTGCTGATCGAGGGCGAGTCGGACGCCGGGCCCTTTCGCCTGGACGCCGACGCAGCCGTCGTGGCGGTTCCGGCTCCCCTGGTGGCCGCGATTCGTTTCGAGCCGGGCCTCCCCGAGGAGACCCGGCGCGCCGTCCGCGAGCTTCCCATGGGCGTGGCGTCCAAGCTCACC
The DNA here is from genome assembly GCA_035623615.1 of Actinomycetota bacterium. Taxonomy (GTDB): domain Bacteria; phylum Actinomycetota; class UBA4738; order UBA4738; family UBA4738; genus DASPTB01. The sequence goes on from DASPTB010000303.1 coordinate 11,776, forward strand.
GTGGGCACCCGCGACTCGCCGATCCCCCGGGCCCTCCAGGATGTCGACGTGCCGTTCTGGTGCTGGGCGGCCCTGGGAAGCGATGGAACACCCCGGCGGGCGCTCACGGCGTTCGCCGGGTCCCCCGCGGCACAGGAGCGGCTCCGTACCGAAGCCGGCGATCCCGACCCCTGGCTGGCGCGCGTCGCGGGGCTCTGCCCGGACGTCGAGCTCTTCGGGGACCCTCTGATGGTCGCGTGGGGAACCGATCCGTTTGCCAGAGGCTGCTATTCGGCGTTCGACAACGCGAGTTGGGACCGAATGGACGTGTTCACGCGACCAGCCGGGAGGATCGCCTTCGCCGGCGAGCACACGGCCGGCCTCGCGGCCGGAACGATGGACGGCGCCGTCAAGAGCGGCTGGCGGGCCGCCGCAGACGTGGTGGATCTGCTCGCGAAGTCGGGCTGAACGCCGAAGCGACGAGCGAACCCGTGCCATGATGAGCGGACAGATGCTCTCGGCGTCCTCCGACCGGTCCGGCCTCGGCGGCGTGCAGGCGCGTTTCGACGACGCGAACCCGTCGCGGCCGAGCGCGCTCGTCATGCGCGACCCGGTCGGAGTGATCGAAGCGCGCACCCCGGCGAAGGTGGTTCCCGCGCTGCGCGCCGTCGAGGCGGCCGCGGCCGAGGGACGCTGGGCCGCGGGGTTCCTCTCCTACGAGGCCGCCCCGGGGTTCGACCCCTCGATGGCCGTGATGTCGCGCGACACCGGCGACCCGTTTCACCAGCTCCCGCTGGTCTGGTTCGGTCTGTTCGCCGGCGCCGAGCGACTCGGGCCGGAGACCGTCGCGGGCCAAGCCTCCGGGGAGGAGCCGGCGCCGGAGCTCACGTGGTCACCCTCGATCCGGCGCGACGCGTACGAGGAACGCGTGGACGTGATCCGCGACCTGATCCGCGGTGGCGACATCTACCAGGCCAACTACACCTTCCGCCTGCGCGCCGCGATGCAGGCCGATCCGCGCGCCGTCTACCACGACCTGTGCAGGGCGCAACGCTCCTTGTACTGCGCGTCGCTCCAGGCGGGTCGGTACCGGATCCTGTCGGCATCGCCCGAGCTGTTCTTCCGCATCGACGGGGACACGGTCACGACGCGGCCGATGAAGGGAACGACCACGCGCGGCCGCTGGACCGCCGAGGACGACGACACTGCCGAGGCGCTGCGCGCATCCCCCAAGGACCGCGCCGAGAACGCAATGATCGTCGACTTGTTGCGCAACGATCTCGGGAGGATCTCGCGCCCAGGGTCGGTGTCCGTCCCGGCACTGTTCCAGACCGAGCGGTACGAAACGGTGTGGCAGATGACGTCCACCGTCGTCTCACGGCTGCAGCCGGGACGCGGCCTCGTCGACGTCCTGTCCGCCCTGTTCCCGAGCGGATCGGTGACGGGAGCGCCGAAGATCCGCGCGATGGAGGTCATCCGCGATCTGGAGGACTCGCCGCGAGGCGTCTATACGGGTGCGATCGGCTACGTCGCGCCTCGCGAAACGCGCGGCCCCCGCGCATGCTTCAACGTCGCGATCCGCACGGTCGTCGTGGACGACGCGCGCGGCGTCGCCGAGTTCGGCGTCGGCGGCGGGATCACATGGGACTCGACGTCGCGCGGCGAGTTCGCGGAGGCGATCGCCAAGACGAGGGTGCTCACCGAGCGACGGCCTCGGTTCGGGTTGATCGAGACGCTCGCGTTCGAGCCGGGAACGGGGCTTCGCCGAGTCGACGGGCACATGGATCGGCTGCGGGCGTCGGCCCGCTACTTCGGGTTCCCCTTCGACGACACCGAGATCCGGCGCGCGCTCGAGAAGCAGGCAGCGGGGATCGAGGACGAAGCGCGCGTCCGCTGCGTGCTCTGGGAGGACGGCCGCCTCGAGGTCGAGGCCTCGCCGCTCCCCGAACGGCCGCAGGGACCCGTAACGCTCGCCATCGACGACCAGCCCGTCGACGAACGGGATCCGATGCTGTTCCACAAGACGACGCTCCGGCGACGGTACGAGGAGGCGGCGGGCCGGCACCCCGAGGCGGACGACGTGCTGCTCCTCAACCGGCGCGGCGAGATCACTGAGTCGACGATCGCCAACGTGGCCGTTCGCCTGGGCGGCAGGTGGTGGACGCCGCCGCTGGCGTCCGGGCTCCTTCCCGGCGTCGAGCGCGCGGCGGCGCTCGCCACGGGACGGATCCAGGAACGCTCGATCAGCGAGCGGGACGCGCGGCGCGCCGAGGCCCTGGCGCTGCTGAGCTCGGTCCGGGGGTGGCGTCCCGCGAGGCTCGCCGAGTGAGCGCCGTGGGGTCCATCAGGATCCCCGCCACGTCGGCCGGGTCGAACCCCAACTCGCGGCCGGCCTCGCGCAGGCACACCGACAGCATCCGTGCGCGGCTCACGTCGGGGTCGCCGAGGACGACCAGGACCGCGAGTCCGTCCATCAACGAGGCGAACCGGAGGGCGAAGTCGTCGGCGTCGACCGCTCCGAACTCGCCGGCGGCCTGGCCGTCGCGCACGATCTCGGCGATCTCCTCGCGCCACTGCCGGTCGAGCGTCCGGCGGCTCGAGGCCACCGCGGCGTCGCGCGGCGAGCGGTTCCACAGCTCGAGCCAGAGGAGCCACGTGTCGAGGCGTCCGTCGCCGGGACGGTCGTAGGGGCACGACAGGTCGACCAGGCGAGCGAGCCGCTCCCTGGCGCTCTTGACCTCCGAAAGCCCGGCCGTCGTCTCCTCGTAGAACTGTTCGTCCGCGTACGTCAGGGCTTCGGCCAGCAACCGGTCTTTCGACTCGAAGTAGTACAGGACCAGCGCGGAACTGGTCCCGGCGACCGAGGCGATGTCGGAGATCCGCGTCTCGCACAGCCCCCGGCGACCGATCACCTGCGCGGCCGCGTCGAGGATCTGGATGCGGCGGGCCTCGGAGAGTCTGCGTCGTCCTGCCATGTGAGTGCAGTTTGAATGACCGTTCAGCCCGTGGCAAGCCGGACGAGCCGGGTTGCGCGGTGCGCGACACTCCGCCTTGCGGGGAGGCGGTCTCCCGCCATAAACTGAACGGCGAGTCAAAGTTGGGGCCGGCCGCCCGGCCGCGCCCGAAGTTCGGACGAAAGTGGGAGTCATGGCCAACTCGTATGACGCGATCGTGATCGGCGGAGGCCACAACGGCCTCATCACCGGCGCCTACCTGGCCCGGTCGGGAGCGCGCACCGTGGTGCTCGAGGCCAGGGACAAGACCGGCGGCGCGGCGGACACGAGCAGCCCATGGCCCGAGCACCCCGACTTCAAGGTCACCACCTACTCGTACGTGATGAGCCTGATGCCCTCGAACATCCTGCGCGACCTGAGTCTCGAGCGACACGGCTACAAGGTGTATCCGATGGGCCCCTACTACCAGGCCTGGCCGGACGGCACCTCGATGAAGCTCTACCCCGACGACGCCAAGAAGAACTACGAGGAGATCTCGAAGTTCTCGAAAAAGGACGCCGAGACGATGCCGCAGTGGGATGCGTGGCTGGCCGGCGTCGCCGACGTCCTCGGGCCGCTGCTGACGAGCGTTCCGCCGAAGATCGGTTCGCGCAAGCCCGCCGACCTGGTCGACCAGCTCCGCCTCGCATGGCGGATGCGGGGCCTCGACGTTCGCGGCGTCGGCGACGTCGTTCGCCTGTTCACCATGAGCGTCACCGACCTGCTCGACGACTGGTTCGAGTCCGAGCAGGTGAAGGCGTGCCTGACGATCAACGGCGTCATTGGCACCTGGGCCGGCCCCGACGAGCCGGGCACCGCGTACGTCATGCTCCACCACTCCATCGGCGACGTTGGCGACGGACACCTCGGGTCGTGGGGATTCCCCGAGGGCGGCATGGGCGCCGTCACAGCGGCCTGCCGGCGCTCGGCCGAGTCGTTCGGGTGCGAGATCCGCACGAACGCCAAGGTGAAGAAGATCGTCGTGAGCGGCGGACGCGCCGCCGGCGTGGTGCTCGACAACGGCGAGGAGATCACCGCCCCCACGCTCGTGACGACGATCCATCCCAAGATCACGTTCCTCGACCAGCTCGACGCGAGCGAGCTTCCCTCCGACTTCGTGCGCGACATCCAGAACTGGAAGACGCGCAGCGGCGTCGTCAAGATCAACGTCGCGATCAGCGAGCTCCCCGATTTCATCGCCGACCCCGGAACGAATCGGCAGGACCACCACACCGGCTCGGTCGAGCTCTGCCTATCGACGAAGTACGCGGAGAACGCGTTCCTCGACGCGCGCAGCGGCAGGGGCGCGGAGCGTCCGTTCGTCGACGGCACGATCCCGACGACGTGGGACAAGACGCTCGCGCCCGAGGGCGTGCACATCTTCTCGATGTTCACGCAGTGGTGCCCGAAGGAGTGGGCGAGCGAGCCGCGCCGCGAGGAGCTCGAGGCGTACGCGGACCGCGTGATCGACGGGTACAACGAGCTGGCGCCCAATTTCAAGTCGTCGGTGATCGCCCGCCAGGTGATCGGGCCGTACGACATGGAGCAGGAGCTCGGCCTGATCGGCGGGAACATCTTCCACGGCGAGCTCACGCCCGAGCAGCTGTTCCACATGCGGCCGGCGGTCGGCTACGCCGACTACCGCTCACCGATCCCCGGCCTGTACCAGGCGAGCTCGGCGACACACGGCGGCGGCGGCGTGACGGGCATCCCCGCCCTCAACGCCTACCGTCAGATCATGGCCGACCGCAAGCGCGCCAAGCTCCGTGCCAAGCTGAAGGTGTGAGCGCGGAGGCCGAGCCGAAGCACCACGCGGATCGGGACGACATGAGGTCCGCACTGCAAACGATGCTCGAGGCCGGCTCGGTCGCCGTCGTGGGCGCGAGCGCCCGCCCCGGTTCCTTCGGCGAGCGCATGATGCTCGAGCTGATCGAGGGCGGCTACGACGGCCGGATCTATCCGATCAATCCGCGCTACGAGGAGATCCTCGGACGCGGTTGCTACGGCTCGATCTCGGAGCTCCCCGAGTCGGTCGACGTCGCCATCCTCGGCGTCCCGAACCCCGTGCTGGAAGGACAGCTGTCGGCGGCGGCCGAAGCCCATGCCCGGTCGGCCGTGATCTTCGCCAGCGGGTTCGAGGAGCCGCGCCCCGGCGTTCCCTCCCTCACCGACCGCCTGGGGACGATCGCACGCGACGCGGGGATGGCGCTGTGCGGCGGCAACTGCATGGGGTTCCTCAACCTGGAACGGCGCCTGCGAGCCTGCGGCTTCTACGAGCCGAAGGAACTACCGCCGGGCCCGGTGGCGTTCATCAGCCACTCGGGGTCGGCGTTCTCTGCGCTGCTCCACAACGACCGCAACCTGCGGTTCAACATCGTCGTCTCGGCCGGGCAGGAGTTCGTCACGACGGCGGCCGAGTACCTCGACTATGCGCTCGGGCTCGAGAGCACGCGCGTCGTCGGAATGTTCATCGAGACGGTTCGCGACCCAGCCGGGTTCCGCGCGGCGCTCGACCGCGCGGCGACGCAGGACGTCCCGGTCGTCGCGCTCAAGATCGGCCGCGAGGCACAGGCGAGGGAGCTCGTCGCCGCGCACTCAGGGGCGCTCGCCGGCGAGGACGGGGCGTACGAAGCCGTCTTCGAGGCGCACGGCGTGCTGCGGGTGGAGAGCCTCGACGAGATGGTCGACACGCTCGCGCTGATGGCAGGCGGCCGTCGCGCCGGGCCCGGCGGGCTCGCGTCGATCCACGACTCGGGCGGCGAGCGCGCGATGATGATCGACCTCGCGGGACGCGCGGGTGTCGCGTTCGCCGGCATCGCCGAGACGACGCGCGACCGCCTTGCCTCCGTGCTGGAGCCTGGCCTGCCGCCGGTGAATCCACTCGACGCATGGGGAACGGGGAACGCGTCCGACGAGATCTACGTCGAGTGCTTGCGGGCCCTGCTGGACGACGAGGACACGGCGGCGCTCGCGTTCTGCGTCGACCTGACGACCGAAGAGGATCCGTCGATGGGCTACATCGCGATGGCCAAGCGCGTGTACCCCGAGACGGCGAAGCCGATGGCGATGCTCAGCAACCTCGCGAGCGCTGTGGACCGGGGCGACGTCGCGCAGGTGGTCGAGGACGGCATCCCGGTCCTCGAGGGAACCGTGACCGGCCTTGCGGCATTCCGCCACCTATTCGCCTACCGAGACCATCGCGCGCTGCCGGAGCTCCCGGGCACCGGTGACGCGTCCCCCGTGCCCGTGGCGATTCGCGACGCCTGGCGAAAGAGGCTCGCGGCCGGCGACCCATTCGACGAGACGGAGGGCCTCTCGTTGCTGTCCGCGTACGGCGTCCCCGTCGTGAAGAGCCGGGTGGCCGAGACCGCCGAAAGCGCGGTGTCCGCGGCCGCCGACCTCGGATGGCCCGTCGCGCTCAAGACCGCCTCGCCCGGCACGCAGCACAAGTCGGACGCCGGCGGCGTCGCCCTTGGGCTGGGTGCCCCGGACGCGGTGCGCGAGGCGTACGAGAACCTCTCGACCCGGCTGGGCCCTCGGGTCGCCGTCCAGCCGATGGCTCCCCCCGGCGTCGAGGTGCACCTGGGCGTCGTCCGCGATGGGCAGTTCGGCCCGCTGGTGCTGGTGGCCGCCGGCGGGATCCTCGTCGAGTTGCTCGGCGACCGTCGCCTGGCGCTTCCCCCGTTGGACGACGCCCGTGCCCGGCGCCTGATCGACGGCCTTCGCGCCCGGCCGCTGCTGGACGGTGTCCGGGGCGCGGCCCCCGCCGACGCCGACGCGCTGGCCCGCGCGGTCGTCTCGCTGTCGTGGCTGGCCCACGACCTTGGCGACCTGGTGGACGCGCTCGACGCCAACCCCGTGATCTGCGGACCGTCCGGCTGCGTCGCCGTCGACGCGCTCGTGTTGCCACGGAAGGCTGGGTGACCGTGGACTTTCGCCTCTCCCCCGAGGATGCCGACCTGCAGCGTCGCGCCCGGTCGTTCACCGACGCGTGGCTCATCCCGTACGAGCTCGAGTGCGAGGAAGGAAACGGCCTGACACCCGATTCCTGGGAGAAGATCAAGGCCGCCACCGTGGAGCACGGTTTCAACGCGATCAACCACGCGCACGAGGACGGCGGGCAAGGGCTGTCGATCTTCCGGCAGATCCTGGTGCAGGAGGAGCTCGGCCGGGCGACCGGCTCGCTGTGGGACATTCCCTGGCGTCCCGCCATTCCCCTGAAAGTCGCGACCGAGGAACAAAAGGACGAGTACCTCCGGCCGGCCTGCCGCGGCGAGCGCCGCGACTGCTACGCCATCACCGAGGTGGGCGCCGGCAGCGACCCGTCGATGGTCGCGACGACCGCCGTCCGCGACGGCGACGAGTGGGTGCTCACCGGCGAGAAGTGGCACGTCACCTCCGGCGACGTCGCCGACTTCGTCCTGCTGCACGCGGACGTCGACGGCGACCCGGCCAAGGCGACAGTGTTCATCGTCGACAAGGACCTCCCGGGCGTGCGGATCGTGCGTACGCCGCGCTACATGCACACGTTCGTCTTCGAACATCCGATCGTCGCATTCGAGGGCGTGCGCGTCGGGGCCGACAAGGTCCTCGGCGAGATCGGCCAGGGCTACGAGCTCACCAAGGACTGGTTCGTCGAGGAACGCCTGATGATCGGGGCCCGCACGGTCGGAGCGGCGACACGGGCCCTGGAGCTGTCGACGGCGTTCGCCGGGGAGCGCGTCCAGTTCGGGCAGCCGATCGCGGCGTTCCAGGGAGTCGAATTCATGCTCGCCGACATGGCGGCCGAGATCATGGCGGCCAAGGCGCTGCTGTACCGCGCCGGGTGGGAGTTCTCGCACGGCGAGCTGTCGCGG
>DASPTB010000304.1:0-12260 GCA_035623615.1 Actinomycetota bacterium
ACCGCGCCGAGCTCGAGTCCCCCCGGCGCGGGTACGTCGACCGCGCGGCGTCCCGCCACGTGACGCTTGAACGTTCTGGTTGCCTCCGCCTCGAGGTCGGCCCACGCGGCAGAGGAGATCGGCGCGAGCTCGCGATGCAGATTGTTCATGGGCCGCTGCTCCTTCCAAGGTCACCGATGCGGAGAGAATCGTCGGATGAGGTCTGGTCAACGGATTCGGCGGGCGCTTCCCGCACGACGCCCGGCGGATCGGGGAGGTCGTCGAGGAAGCCGGCGGGCGGGACGAAGAACAGTGTCCCGGTAACGGCGGTGGAGAAGTCGAGCACCCGGTCGTGGCTCGCCTCCTCGTCCCCCAGGAACATCCGCTCCAGCATTCGCTCGATCACGGACGGCGTGCGCGCATAGCCTATGAAGTACGTGCCGAACTCGCCCCTGCCGACGTCGCCGAAGGGCATATTGTCGCGCACGATCTCCCGCTCGGTACCGTCCGGCTCCACGATGGTGTTCCTGGCGACGTGGGAGTCGGCAGGCTTGACGGCGTCGTCGAGCTCGACGTCGGACAACTTGGTGCGTCCGATCACCCGCTCCTGCTCCTCGACCGTCAGCGCGTTCCACGCTTCGAGGTCGTGCAGGTACTTCTGCACGACGACGTAGCTGCCCCCCGCGAACGAGGGGTCCTCGTCGCCCACGATCGCGGCGGCCCGCGCGCCTGCCCCGACAGGGTTCTCCGTCCCGTCGACGAATCCCAGCAGGTCGCGGAGATCGAAGTACTTGAATCCGTGGACCTCGTCGCGCACGGTCGCCGAGCCGCGCAGTTCTCCCATGATCAAGGAGGCGAGCTCGAAGCACGCGTACATCCGCTCCGCACGGATGTGGAACAGGAGGTCACCGGGCGTGCAGACGGCCCGGTGCTCCGGACCGACGAGCTCCTTGAACGGATGCAGCTCCGCGGGGCGCGGGCCCCCGAACAGGCGGTCCCATGCCTCGGAGCCGATGCCCACGACGCAGGAGAGCTCGAGCTCGGGCACCCGGAACCCGACGGCTCGTCCGAGCGCCGGCAGATCGACGAGGACTGCACGCGCCGCCTCCTCGCCGCCGGGGTGGATGTCCACCACGAGGAACATCGCGGAGGCGGTCAGCGGCTTCAGCAACGGTTGGGGAGTCGGGTCGCGCCCGGGCTCGGCGATGATCGACGCTCCTTGCTGGTCGTCCGGCTTCTGGATCCTGAAGGATGCCAGAAGCCGGCCTCCGCGTCGACGCCGAGACGTCCTTGATCATCTCGTCCCGGCGCGAGCTGCTGCAGCCGGTCCTTAACTCGAGCAGAGGGGCTCACTTCGCCGCCACGAGGTCCAGCCACTCTTCGTGCCCGGAGCCCTTTCGCGGCTGTTCAGTTCCCCACGAGTGGGAAGGAGTCGCTGTTATCAGCGATCGTTGTCGTGGACCTGACCGGATTCGAACCGGTGACCTCTTGCCTGCCGAGCAAGCGCTCTACCAACTGAGCTACAGGCCCCTTTAGAGGTCCCCGAGTCTACCAGCGGCCCCATCCGGCCCGGGGATGTCGGCCGACGGGACTACGAGCGGGACGACTACCGCCCGTGGATCTTGCTCTCAGTCATTTGCCCATGCTATTCATTCGTCGGAAAGAACAAGGCGAGTTCATCAGTGGTGCGGGCAGGGACACAGAGGAGGCTCGGGTGACCCATCGCCGGGCAATCGCACTCGTCGGCGTGGTCGTCGTCGCCCTCGCGGAGGCGCTGTTAACCGACGCCTCGGCCCAGGCCGCGACGAGCTACGCGCAGATCTCGTCGGGAGACCTCTTCACGTGCGCCCTGACGTCCGGCGACGGCGTGCAGTGTTGGGGTACCAACGACCACGGCCAGCTCGGCGACGGGACCACCATCAGCAGCGACGGCCCGGTGAACGTGAAGGGCCTCACGAGCGGAGTGTCCGCGGTGTCGGCCGGGTGGGACTTCGCTTGTGCCCTCACCTCCGCCGGCGGGGTGAAGTGCTGGGGCGACGACGCACACGGCCAACTCGGAACGAGTCCAACCACCTACAGCGACGCCCCCGTCCAAGTGTCGGGTCTCACGAGCCACGTCAGCGCCATCTCCGCCGGCGGCGGCCACGCCTGCGCGATCGTCTCCGGCGCCGCCGAGTGCTGGGGGTACAACAACCAGGGCCAGCTCGGAAACGGCTCGACCACCGACAGCGATGTCCCCGTGCAAGTCTCCGGACTCACGAGCCACGTGACGGGGCTGTCCGCCGGTTTCGAGCATACGTGTGCGGTCGTGTCCGGCGCCGCCGAGTGCTGGGGATACGACAACGACGGTCAGTTGGGGAACGGCTCCACCTCGAACAGCGACGTGCCGGTCCAGGTGTCCGGTCTGACCAGCGGCGTGAGCGCCGTCTCCTCGGGATACGAGCACACGTGCGCGGTCGTGTCCGACGCCGCCGAGTGCTGGGGGCTCAACCTCTACGGCCAGCTCGGCAACAACTCGACCACCAACAGCGACGTGCCCGTCCAGGTGTCCGGTCTGACGAGCCGCGTGAGCGCCATCGCCGCCGGCAACTTCCATAGTTGCGCGGTCATTTCCGGCGACGCCATGTGCTGGGGCTACGACGAGGAGGGCCAGCTCGGGAACGACGCGACGTACCTGCACGCCGAGGTCCCGGTGCAGGTGTACGGGCTGACGAGCGGCGTGAGCGCCATCGCAGCAGGCGGGTACCACACGTGCGCCGTCCTCACCAAGGGAGCCTCGTGCTGGGGCTCCAACACGTACGGCCAGCTCGGGAGCGGCACGACCTCGAACAGCGACATTCCCGTCGCGGTCGCCGGCAAGACGACGCTCAAGCTCTCCTTCTCCAAGAAGGTGGCGCAGGGCGCAAGCGTGACGTTCAAGATCAGCGTCTCCGGAGGCGGTCACCCGGCGGGAACCGTCGACCTGTACCTGGACGGAACCCTGATCGGATCCGGAACGCTGGATGCGAGCGGAAAGGCGTCCATCACCGTCACCGTCACCCAACCTGCGGGCACGCACCAGGTCTGGGCCGTCTACGGGGGAAACCCGCCGTGTGGAGGAAGCCACAACGTTCCCAAGAAGCTCACCGTGACGTAGGCGCCGCCGCCAGCGGGGCGCGCCGGCGGCGTCGGGAGGACACCGCGCTGCCCCGCCGGATCGGTTTCGCTCTCCATTGATGCATTGCAATTGCGAACCAATTGATATCGATGTCTGAGAGCGGGCAGCAGTGCGCCAGACCCCAACGCACGGCACCGGGTTCTTCACCGTCTCTTCAAGCGGATGATGAGTCGACGAGGAGTGAGATGCCATGCGCATGCGTGCGCTTCTCGAGCTCCGCGTGAAGGGGCACCTCCATGGAGCAGAGGCACCCCGTTCTTCGATCCTTTCGTCACATTGTCCTGCCCAGAGCGTTCGGGGGAGGCTGAAGGTACGTCAGAGAGAGGGAAGGGGGTCAGCGGTTCGTTTCAATTGAAGCAAACAGAGAAGGGGGAGGGGGATCATGAGGGTTCGTTCGATTGCATCGCGGTTCGTTTCGCTGCGCCTCTTGCTCGTGACCGCTGTCATCTTCGCGCTCGGCTCGGGGACGGCGATCGCGGCCGGCAGCCTGTGGGAGGTCGGTAGCGCCACAGGAGCACTCGTTCGGTCCAACGGCGGCACCGCTTACACGCGCCTGTCAACGGGCACCTACCAGGCAGACTTCAACTCGGATCAGACCAAATGCGCCTATGTCGCAACTCCGGGAGACACGGGCGCGGGGGCCGTGGCAGGACCGGTGATCGCCACGGTCGCATCACGCGCCGGAGACCCGAAGGGGCTGTTCATCCAAACCTTCAATCAGTCGTCGAGCGCAGTCGTGGACGACCCGGTCCACGTGGCCACGTACTGCGGCAAGGGGTTCTGGGCGGTCGTGGGTGGGGACGGGACGCTTGCTCGCGGATCGAAGGTCGCGTCCTCGGCTCACCTGAGCACCGGGAATTATGAGGTGATCTTTACCAAGAAGGTCAAGAAGTGCGCCTTCACGGCGTCGATCGGGACAACGGGAATAGGATCTGCAGCCGCCGCGGAGATCACCGTCGCAGGTCGAGCCGGCAACCAATTCGGGGTCTTCGTGCACACCATGAACGCCGCCGGGACCCCGGTCGACTCCGCGTTTCACCTCGCGGTCACCTGTTCGAAGGACATCGCCGTGATCGAGGCCGACGGCTCGAAGGCTCGCGGATCCCACGTCACATCGTCGACCAAGCTCGGCGGCTCGGGCACCGGCACGTACGAGGTGATCTTCGACCGCACCGTCTCGGGATGCGCGTACACGGCCACGGTCGGCGTGTCCACCTTCGGAGGATCGGTCAGCACGCCCGTGACGATCACAACCGCAACCCGCGCCGGAAACCCCAACGGCGTGTTCGTCTTCATCCACAAGACTGATGGGACGACCATCGACGAGCCGTTCCACCTGCAAGTGTCCTGCTAGTCCCGGTCATCGGTTGCCGAACGCGAGCCGCCCACGTGGCGGCTCGCGTCGGTGGCTTTGAGGTAACAACGTCCGGCCTCTGCCAACGTCCCGTCTCAGCGCTCGCTCACCGCGGCAGCTTCGCGTTCCCAATCCACGACCGGCGCGTCGGCCCACAGGTTGTCGAGCCGGTAGTACTCGCGCGCCTCCTCGTGGAAGACGTGCACGACGAAGTCGACGAAGTCCACCAGCTGCCAGCGCGCGCCCGACTCTCCCTCACGCCGCACGGGCCGAACGCCCGCCCTCTTCAACTCCTTGACCACCTCGTCCGCGATCGTGTCCACCTGGCGCTCGGAGCCTCCAGAACAGATGACGAAGTAGTCGGTGATCGTGATCAGCTCACGGACGTCGAGGACGGAGATCGCCTCCGCTTGCTTCGACGCCGCCGACCGGGCGGAGGCCACGGCCAGCCGGCGGGAATCGTCCGTCGCCGGCGCCGAGCCGTCCGTCACTCGGCCTCCCGGTACAGACCCGACTTCTCGATGTACGTCTGCACGCCCTCCGGCACCAGGTAGCGGATCGGCTCGCCTTCGGCCACGCGCCGGCGGACGTCGGTCGAAGAGATCGCCAGCGCCGGGATGTGCATGATCGACACGCCCGGGTGGCTGCTCAACTCCTCGTCCTCGAGCCGCTTCAGCTCGTAGCCCGGCCGTGTCGCCGCGATGAAGTGCGCGAGCGCGAACACGTCCTCGGGGTCCTTCCAGTGGAAGATCTCCAGCATCGCGTCGGCGCCGGTGATGAAGAACAGGTCGGGAGGCCCGGCCTCGCCGTTCGAGTCGCGGAGCTCTCGGAGCGTGTCGCGCGTGTACGTCGGGCCCTCACGGTCGACCTCGACGCGCGAGACCGAGAAGTGGGGGTTCGACGACGTCGCGATGACCGTCATCAGGTAACGGTCCTCCGCCGGGGTGACGTTTCGATCCTCCTTCATCCACGGCCGTCCGGTGGGCACGAATACGACCTCGTCCAGGTGAAACTGCCACAGCGCCTCCTCGGCGGTGACGAGGTGGCCGTGGTGAATCGGGTCGAACGTCCCGCCCATGATCCCCAAGCGTCTCGGTGTTCCCACGCGGGGATTGTAGGGGCGAGCGGCCCTCATCCGGAAGGTGCACCGCCCCCGGCCGGGACTTCCTCATCCCCGCCCGCGACCGCCGAGGCCCGCGTCCGCAGCTCCGCCGCCCACTCCTCCAGCCTCGGCTGGTGCTCCGCGCAGTGCTTCGCGGCAGACTCCTCGAACCACTCGACTGCCTCGGTCGTGAGCTGCGGCAGCGCGTCCCACTCCTGGAGGATCCGAGTGCGTGCCGAGTGGCACTCCGCACGGACCACGTCGAGCGGCAGGTCCCGGTTCGCCTCGAAGAACTCCTTGTTGAGATCGTCGGTGTCGCGTGCGTCGGGCGCGTACGTACCGAACCGCATGCGCTCCAGCATGTTCGAGGCTTCGGCCATCCACGAGCCGACGTGCGCGATGAGGTCCTTCACCGACCAGCCGTCGACCGCATAGTAGCCGGGCTCCACGGCCTGTTCCTCCGTCAACGATTCGATGACGCCCTCGAACCGCGCCCACGCCTCGTCCTCTCTCTGCACCATCTCAGCCTTGGTCGACATCCATACCTCCTTCGGTTCTCTCCTCGTCGATGTCCACATCCTCGTCGGGGATGAACTCGAACGCCCGGCCGCCGATGAGGACCTCGTCGCCCCGTCGGGCGCCCTCCGCGACCAGCCGCCGCTCGACCCCTGCTTTGACGAGCCGCCGCTGCAGTTCGACGACCTGGCGCGCGTCCTCCAGGTCGGTCTCGGCGACCCACCGCTCCACGCGGGGCCCGCTGACGCGGAATCGCTCGCCTTCGCGGCGAACCGTGAACGGATCCCTGCCCGGGCGCACGACCACGTAGGGCGCCGGCTCGGGCTCCTCGGCACGGACTTCCGCAACGAGGGCGCTGAGTCTCGCGGCGAGCTCGGGCAACCCCTCCCCCGTCACTCCCGAGACCGCCAGCGCGAAGCCGGCGGGAGGTTCCGCGCCGGGCGCGAGGTCGGCCTTGGTTCCCACGACGATCGACGGCCGGTCGGCGAGGGCGGTATCGAACGCCGACACCTCCTCCCGCACGAGGCGAACGTCGGCGGCGGGGTCCTCCGCCGACAGGTCGGCCACGTAGACCAGGACGCGACAACGGGACACGTGACGCAGGAACTCGAGCCCGAGTCCCCGGCCCTCGTGCGCGCCCTCGATGAGTCCCGGGACGTCGGCCACCACCACGCGGTCGTCGTCGGCGCCCGCGACGCCGAGGTTCGGCGAGAGGGTCGTGAAGGGGTAGTCGGCGATCTTCGGCCGAGCGGCCGTGAGCCGCGACAGGAGCGTCGACTTCCCGGCATTCGGCATGCCGACGAGTCCGACATCGGCCACGAGGCGAAGCTCGAGCTCGAGGGTGTGCTCCTCACCTTCCTCGCCGGGCTCGGCGGCCTTCGGCACGCGGTTCTTCGGCGAGGCGAGCGACGCGCTCCCACGTCCGCCTCGCCCGCCGCGCGCGACCACCGCGCCGGCGTCCCGCCCGACCAGGTCGGCGACGAACCCGCGCTCGTCCCGAACGACGGTTCCCGAGGGAACCGTCAGAACCAGGTCGTCCCCGCGCGCGCCCGTGCGATCGTTCTTCTCGCCACGCCCCCCGGCGTTCGCGCGGAAGCGCCGACGGTCCTCGTAGGCGGAGAGGTCGAACGCCTCGGGGTCGACTTGCAGCACCACGTCGCCGCCCCGCCCGCCGTTCCCTCCGTCGGGACCGGCACGCGGCTTGTACGGCTCGCTCGCGAGATGGCCGCTGCCGGCGCCGCCGTCGCCCGCTCGAACGCGAATGGTCACCGTGTCGACGAACACGAGCCGATTATCTCGCCGAACGCTACGCTGCCTCCGTGGGCGAGCGAGCGGACGTCTCCCCGTCGACCGTATGGATGGTCAACCGCGAGACGGGCCCGGACGGCTGGCGCGGCACCATCAACTTGGAGGAGGCCGCGCTGGTCTTCCGGCCGGCCGACGGCGGCCGGCCCCGCGAGTACGCGTACGCGCAGATGCGCCGCGTCCGCCGCGTCCGCGGCTCCCCGGTCCTGGAGGTGAAGCTCCTTCCCACGGCGGACCTGAAGATCGTCGGCTTCTTCTTCGTGCAGCCGCCGAGCCTCGATCCGGCGCAGTCGCCGGGCAAGATCATGCGCAAGCGTCGCGTCCGCATGGCGGCGGTCGGAAAGCTTCACCGGTGGAACGCGGTCAAGAAGGACGAGATCGAGGATTGGGTCCGCGCGACCGACGCGCGCCGAAGCGAGGTGGGGGGGTCCTAGGATGCGCCGTCGCCGGCGACGATGGAGACGAACCGGCGACCGCCGGAGGAGTGGTAGCTGACGACGCCCTCGGCCTTGGCGAAGAGCGTGTCGTCGCCACCGCGCCCGACCCGGTCGCCCGGGTGGATCCGTGTGCCCCGCTGGCGAACGAGGATGGATCCGGCCGTGACGGTCTGGCCCGAGAAGGCCTTGACGCCGAGCCGCTTGGACTCGGAGTCCCGCCCGTTGCGTGTGGAGCCGCCGCCCTTCTTGTGTGCCATGGCCGAACCAGGGTACCAGAGGCGCCTTCGCGGCCTACTCGGCTTCTGGGGCTTCGTCCGCGGCGGCCCCCGCCGCGACCGGCTCCTCGACGGTAGCCGGCTTCTCGACGGGGGCGGGGCCTTCTTCGTCCTTCTTCGCGGACGTCGCGCGGGCCTTCGGCAGCGTGATGTCGGTGATCTCCACGAGCGTGTAGAGCTGGCGGTGTCCCTGCCCCTTGGCGTAGCCGGTCTTGGGCCGGTACTTGAAGACCTTGACCTTGTCGCCCTTCTGCTCGCCGGCCAGCTTCGCCTTGACGGCCGCCTTCGCGACCTCCTTGCCGACGTGCGCCTTCCCGTCGTCGTCCACCACCATGAGCGGAGAGAACGTCACCGACTGGTCGCCACCCCGCATGAGCTCGACCTCGATGACGTCGCCCACAGCCACCCGATGCTGCTTGCCTCCAGCCTTGATCACCGCGTACATGTCTCGGGTTCCTTTCGCAGATGCCCGGGATCCCCGGGCGGCCAACATGGTACCGGACCCCCGACGGCTCGGCCCGGGACTTGACACGAGGGAGCCGCGCCGGGACGCTGATCGCTGATGGGACCCGTCAGCGACGAAGCCGGCCAGGCGTTTCGCGTGGGGGACGTCGAGTGCCTCCGGATTCCCGACGGCGTGGTCGACTACGCCTCGAGCGAGCTCTTCCTCGACGTGTCGCCGGACGTGCT
Organism: Actinomycetota bacterium; assembly: GCA_035623615.1. GTDB lineage: Bacteria > Actinomycetota > UBA4738 > UBA4738 > UBA4738 > DASPTB01. The sequence continues at coordinate 8,816 of DASPTB010000304.1, forward strand.
TCGAGCCGCCGGGATCGGCGCCACCGGAACCCTCGTCTACTCGCCCCTGCTGATTCGGACGGCCGGACCGTTGGTCCTGGTGGACGCCGGCACCGGTCCCGAGCTGGCGAAGGAGTGGGACCTTCCGTCCGGTCACGCGGTCGACGCGCTCGCCGCCGCGAGCGTCTCGCCGGAGGAGATCGATGTCGTCGCCGTCTCCCACGGACATCCCGACCACGTCGGCGGGCTCAGTGTGGCGGACGGCGCAGGCCGCGTGCCCACGTTCCCCCGCGCGAGGATCGTCGTCAGTCGCCGGGAGTGGGAGTTCTTCACCGGGCCCGACGGGCTCGCCTACGACGCGGACGACGCCGAAGTCTTCCGAACCCGGCTCGAGCCGTCCCGCGAGGCGGGCCTGCTCGACCTCGTGGACCCCGGCGAGGAGATCGCGCCGGGCGTCCGCTTCGTCTCCGCGCCCGGCCACACACCGGGGCACTGCGGCGTCGAGATCGCGTCGGAGGGCGAGCGGGCCGTGTACATCGGGGACGCGATGCTGCATCCCGTCGAGGTCGAGCACCCGGAATGGACCGGCGCATCGGACTACGACCGCACGCTCACCGAGGCGACGCGGCGAGAGCTGCTCCGGCTCGCCGCGGCCGACGGCCGCACGTGGATCACCTTTCACTTCGACACGATCGGAACGATCGAGCGTTCCGGTGACGGCTACCGTTACGTGACGGACTGACGCCCGGCAGGTGCCTCGCGGCGGCGCGCCTCAGACCTTGTAGTCGAGGATCACGCCGCGCCCCTCGCACTCGGGGCACGTGTGCGAGAACGACTCGAGCAGTCCCGCCGACACCCGCTTGCGCGTGACCTCGACGAGCCCAAGCGGGCTCACGTGCTCGAAGACCTGCGAGCGGGTCTTGTCCTCGGCCATCGCGCGGGAGAGCGTCTGGATGACCTTTTCCTTGTTGCGCTCGAGCAGCATGTCGATGAAGTCCACGATGATCATGCCGCCGATGTCGCGCAGCCTCAGCTGGCGCGCGATCTCCTCGGCCGCCTCGACGTTCGTCTTCGTGACCGTCTCCTCGAGGTTCGCGCCGGAGACGTGCCGGCCGGTGTTCACGTCGATGACCGTCATCGCCTCGGTGCGGTCGATGACGATGTAGCCGCCGGAAGGCAGCCACACCTTGCGGTCGAGCGCCTTGTGCACCTGCTCGGTCGCATGGTGCGCCTCCATGACGCCGAGTGGGCCCTCCTGCATGTGGACCCGCGAGGCGAGCTCGGGCGACACGCGGCCCAGGTAGTCGGTGATCAGCTCGAAGATCCGCTTCGAGTCGGTGACGATCTCGGTGAACTCGCTCTCGGTGAACACGTCGCGGACGACCCGAATCGTCAGCTCGGGCTCCTCGTACAGGACGCGGGGTGCGCGGCCGCGCTTCGCGCTCTTCTCGATGGCCGCCCACTCCTCGACGAGCTGCGCGAGGTCGGTGCGAAGATCCTCCTCGCTCGCGCCGTCGGCGGCGGTCCGGACGATCAGGCCGTGGCCCTTCGGGCGCACCGCCTTCAGGATCTCCTTGAGGCGCTGCCGTTCGGCGTCGGGGAGCCGCCGGCTGATGCCGAACGTCTCGGAGTTGGGAACGAACACCACGTAGCGGCCGGGCAGGCTGATCTCCTGCGTCAAGCGTGCTCCCTTGCCGCCGATTGGGTCCTTGGTGACCTGGACGATGACGTTCTTGCCCGTCTTCAGGACGTGCTCGATGCGAGGAGCCTGCCCGTCGATCTCCTCGTCGTAGGAGACCTCGCCGGCGTACAGGACCGCGTTGCGGCCTCGACCGACGTCGATGAAAGCTGCCTCCATTCCCGGCAGGACGTTCTGCACCTTGCCGAGGTAGATGTTGCCGACCATCGAGCGGGCGCCGGACCGGGTGATGTAGTGCTCGATCAGCGCCGGGCCCTGCAGTACCGCGATCTGGTCGCGGTCGTCGAGCTCGGTGATGAGCATGACCTTGTCGGCAGCGCGCCGGACCACCACGACCGGCTCGCGGCGCCTGCGCCCCGGCAACCGGCGCCGCCGGGTTCGCGTCGGCTCGGCGGCCCGTTGCGCGGCGGAAGGAGTGGACTTGGAGGCCTTCTTCTCCGGAGTCTTCGTCTCGGCGGTGGACTCGCTCTTCTTCCTGCGCCGGCGAGGGGCGGCTTCGGGCTCGCTCTCATCCTTGGTGGTCTTGGCCTTCGCGGGCTGCCGGCGCGAGGCGGCCTTCGCGGGCGCCTGCTCGTCGCCCTCGGCCGGCTTGGCCGACGCGCGTCGCCTGCGCCCGGGCTTGGCTCCTTCGCCGCCCTCGGCGTTGGCCCCGGTTGAGGAGGTGGTATCGCCGGTCCGCTCGCCTTTCGGCGTCTCGCCGGTCGTCTCCTCGCCGGCACCCGCCCGTGTTGCTCTGCCGCGGCCCCGGCCTCCTCGCCGACGCCGGCGGCGTCGAGGCGCGGCGCCTCCCTCGGTCCCGGGCTCGGTACCCGCACCCGCAGTTGCTTCCGCTTCGGCATCCGTGCTGGAGGCGGCACTGCTCTCCTCGCCCGTCGCCAGTTGCCGCGGCGGGCGGCTCCGCGTGCGAGTTCCCGCCGAGGACCCCGAGCGGCTGCGGGTTCCAGCGCCGGAGGACGACGATGCGCCCTTCTCCTTTGCGGGCTGCGCCGCTTCGTCGTCGGACGCGTGCGACTCCGCCTGCGCATCAGACGACGCACCCTGTGCGTCCCCGTTCGAGGCGGCCGAGCGGGCGGCTCCGCCGCGACTCCGTCCGCGACCTCCCCGCCGGCGCCGGCGGCGCCGAGGCGCCGACTCGGGCGCCGAGCTCCCTTCAGATCCTGTGGTGACCAGCGCTGCCGTGGAGGCGGCAGGCGAGGCCGCCTGTTCCGTTCCTGCCTCGCTCACGAAGCATCCTTTCCGTTCGGGCCACGCCCGTCGAGGCGAGGGCCCGGCTGCGAGGCGAGGTCTTCGGAAGGATCGGGCCGCACGCACCCTTGAGCAGTGCGACCGCGTTCGTTCGCGCGAACGATGTCCAACCTGCGTGCTGATGCACGGAAACCTCGCTTCGCCGTCCGGCCCGGCAGCGGGCGCTCCGGCGTCATGTGGACGCAGGCAGCCCGCCGCAGCGTGGCGCGTTGACTGACTTCCGCCGCCCCGTGGCCGGCCCTACCGACCGTGCCTGCGAGGCGGGGCACGTTTCGCCCTCAAGGATACAGGGTGAAGCGGACCCGGCCGCTGAAGGGCGGCCGGCATTCTCGGGTCGCGACATCGGCCCTGGTCCCGGGCCGGCCCAGCCGGCCCGGGACCAGGGCCGAAGGAGTGCCCGCGACCGGCCGCCGCTCAGGCGAAGCGCCGGGCGCGGATGTTCAGCAGGAGGCCGATCGCGATGAAGTCGGCGATGAGGGCGCTCCCCCCGTAGGAGACGAAGGGCAGCGGGATCCCCGTGAT
>DASPTB010000016.1:0-15107 GCA_035623615.1 Actinomycetota bacterium
CGCGGTCAGGGCGTTTCGGTCCACCGCAGCGACTGCCCCAACGTGAAGTCGCTGGAGCGCGAGCCGGACCGCTTCATCGACGTCTCGTGGAAGGCCGGCGGCGCCACCACCTTCACCGTGATGATCCAGGTGGAAGCGCTCGACAGGACCAAGCTCCTGCGCGACGTCGCTCAGGTGCTCGGGGACCTGCACGTGAACATCGACAGCGCCTCGACGCACGTCGGCAAGGACCGCGTCGCCAAGCAGCGGTTCACGTTCGAGCTCGCCGACATCGCGCACCTGTCCTCGATCCTGGCGGCCATCCGGCGAGTGGACGGGGTGTTCGAGGCGTACCGCGTCGTCCCGCGCTGAGGTCCGGCCGTCGTGCGGCTGGTGCTTCAGCGGGTCTCCGAGGCCAGCGTTTCGGTCGACGGCCGGGTCGTGAGCGAGATCGGGCGGGGGCTCCTGATCCTGGTGGGTGTTGCGGTCGCGGACGAGGGCTCGGCGGACGACGCGGCGGAGCGGCTGGCCGACAAGGTCGCCAACCTGCGGATCTTCGCGGACGGCGCCGGCAAGATGAACCTCGCGATGACGGAGGCGGGCGGTGCGGCGCTCGTCGTGTCGCAGTTCACCCTGTACGCCGACACGAAGAAGGGACGCCGCCCGTCCTGGATGGAGGCGGCCAGGCCGGAGGTGGCCGAGCCGGCGGTCGAGACGTTCGCGCGAGCGCTCGAGGCGCGCGGAGCGCGCGTCGGGCGCGGGATCTTCGGCGCCGACATGCAGGTCGCGCTCGTGAACGACGGGCCCGTGACGATCCTCCTCGACGGCTGATCCCCGCGATCGGCCCCGGACCCGCTGTTACGATGGCGCCGTCATGTACCTGGAGGTCTTCGCGGACAACCCGTTCGCGACCAACTGCTGGTTGCTCGCCGCCGAGGGCCGCGAGGAGGCGCTCGTCGTCGATCCCGGCTTCAGCGCGGATCGCGTCGCCGCCCTGTTGGCGGCCGCCGGCAAGCGGCCCGTGGCCGTGCTGGCAACGCACGGTCACTCCGACCACGTCGGCGCGGCGGCCGACGTCTGCGGCACCGAGCTTCCGCTCTACATCCACAAGGACGACGAGCTGGCGCTCACCGACCCGGTCGCGTGGGGAGCCGGGTTCCCCTCGCCGGTCGTGCGGCCGGCCGTCGTGCGGGCGGTCGGCGACGGGGACGTGATCGACGAGGCGGGCTTCGTCCTGGAGGTCATCCACACGCCTGGCCACACGCCGGGCAGCGTCTGCCTGCGGACCGGGGACGTGATCTTCAGCGGAGATCTCGTGTTCAAGGGAACGATCGGCCGCTTCGACTTCCCGAACTCGTCCGAGGACGCGATGTTCGCGAGCCTGCGCCGGTTCCTCGAGCTCCCGGACTCGCTCGACGTGCTCCCCGGTCACCTGGAGCCGACGACGGTCGCAATGGAACGCGCCACCAACCCGTTCCTGCGCGACCTCTCCTGACGCGACATGAACCTCTCGCCGCCTCGAGGCACGCAGGACCTGGTGCCGCCGGAGTCGCAGCACTTCGCGGCGCTGTACGACCGCGCGTCGCGGCTGGCCGAGCTCTACGGCTACGGGCGTGTGGAGACGCCGGTGTTCGACCAGACCGAGCTCTTCGCGCGCTCCTCGGGGGCGACCAGCGATGTGGTCGCCAAGGAGATGTACGTGTTCGAGGACCGCGGCGGCCGTTCCATCGCGCTTCGCCCCGAGGGAACGGCCGCGGTGATGCGCGCGTACCTCAACAAAGCCGGCGAACTTACGAGTCCTTTCAAGGCGTACTACCTCGAGCGCATGTACCGGTACGACCGCCCGCAGGCCGGCCGCTATCGCGAGCACCGGCAGTTCGGCATCGAGGTGATCGGCGCGGAGGAGCCCGACGCCGACACCGAGGTGATCGTCGTGGGCGACGCGTTCCTGCGCGAGCTAGGGCTGTCGCAGTTCGAGCTCCAGATCAACAGCCTGGGCGACGCGACGTGCCGGCCGGCCTACCGCGAAGAGTTGCTGGCGTTCCTCGACGCGAACCGCGAACGGATGACCGACGAGCACCGTGACCGGTTCCGCGAGAACCCGCTCCGGGTCCTCGACTGCAAGGACGACGCCTGCCGGGCGGTCGCGGCCGATGCGCCGAAGATGATCGACCGCCTGTGCGGGCCGTGCCGCGAGCACTTCGACGGTGTGCTCGCCGGACTGGAGGAGGAGGGCGTCAAGGCCGTGCTCACCCCTTCGCTCGTGCGCGGCCTCGACTACTACACGCGCACGGCGTTCGAGTTCGTGAGCCTCTCGCTCACCCAGGCGCAGACGGCGCTGTTCGGCGGCGGCCGGTACGACGGCCTGGCGGAGGTGCTCGGCGGACCGGCCACGCCCGGGGTGGGGTACGGCATGGGGCTCGAGCGCGTCCTGCTGGCGCTTCGCGAGGAGGCGGTCGAGCCCCCGATAACCGGCGGGCTGGACTGCTACGTGGTCGCGTTCGGCGAGGACCCGCGGCGCTGGGCGGGCCACGTCGCCAAGCGCCTGCGCGGCGCGGGACTCCGCACCGGCCGGGCGTTCGGCGACCGTTCGGTCAAGTCGCAGTTCAAGATGGCGGACCGGTCGGGCGCGGCCTTCGCGGTGGTCGTGGGGCAGCGAGAGTTCGAGCGGGGCCAGGTGACGATTCGGCGGCTCGCCGACGGCGAGGAGCAGGCGCTCGACCTCGCGGCCGCCGTCGAGTGGATCGACGAGGAACTGAGGAGCGCGCGGTGAGCGAGCGGCTGCCGGGTGGTCGCACGAGCATGTGCGGCGAGCTTCGCGCCGCGGACGTGGGGCAGACCGTCGTCCTGTCCGGGTGGGTGGCGACGACCCGCGATCAGGGCGGCGTCGTGTTCGTGGACCTGCGCGACCGCGACGGAGTCGTCCAGGTCGTCGCGCATCGAGAGGATTCGCCCGAAGCGCAGGCCGAGGCTTCCCGCCTTCGGTCGGAGTGGGTCGTGCGCGTGACGGGTGAGGTACGCAACCGGCCACCCGGAACGACGAACGATGCCCTCGCGACCGGCGAGATCGAGGTCGTGGCCACCGACGTCGAGGTCCTCTCCGAATCGGATACCCCGCCGTTCCCCATCGAGGACGGCGTGCAGGTCGACGAGGCGCTTCGCCTTCGCTACCGCTATCTGGACCTTCGCCGGCCCGGCATGACGCGGTCGCTTCGAACGCGCCACCGCGCGTTCACGTCGATCCGGGAGTACTTCGATGCCCGCGGCTTCGTCGACGTCGAGACCCCGATCCTCACCAAGAGCACGCCCGAGGGCGCGCGCGACTTCCTGGTGCCCTCCCGGCTGCAGCGCGGCAAGGTCTACGCGCTGCCGCAGTCGCCGCAGCAGTTCAAGCAGCTGCTCATGGTCGCCGGCATCGACCGCTACTACCAGATCGCGCGCTGCTTCCGCGACGAGGATCTGCGCGCCGATCGCCACTGGGAGTTCACTCAACTCGACGCCGAGATGTCGTTCGCCACCGAAGAGGACGTCTTCGAGGTCTTCGAGGGCATGTTCGCCAAGCTCTGGCGCGACGTCCTGGACGTGGACATCGCCACACCGTTCCCGCGACTCTCCTTCGACGAGTCGATGCGGCGCTACGGCTCGGACAAGCCCGACACGCGCTACGGGATGGAGCTCGCGGATCTCACCGACGCGTTCCGCGGCAGCGGGTTCCAAGCCTTCGCGCGCGCCATCGAGTCCGGCGGGATCGTCAAGGGGCTCGCCGCGCCGGGCGCCGCAGACTGGTCGCGCAAGCAGCTGGACGAGCTCGTCCAGGAGACGAAGTCGCGCGGAGCGGCCGGGCTCGTCTGGATCGCGGTGCGCGAGGACGGCCTGCAGTCGCCCGTCGTGAAGTTCCTCTCCGAGTCCGAGACGGCGGCGATCACCGAGCGGACGGGCGCCGGCGTCGGCGACCTGATGCTGCTGGTCGCCGACGGCGAGAAGCGGGTGAATGTGGCGCTCGACGGCCTGCGCCGGCACATGGCGGACCGCCTGGGTCTGGTCCCGCCCGACAGGTGGAACTTCCTGTGGATCACTGAGTTCCCGATTTTCGAGTGGAACGAAGAGGAAGGAAAGTGGGACGCGCAGCACCATCCGTTCACCGCCCCCGTCTCCGCCGATCTCGACCCGGCCACGGCGCGAGCGCGCGCCTACGACGCGGTGCTCAACGGGCTTGAGCTGGGCAGCGGCAGCATCCGGATCCACGACCCCGAGCTCCAGCGCAAGGTGTTCGACACGCTCGGCATCTCGGCGGTGGACGCGGAGGAGAAGTTCGGCCATATGCTCGAGGCCTTCCGCCTCGGCGTGCCGCCGCACGGCGGGTTCGCGCTGGGCCTCGACCGGATCGTCATGCTGCTGACCGGCCACGACAACATCCGCGACGTGATCGCGTTCCCCAAGACCTCCTCCGGCCAGGAGCTCCTGACGGGCGCTCCATCGGCCCCGAGCGACGAGCAGCTGCGCCTGCTGGGCATGCGCTGGGCGCAGGAGCGGCAGACGAAGGACGGATGACGATGGCCGAGCCGCTCGCCAATCGGATGCGGCCGCGGAGCTTCGACGAGGTCGTCGGCCAGCGTCACCTGTTCGGCGAGGGGAAGCCACTCACGGCGCTGGCCGCGTCCGGCACGCTGCCGTCCATGATCCTGTGGGGGCCGGCGGGGACCGGCAAGACCACGATCGCGTTTCTACTCGCGGCCGCCGTCGGCGGCGAGGTCCAGCAACTGTCCGCGGTCGCGTCGGGTGTGGCCGACGCGCGCAAGATCATGGACCGCGCGAAGGGCAGCATGATCCCTGTGGTGCTGTTCGTCGACGAGGTCCACCGTTGGAGCAAGGCACAGCAGGACGTGCTGCTCCCGGGCGTGGAGAACGGGACGGTCACCTTCATCGGCGCCACCACCGAGAACCCGTACTTCTCGCTGGTGACGCCGCTCTTGTCGCGTTGCCTGCTGCTGCGCCTCGAGCAGCTGTCGCCGCGGGACCTTCGCGCCCTCATGGAGCGAGCGCTGGCCGACGCGGTGCGCGGCCTCGGGAAGGAGGACGTGAAGGTCGACGACGACGCGCTCGACCATCTCGCCGACGTCGCCGGCGGCGACGCCCGCATCGCCCTCACCGGCATCGAGGCCGCGGTGATGGCCGCGCGGGCGCGCGGCGAGTCCGAGGTGACGAGGGCGCTCGCCGAGGAGGCGATCCAGCGCAAGGCGATCGTCTACGACCGGCAGGGCGACGCGCACTACGACGTCATCTCCGCGTTCATCAAGAGCATCCGCGGGTCCGACCCCGACGGTGCGCTGTTCTGGCTCGCCCGGATGCTCGAGGCGGGTGAGGACCCCCGCTACATCGCGCGACGGATGATCGTGCACGCGTCGGAGGACGTCGGTCTGGCCGATCCGATGGCGCTCGTGATCGCCGACGCGGCCGCTCATGCGGTCGAGTACGTGGGCCTTCCCGAGGCGCGTTTGAACCTTGCTGAGGCGGCGATCTACCTGGCCCGTGCTCCGAAGTCGAACAGCGTCATCACCGCGCTCGGTCTCGCGCAGCGCGACGCCGAGTCGAGCGACCCCGTCCCGCTGCACCTTCGCGATACGGCGTATCCGGGCGCCGCCAAACTCGGCCACGGAAAGGACTACCGGTACCCGCACGACTACCCCGGGCACGTGGTCGAGCAGGAGTACCGCCCGCCGCGCTTCGAAGGGAAGCGGTACTACGAGCCGTCGGGGCAGGGGCAGGAGGCCCCGGACGGCGAGGGCTGAGAGACCTCTCCGGCCCCCGGGTATGATGCCCGAACCGACCGGCCGGAGGGGTGCCGGCCGGGGCCCGAGCAGACACTCGAAGGAGGGTTCCGTGATCGCATCCACCGACTGGGGCGGCATCGCGGCGGTCATCGCCGCGTGCGCCTGGGGACTCCTGGCCGTGTTCCTCGCCGTCGTGCTGATCAACGTGTTCCGGCTGCTGGAGTCGGTGAAGATCACCGTCGACGACCTGCGTAAGGAGACCGTCCCGCTGCTCGGCGAGGTTCGGGTCACGGTGACGGACGTGAACCGGGAGCTCGACCGCGTCGACGGAACGCTCGACTCGGTGGCCAAGATCACGAAGACGGTCGAGCGCGTGACGGGCCTGGTCGAGCAGGCGATGGCCGGGCCGCTCGTCAAGATCGCGGCGGCGGGTGCCGGCCTCGGCCGTGCCGTGCGTCGGTTCCGGGGAGAGAGGCCGTAGGCGTGCGCCGGCTCTTCTGGTTCGGTGTGGGGATGGGCGCCGGCGCCGCGGGGGCCTTGGCGGCCTCGCGATGGGTGGGCCGGCAGGCCGAGCGGCTCGCGCCGGCGAACCTGGCGCGGAGCGCCCGCGGCGCGATCGCCGGTGCGGGCGGCGGCGCGAGCGAGACGCTCGTCGCCGCGGCGCAGGAGTTTCGCAAGGGAATGGCCGAACGCGAGGCCGAGCTGCGGGCGTCCGGCCTCGTTCCCGACGGCGGGCCGTGAAAGCCGACGACATCCGGCGAACGTTCCTCTCGTTCTTCGCGGAGCGAGGTCACAGGATCCTGCCGTCCTCCTCGCTCATCCCTCCCGACGAGACTGGGCTCCTACTCACCACGGCCGGAATGGTGCAGTTCATTCCGTACTTCCTCGGTCTGCAGGACGCTCCCTTCTCACGGGCGGCGACCTCGCAGAAATCGTTCCGCTCCAACGACATCGAGAACGTCGGGCACACCGACCGGCATCTGACGTTCTTCGAGATGCTCGGGAACTTCTCGTTCGGCGACTACTTCAAGGCGGATGCGATCGCCTGGGCCCACGAGTTGATCACCGAGGGGTACGGAATCGACCACGACCGGCTCTGGGTCACCGTGTTCGAGACCGACGAGGACGCGGTGGGCGCGTGGATCGACGGCGCCGGCATCTCGCCCGACCGAATCGTGCGGCGGGGAAGGTTCGACGCCCACGGCGAGCCCGCGAACTTCTGGTCGACCCACAAGGCGGGACCCTGCGGTCCCTGCTCCGAGATCTTCGTCGACCGGGGCCCCAAGCACGGCCCGGAGGGCGGCCCCGACGTGGACGAGGATCGGTTCGGCGAGATCTGGAACCTCGTGTTCATGCAGGACGAGTGCGACGACGACGCGAACATCCTCGGACCGCTGCCCCGCAAGAACATCGACACGGGATCGAGCCTCGAGCGCGTGGCGATGGTCCTGCAGGACGTCGACAACGTCTTCGAGACCGACCTTCTGCGACCGCTCCTGGCCGTCGCCGAAGAGGTTACCGGCCATCCTTACGGTCGCGACTCTCGGACCGACGTGAGCCTTCGTGTCATGGCGGAGCACGGGCGCGCGACGACGTTCCTGATCGCGGACGGCGTGCTGCCCTCCAACGAGGGCCGCGGCTACGTGCTGCGGCGCGAGCTCCGGCGCCTGGTGACGCACGCCCGCAGGCTGGGCGTCGACCGCCCGGTCACGCAGGCCTTCGTGGAGAAGACCGTGGAGCTCATGGGCGAGGCATATCCGGAGCTCGTCGAGAATCGCGCGTACGTGCTGCAGGTGACGGCGGGGGAGGAGGAGCGCTTCCTCGGGACCTACCAGCACGGAATCGCCCTGTTCGAGGGCGTGGTCCGAGGAGCGAAGGAGGCGGGCTCGACCGCGTTCCCCGGCGACGCCGCGTTCCGGTTGCACGACACCTTCGGGTTCCAGATCCAGCTGACGCAGGAGTTGGCCACCGAGGAGGGACTCGCGGTCGACGACGGCGAGTTCGCCCGCCTGATGAACGAGCAGCGCACGCGGGCCCGGGAGGCGGCCAAGAAGGGCGATGCCACGGGCGGGGCGCTGGGCGAGGTCGCGGCGGTCGTCGGGGAGACCGAGTCGCTCGCGTACGAACGGCTGGCCGCCGAGGGAACCGTCCGCGGCCTGCTGATCGACGGCGCCCCCACCGAGGTCGCCGAGCAGGGCGCACAGGTGCAACTGGTGCTCGACCGGACCCCGTTCTACGCGGAGGGCGGCGGCCAGGTCGGCGACGCGGGCGTCGTGCGGACATCCTCGGGCATCGTGGAGGTGACGGCGACGAAGCCGGGCCCGGGCGGAACGATCGTGCACGAGGGGCGGGTGGCGAACGGCGAGATCATGAGCGGACAGGAGGCCGAGCTCGAGGTCGATCCCGCGTGGCGCGCGGCGACCACACGGTCGCACACCGCGACGCACGTGCTGCACCACACGCTTCGGCAGGTCCTCGGCGATCAGGCGCGGCAGGCCGGGTCGCTGATCACGCCGGGCCACCTGCGGTTCGACTTCACGCATTTCGAGTCGCTCTCCCGCGATCGGCTGGAGGAGGTCGAGGGCATCGCCAACCGCAGGCTGGGCGCCGACGACCCGGTGCGTGCCTACGAGACGACGCTCGAGTTCGCGCGCAGCCAGGGCGCGATCGCGCTGTTCGGTGAGAAGTACGGTGATCTCGTGCGCGTGGTCGAGATCGGGGACTACTCGAAGGAGCTCTGCGGCGGCACCCACGTGCATCACACGGGACAGGTCGCGTTCCTGCGCCTGCTGCACGAGGCGAGCATCGGGTCCGGGTTCCGGCGCATCGAGGCCCTGACCGGTCCGGACGCGCTGGCGCACGTCAACGTGGAGCGACGACTCCTCGAGGAGCTTGCTCGCGAGCTGGGCACGACCGACCCGGCGCAGGCGCCCGAGCGGGTCCGCCGCCTGCTCGCCGAGCACAAGCGCCTGCAGGCCGAGCTCGCCGCGATGCAGCGTGTCGAGGCGGCCGGCGAGGTCGACCGGCTGGTGGAGCGGGCACGCGACGTGGACGGGGTCCGGTTGGTGGTCGAGCGCATGGACGGGCGGCCCGAGGGCGAGCTCCGAGAGCTCGCACCCAGGGTGGCTGCGCGGCTGGAGAAGACGTCCGGGCGCGCGGCCGCGGTGCTCGCCACCGCCACGCAGAAGGGTCCGCGAATCGTGGCGGCCGTGGGGCCCGGGCTCGTGCCCCTCGTCTCGGCGCGCCGGTTGCTGCAGGATGCGGGCCCGCTCATCAAGGGCGGCGTCGGCGGGAAGGACGGCCTGGCGACCGCCGGCGGCTCGGACGCCGGGGGGCTCGACCAGGCGCTCACGCGGATCCCGGAGCAGCTCGCCACGCTGCTGCGGCCGTGAGCGACGACCCCCACCCGACGGAAGCGGTCGAGGGCGCAAGCAGCAGCGGGAGCGTGCTCGCCCTGGATCTTGGCTCGGCCAGGATCGGCGTGGCCGTCTCCGACCCTGAGCGGCGGGTGGCGATCCCGGTCGGCACGGTCCGAACGGGAGCGCCGCAGGATCTCAAGGCGATCGCGGCGTTGGTGCGCGATCACGCCGTCGCGCTCGTCGTCGTCGGCGATCCCGTGAACCTCTCCGGAGCCTCCGGGGATTCCTCGCGCCACGCCGCGGCCTTCGCCGAAGCGCTCCGATCGGTGCTCGACGTGCCCGTCCACCTGTTCGACGAACGACTCACCACCGTGGAGGCAGAGCGCAGGCTCTCGGCCGCGGGGATTCGCGGGCGGCGGCGGCGGAAGGTCGTCGACCAGGTGGCCGCCACCGTCATCCTGCAGTCCTTCCTGGATCGCGCCGGTTAGCGGGCCCGGCTATCCTGTGCCGATGCCCGAAGCCCTGCAGACGAGGGTGGAACGCCGCGACCAGGCCAAACGACGGGGAGGGGGGCGGCGCCGCAGCCTGCTCATCCTGCTCTCGTTCTTCCTCGTCCTGCTCCTGCTGACGCTCGTCGCCGGCAACTACTACCGAACTCAGACCTCCGGCGTGGGCCCGAAGACACCGGTGACGGTCGTCGTGCCGGACGGGCTGACCGGTGACCAGGTCGCTGACCTCCTCGCGGCGAACGGCGTCATCCACTCGACGTTCCTGTTCCGCCTGGCGCTGCGCCTGCGCCACCAGTCGAACGGCTTCGAGGCGGGCGAGTATCACCTGACGACCAACATGGGATTCAACGACGTGATCGCGACGCTGCAGAAGGGTCCGGTGGTCCACGCGGTCCGGGTCACGATCCCCGAAGGGTTGACGGTGGCGCAGACGGCGGAGCGCCTCGCTCCGTCGCTGGGCGGGGTGCGGAGAGGGTCCTTCGTCCGCGCCGCTACGAGCGGCCAGTATTCACTGCCTCCCTACCTGCCGCCGGGAAAGCCGACGGTCGAGGGCTTCCTGTTCCCGAACACCTACGACTTCTTGAAGAACGCCACCGACGACGCCGCCATCAAGCGCCTGCTGGCCCAGTTCCAGACCGAGGCGAGCGACCTCCCCTGGCAGAACGCCCGAGAACTGCACCTCTCCGACTACCAGGTCGTCGTGGTCGCCTCGATGATCGAGCGCGAGGCCAAGTTCCCCGCCGATCGGCCGAAGGTCGCCCGCGTGATCTACAACCGTCTTGCGCGAGGCATGAAGCTGCAGGTGGACGCCACCGTCCTGTATGCCCTCGGAACGAACACGACCACCATCACCGATCAGGACCTCCAAGTGAAGAGCCCGTACAACACGTACCTGCACGCTGGGCTGCCGCCGACTCCAATCGCAAGTCCCGGTCTCGCCTCGCTCCGGGCGGCGCTGAGCCCCGCACAAGGCAACTGGCTTTACTACCTGGCGATCGACGCCGCCGGTCACGAGCGCTTCACGTCCTCGTACTCGCAGTTCATCGCCTGGAAGAACCAGTTCCTGGGCTAGCTGGGCGCCGCGCAGGTCAAGCGGCTCGCCGAGGGTGCCGAGAACTCCCGTAGAGAACCATTCAAACGGGAAGGACGGATGTCCCTGGACTTCGCCGCACTCGCCGGTTCGCTTGCGGTCGGCGTTCCGGGCGTTCGCGCCTGCCTCTTCGTCTCGAAGGACGGCCTTGCATTGGCGGCCCATCCCGCGAGCGAGGAGGCATCGGCGTTGGCTGCCTGGGCCCGGCTGCTCGACATGGGGCCGATGGAGCGCGGGTTCATCGCGATGGACCATGAGAACTGGTTGTTCAGCCGCCGGGCCGACTACGCGGGGTTCGTGATCACGGACCCGGGCGTGAGGCCCGGCGTTCTGCTCGACCGCCTGGATCAGGCGCTCGATCTGGCCGAGGAGTCGCGGAGCCGAGGCGAGCGCATCACGCCGGTGCCAGGCGTGGTCCCCATGGCCGCGGCGGCCACCCGCGAGCCGACCCGGCCGCCCCGGCGCATCCGCCTGCCCGTCCACCGCGAGGCACCGCGGACGGCTCCGAGGCCGGAGGTCGTCGAGCAGGAGCGGGTCCCCGCCACGACGAAGCGCGCCGAGGGGGGCTCCGGCGGCCTGCCGCCCGCCGTCGCCCCTCCCGCGGAGCCGCGCCGCTCGAGCGCGGGGTCGAACGGGTCCGAGCCGCCGAGCGAGTCGAACGGAAAGCGCGACGGCACGCGCGCGGTCGACGACGAGGAGTCCGACGCGCCGAAGAAGAGCGAGGGCGATTCGAAGTCGGGGGGCAAGCAGAAGGGGTCGCGCGGACGGCGCGGACTCGGCGAATACGTGGGGAAGAAGGCCTCAGCGAAGCCTCGAGCGTCGAAGGCCGAGCGCCCCCAGGAACCGGAGTCGGAACGGGAGCCGGAGTCGGAGTCGACCGGCGAGCAGACGGCCGAACGGGCGCCGGAGCCACCGTCGAGGTCCGAACCACCGTCGAGGTCCGAACCACGGGAGTCCCCGGCGCCGGCGAAGATCGTCGAGGCAGTCGCTCCGGCCGCAGACAGGCGCACGGAACGCGCCCCAACGCGCGAAGCACCCGCCGAGGAGCGGGTTGCGCCGCCGCCGACTCCCCAGACGCGACCCACCCCGGAGACCAAGCCCGCGCCCGAACCGGCGCGGGCGGACACGGAGCGGACGCGGGACGTTCCGCCAGTCCGACAAGCGAGATCGAAGCCTCGGATGGACGCCGATCTCGAGACCCTTCTCGGCGGTGGTCCCGCGTCGGGCGAGCGGGGCACCGGCAACGGAGACGGTTCCGGCTCGACGTCGGACCAGATGCTCGACGCCGTCTCGGGCGCGTTCCGGTCGGCCGAGCGGCCCGTCGAAGAGCGCGGCCGCAGTGAGTCGCCGGAGGGAGATCTGCTCGAGACCTTGGGCGGCGGTGTGGAGTCGGACGTGGCCGCGAGAGCAGAAGCCGACCGGGTGGCCGCTGAGGCGGAGCGGATCGCCGCGGAGGCGGCGCGGGTCGACGCAGAGCGACGTGCCGCCGAAGCGGCGAAGGCCGAAGCAGATCGCAAGGCGGCCGAGCAGGCGAAGGCGGCGGCCGCGAAGGCCGAAGCCGAGCGCAAGGCGGCGGAGGAAGCCAGAGCAGCGGCGGCGAAGGCCGAGGCCGAACGCGTCGCGGCCCAGGCCGCCAAGGCGGAAGCCGAGCGCGTCGCGGCAGAGGCGGCGAAGGCCGAGGCCGAACGCATCGCCGCCGAGTCGGCGAAGGCAGAAGCCGAGCGCAAGGCGGCCGAAGAGGCGCGAGCCGCCGCCGCCAAGGCCGAGGCCGAACGCGTCGCGGCCCAGGCCGCCAAGGCGGAAGCCGATCGCGTCGCGGCAGAAGCGGCGAAGGCCGAGGCCGAACGCATCGCCGCCGAGTCGGCGAAGGTCAAGGCCGAAGCAGAGCGTCAGGCCGTCGAAGCAGCCAAGGCGCAGGCGGCGAAGGCAGAGGCCGAGAAGGCGGCCGCCGCCAAGGCCGAAGCGGAGCGCAAGGCGGCCGAGGATGCCGCCGCCCAAGCCGCGAAGGCAGAGGCCGAGAAGGTCGCTGCCGACCCGAAGGAGTCGGGGGCGGCCGCGGACGGCGCGTCCGACGGTGAGGCCGCGCCCTCGGCGGACCCGTTCGAGGAGGCGCGCGTCGCTCGTTGGCGCAAGCGCGTCCAGTCCAAACCGAAGGCGGAGGAGTCCGACGGTGAGGCGGCAGAGGCGGGCGATGCCGGGCCCGATGCGGCGCAGGACGGCGAGCAGCAGACCGAGGAGCAGGTCGCGGCGCCGGCGGTGAGGCCGGCCGACGTCGACATGGCCTCGCTGAAGGCCGAGTTCGCGGGTCTGTTCGGGGACGACGAAGGAAAGGGGTGACCGTGCCGAAGCAATTGCCAGAGATCCTTCTCGAGCAGGGCGTCATCACGCAGGAGCAGCTCGAACGCGCCGTGGCCGAGCAGCAGTCCACCGGCAAGCGCCTCGGGAGGATCCTCGTCGACCTTGGCTTCATCAAGGAGCAGGACCTGGTCGCGGCGCTGGCCGCCCAGATCGGATTCCAGTTCGTCGACCTGGGGGATTATCAGATCGACGCGACGGCTGCATCGCTCCTGCCCGAGCCGGTCGCCCGCAAGAACAAGGCGCTTCCCATCGGGTACGAGGACGACAAGCTCCTGGTCGCGATGGCCGACCCCGCCAACCTGTTCGCGCAGGACGAGATTCGAATCATCACCGGCATGGACGTCCAACCGATCGTCGCGACGGCGGCGGACATCGAGGCGGCCATCCGCAAGTACAGCCGCCTCGACGAGTCGGTCGAGAACGTGGTCAGCGAGGCGTCGGCGATGGCGGAGGACGACGTCCTCGAGCTCGAGCGCCTCGCGCAAGCGGCCGTCGACGAGGGCCCCATCGTCAAGATGGTGAACCTGCTGATCACCCAGGCGATCGGGGACCGGGCGTCCGACATCCACATCGAGCCGACGGAGCGCGACGTGCGCATCCGTTATCGCGTGGACGGTGTCCTGCACGAAGTCATGCGCTCGCCGAAGAACGTCCAGGCGGGCCTGATCAGCCGCCTCAAGGTCATGGCCGACATCAACATCGCGGAGAAGCGCATCCCGCAGGACGGGCGCATCAGTCTCACGGTTGCCGGCAAGAAGGTCGACTTGCGGCTCGCCACGCTCCCAACCGTTTGGGGCGAGAAGATCGTCATCCGCGTGCTGGATGGGGGGTCGGTCCTGCTCAAGCTGGAGGACCTCGGCTTCCTCGACGAGGCCTACAACGTGTTCGAAGCCTCGTTCACCAAGCCGTACGGGGCCATCCTGGTGACGGGGCCGACGGGATCGGGCAAGTCGACCACCCTTTACGCGACGCTCAACCAGATCAACTCGCCGGAGCGAAACATCATCACGGTCGAGGACCCTGTCGAGTACCGGCTGCCGGGGATCAACCAAGTCCAGGTCAACAACCGTGCCGGCCTCACCTTCGCGGCGGCGCTCCGCTCGATCCTGCGCGCAGACCCCGACGTGGTGCTCATCGGTGAGGTTCGCGACCGCGAGACGGCCATGATCTCTATCGAGGCGTCGCTGACCGGTCACCTCGTGCTCTCCACGCTGCACACGAACGACGCGCCGTCGTCCCTTCCCCGGCTGGTCGAGATGGGCGTCGAGCCGTACCTGGCGGCAAGCGCCGTGGACTGTATCGTCGCGCAGCGCCTCCTCAGGAAGCTTTGCACCAAGTGCAAGGAGAAGTACAAGCCGGAGAAGGCCGAGCTCCAGGAGGCGGGGTTCCCCGAGTTCGTTCTCGACGAGATCGAGGAGCTCTACCGGCCGTCGGGGTGCAGTGCCTGCGCCAAGACCGGCTTTCGCGGCCGGCTGGGGATCTACGAGGTCATGCGCATTTCCGAGGAGATCGAGCGCATGACGGTCGAGCGTGCCTCCTCCGAGGAGGTGAAAAGGACCGCGCTCGCGGACGGGATGATCCTGCTTCGCGAAGACGGACTCGAAAAGGCGCGGATGGGCATCACCTCCATCCAGGAGGTGCTCAGAGTCGTCGCCTGAGCGGGTGCGGAAACGGAAGGTAAGGATGCGGGCAGAACGTGCCGATGATCTTTCGAGTGCGTCCGAAGGGACGCGAACGGGTGGTGACAGATGAGCGTTGAAGCGGTATCGCCTTTTGGCGCCCCGGCACCCGAGCCGGAGCCGGTTCCGTCGGGGATCTCCGTCCAGGAGTTCCTGTCGACCCTGCTCGATCTCGACGGGAGCGACCTGCACCTGACGGCCGGCGCCCCTCCGACGGTTCGCGTCCACGGCGACCTGGTTCGCCTGGAGAACTACCCGCCGCTCGAGCCGGAGACGCTCCGGACGCTCATCTACTCGATCCTGCCCCAACGCCACCGGGAGCGCTTCGAGCAGGAGCTCGAGCTGGACACGTCGTACTCGCT
>DASPTB010000034.1:0-2035 GCA_035623615.1 Actinomycetota bacterium
CCAGCCACGTGAAGCCCCAGGCCTTACCCAGCTCGAGCCCCGTCCGCTCGAACGGCACGGTGTCGACGGTGCCGGACAGCCACGGGAGGTACGCGCCGACGCCGAGGCCGCACGCGGCGAGCGCCACGAGTCCCGCCCGGCCGTAGTTGGCGGGCGAGCTCGCGAGGATCGTGTTCGAATTCGGGTGCGGGGGGAGGTCGATACCGGCCTTGGGCGAGTGGTACGACTCGGGTTCCTCGGCGAGCGACCGGAACCAGGCCACGATGGCAGCCCAGAGGCGGCTGCGCGGGGCGCGCGCCCCGGGTGCGGGGGGGAGCTCACCAGGACGCGGGGATGCCTGGGCGGAGCGGGGTTTGACGGGCGGACGGCCGGCACGGACGGCGTCCAGCACGGCCTGCTCGGAGGCGCTGGGTGGGGGTGCGGTGCTGTAGCCCCCCGGGCTCGCTGCCGAGCTCACGAAGCCGCCCCGGAGCGAGACGGTCGGCGTGGGGTCGCCGACCGGCGCAGCGTCGATCGCCCGCGGCTCGGGCCGGGCGGTCGCCGCCTGCGTGGTCGTCGCCGAATTGGCGACGCGGTTGGTCCAGCCATTGTCCCAGTACCGCCACTCGTACCGGCCGGAGGGGTCGGGTCGCCATCCCGCCGGTCGGGTCTCGACAACACTGCTCATGGGGGCTCCGGAGGACTCGAGGCCCGCCCTCCGCCCATAGGCTTCGGCATCGTGGGCCCCGGACTTGATCGGTGGGCGCCCGGATCCGGCCCGATCGACCTCTCCCCCGTGGTCGACCTCCTCGAAGCACAGCGGGCCGACGGCCGCCACGACTGCGCCCAGTGCTACGTCTCGCTGGCCGGGCAGGTGCTGCTCGATGTGGTCGTCGGCGATGCGCGTCCCGGGCGTCCGCTCCGCACCGACGACCTGATGCTCTGGTACTCGTCCGGGAAGCCGCTCACCACCGCCGCGGTCCTCCGGCTCTGGGAACGGGGCCGGTTGGGTCTCGACGACCGCGTGGGCGCCTTCGTCGACGGGTGGGGTAGCGGCAAGGAGCGCTGCACCATCCGGCACGTGCTCACGCACACGGGTGGCTTCCCCATGTACCGGGACAAGGCGTTCGACCAGGACGTGTCCTACGCCGAGACCGTCGCCCGTATCGCCGCGCACCCCGCCGACTGGGAGCCCGGCACCGCCGCCGGCTACCACCCGGTGACGGGCTGGAAGATCCTCGGCGCGATCGTGGAGGCGGTCGACGGCCGGCCGATCGACCGGTACCTGCGCGACGAGATCCTCGACCCGCTCGGGATGTCGAACACCTACCTCGGGATCCCGCTCGCCGACCAGGCGCGCCTCGCCGACCGGATCGTGCCGATCGCGTGGACGGGCCACATGTTCCCGAGGCTCGACGAGGACGGCGCGCTGAGCATGGCGCCGTACCGCATCGACGAGATCCACAACGCGCCGTGGCACGTCGCGAAGGTCGAGCCGGGCGGTGGCATGCGAGGGCCCGCGCACGAGCTCGGGTGGTTCTACGAGTCGCTGCTCGGGTTCAGGTCGCGCGCCACGGTGCTCGAGCCGGGCACGGTCGAGATGATGAGCGCCGTGCACCGGCACGGGTTGCGTGACCCTGTCCTCGGTGTCGCGGCGCCGTTCGGCCTCGGCGTCCAGGTCGAGTTCACGGGCGGCACCGGCCGCCGAGCGTTCGGACACGGTGGCATGGCGTCGTCGCGCGGGCTCGCCGATCCGGAGTTCGGTCTCGTGATGGTCGTCGTCTGCAACGGCCTGCCCGATCCGCTGGCGGCCGAGCGGCGCATGCTCGAGATCACCGACGCGGTCTACACCGCGCTCGGCGACGACATCGCGCCCTACCGCAAGAGCCCGGGACGGTCGGCGGTCACCCTCTCGACCTGAGCCTTCCCTCCCTCGCTAGGGCTACCCGTTGGCCGCGCCCGACGCGTGGCGGACGATCTCGAGGATCCTCGCGTGCACGGTCGGTGGTCCGGCCACGATGTCGCCCGACCAGAGCCAGGCGCGGTCGTCACCCCG
>DASPTB010000059.1:0-3341 GCA_035623615.1 Actinomycetota bacterium
CGCCGGGCAGGAGCGAATGGTCGAGAATCACTCAGCGCCCGTCGCTGGATTCGGGTCGGCCGGATTGGGGGAGGAGGACCGTGCAGTTCCAGACGATCGAGCTGTACAAGGTCGTCGACATCTTCCTGCTGCTCTTGATCGGGGTCGGCCCGAAGATCGCGCTGGTGCCGTTCCTCTCGGCGACTGCGGATCTCGACGGCAAGACGAGGGCGCGCGTCGTCAGGAAGATGCTGGTGACGGCTGGGGTGACGGCGCTCCTGCTGGTCGTCTTCGGAGGGATTCTGACGCGGCTGCTGCATTTCTCCTCCGGGGCGCTGGGGATCGCCGGTGGGCTGATCCTGTTGATCATCGCCGCCGGCATGATGCTCGGCCGCGGCGAGCAGGACGATGCGCACATGTCGGCGGCGTCGAGCGACCCGATGAGCCTGGCGACCTATCCGCTCGCCGTCCCGTATCTCCTGAACCCCGCGGGAATCGTGGTCCTGGTGACGTTCTCGGCGGAAGCGAAGACGGCCGGATGGTTCGCGGTGATGATCGGCCTCCTGGCGCTCGTCATCGGTATCGATGTGGCCGTCTTCCGTTGGGCCAACCGCGTCAGCGAGACGCTCGACCAGAACCGGATGCTCGTGACCGAGAAGGTCTTCAGCATTCTGCTCGCGGCGGTGGCGGTGCAGCTGGTCCTCTACGGCCTGAACGACGTCGGCGTCATCCATCTGACGCCGCACTGAGGAACCTTCACCTCGTCTGCGCCATGTGAAGCGCGACTTCGACGCGATCCAGGAACCCATCGACCAGGCGCGGGTCGGGAAGCTCGGGCGAGCCGCCGTGCTGATAGATCAGCGCGGCGGCGAGGATCGCGTGCGTCTCGGGGTCTGGATCGGTGGCCTCGAGCCATGCCGCGCCCTCCGCCTTGGAGCCGAGCTCCCCCGTCTCCAGGTAACGCAGGGTCCGCGCGCCGTTCAGGACCTGGTAGGCCATCGACGCTGCCTCGGGGAAATCGTGGTCCTCCCACCAGGACGCGCCTTCCCGCCGTGCCAATTCGACATCGGCCAGGATCGCTTCGATCAGGGACGCTCGGTCCGGCTCGGGGAACACCTCCGCCGGTGCAGGGCCGTAGAGCGACCTGCCCCGGGCCCGCGTCATCGCGAACTCGACGACGAGGTTTTCGTCGCCGCCGGGATCGTGTCCGTCGACGACGAAGGGCTCCGAGTGCGTGCGCACATGCATCTCGACGGCCGGAGCGCCGGGGCTGTCCAGGGCCTGGCGAGGAAACAGCGTGAACTCGAGGTGGCCGCCCGAGGCGGGCGTGGAAATCGAGGCGAGCGATTCTCCCAGTGCGGTGCTTCGATCCGGGGAGAGTCGCGTCGCGCAGACGGCGAGCGCGTCGATGTCGCTTCGCCCCGGGGTAAAGGCTCCCATCGCGAGCGACCCGTACAGATACACGCCGACCAGGTCGGGTCCGAGGTCGTCGCGGAGCGTCGCGACGACACGGTCCAGGTACTGCTGCTGGTCGGCGGGCAGATCCTGCACGGTCCGAGTCCCGTTCGCTTCAGGCCGAGGGCGACGGCTTCCGACGCCGGTTCAAGTGCTCACCGGGGGTCGGTCGGTCCTCAGCGCACCGCCTTCTTCACGAGAGCGACGATCTTCTTCTCGTCCGCGGCGGTCAGCTTCGTGAGCGCGTAGGAGGTGGGCCACATCGCGCCCTCGTCGAGGTTCGCGTCCTGCTGGAACCCGAAGGTGGCGTACCGCGCTTTGAACTTCGCCCCGCTCTGGAAGAAGCAGATGACCTTC
Source organism: Actinomycetota bacterium (assembly GCA_035623615.1). GTDB lineage: Bacteria > Actinomycetota > UBA4738 > UBA4738 > UBA4738 > DASPTB01. The sequence continues at coordinate 1,792 of DASPTB010000059.1, forward strand.
CCGTTCTTCGCGTAGGCCGGCATGCCGTACCACGTCTTCGGCTCGAGGGAGGGCGCGGTGGCCGTGACGAGCTCGTGAATTCGCGTGGCCATGGCCCGGTCCGCCGGCGGCATCTCAGCGATCCGATCGAACAGCTCGCGCAGCATGTCTGCCCCCTGCGCGGCCGCCTTTTGCTCCTTGAGGTAGGCCTTCATCGCGGCCCGCTCCTCCGCCGTCAAACCGGGGGCCTTCTTGGCGGCCGCGCTCGCGGAGGTCTTCGTGCTCTTCCTTGCGGGCTTCCTCTCAGCCATTGGGACGTACCTCCTCGCGACGAACCAACTCCACTCGCCTGATCTTCGGTGCGATCGCGGCTCAGTCCCGCTGCTGGATCCGGATCATGTTGCCCGCGGGATCGCGGAGCGCGAAATCGCGGACCCCGTACGGCTGGTCGGTCGGCTCCTGGACGACATCGACCTCGGCGCCCTGCAGTCGCTCGAACGCTTCGTCGACGTCCTTGGTGGCGAGGAGGATCGTCGCGTAGGTGCCCTTGGCCATCATCTCGGCGATCGTGCGGCGCTCCTCGTCGGTGATGCCCGGATTCGCCGCCGGCGGGTACAGGACGATGGAGGTGCCGGGCTGATCGGCGGGGCCGACCGTGATCCAGCGGAACTTGTCCTTTCCGACGTCGCCCCTGACCTCGAATCCGAGCGCGTCGCGATAGAAGGCCAGTGATGCGTCCGGGTCGTCGTGCGGCAGGAAGCTCGCGTGAATGTGGATGTCCATGGCGGTCACTCTACCCCCCGCCCCGTGAGCGAGACTTCTCGATTCCTGACCGGTCTCGTCACCTGCTTCGCGACGCAGGACGGCATTCCCAGCGTCGCTTCGGCCTCAGTGCGCCGGTAGGCGCCCGGCGGCATCCCGACCAGCTCGGTGAAACGTGTGGTGAAGGTGCCGAGCGACGAGCAACCGACGGTGTAGCAGACCTCGGTGACGCTGAGGTCGCCGCGGCGCAGCAGCGCCATGGCACGTTCGATGCGCCTCGTCATCAGGTAGCTGTACGGCGACTCGCCGTACGCCGCCCGGAATCGGCGGCTGAGGTGCCCCGCCGACATGTGCGCGCCGCGGGCGAGCGCTTCGACGTCGAGCGGCTGCGCGTACTCCCGGTCGATCCGGTCGCGGACCCGTCGCAGGCGCGCGAGATCGCGCAGGCGGTCGGGGGATACCACGCCTCCGGGTGCCGAGTGATTCCGAGCCATATCCGGATCCTCCCAAACCGGCTCGAGCTCGTCTACTTCGCTTGGCTGCTCGACTCTCGACTGATCAGGGCAGACTGAACACATGAACGACCTCGTCGCTCGTAGTCACCCTCCCTCGGCCGACCCGGGCTAGGAATGTCTTGGCAGCTCGGGGCGATTCAAGCAGCCTGGATCCCGCGGGGGCGCCACCATTCGCCGTCCGCCGTGGCGGCGAGGCTCGACTCACCCGGAACGCGCAGCACGTCGTCCCGGCGCTTGCCCGGAAGGATCGTGTAACGGATCGAGTCCCGTCGGGAGACGAGCGAAAGCACCCAC
>DASPTB010000081.1:0-5577 GCA_035623615.1 Actinomycetota bacterium
GACGCTCACGGCGACGGCGGTGAATCCGGGCTCGACCACCGCCGGCGCGACGATCGACCCGTTCGCCGGCGTGAACGTGCAGGCGGGCGTCATCTGCGACGAGCCGGCCGGCCGGTACCAGACCTCGTAGACATGGCCGGCAGGCGCATCGGCGAACCCCGTCCCCGAGACGAGCGCCGCCTTCTCGCCGGGACGGTAGTAGACCGTGAGCTTCGTCGAGCCCTTCGACATCGTCGCCGTGTGGACGTTCCCTTCCCGGGTGAACGCGTCGACCATCTGCTGTCCGCCGGCGGGGCGGATCGAGTACCCGACCACGCCGGCGACGAGCAGGCAGGCGGCGGCGCCGATCGCCACGGCGAGCACCCGCCACGCGCGCCGCCGCCCCCCGAGCGGCACGACCGTCCGCCGCGATCCCGCGCGCGCGGCCGCGACGAGGCGTTCCTCGGCCGCGTCGTCCACCGGCAACGGATCGAGCGACATGCCGATCGACGCGGCCACGTCAGCGTATGCGCCGCGGAGCCGGGCGCACTCGGGGCACGCCGGATCATGGTCCTGGAGCAGGTGCTCGAGCTCCCGCTTCCCCTGCTCGTCCAGGCCGTCGAGCGCGTCGGCGGCGAGCAGTTCCTCGATCCTCTCGTGCGCCACGCCGTTCACGGATCGACCCCCAGCTCCTTGCGCAGCCGCCGCATGCCGAGCAGCGTCCGGCTCTTCACCGTCCCCAGCGGCACGCCCGTCTGCTGGGCGATCGCCGACTGGGTCCGCCCTTCGAAGTACATCTGTTCGAGCACCGCCCGCTGCTCGGGGGGAAGCTGCTCGAGCGCGCGCCGGACCGTGCGCCGTTGCTCCGCGAGCTCGTCGCCCGCGACGACCGCGTCGGCGATGTCGTCGGCCTCGGGAATGCGGAGCGTCTCCTCCTCCGCGGTGCGGCGGCGGATCGCCTCCTCGCGGCGCACCGCGTCGACGGCGCGGTTGTGCACGGCCGTGAACACCCACCCCCGGAGGCTTCCCAGCTCCTTTCGGTAGTTCGTCGCGTGCTGCCACACCGACAGGAACGCCTCCTGTACGACCTCGTCCGCGAGCGTGGACGAACCGACGATGCGCTGCGCGACGGCCTTCGCCGACGGACCGTACGCGCGGAACAGCTCGCGGAGCGCCTGCTCGTCGCCCGACGCGAGCCGCGCCGCGAGCTCCTCGTCGTGCGCCGCCACGCTACGGATGAGGACCTCCACGACACGCACACGCCCCACCGGTGCCTCCGGCCGGACGAGGACGACCGCAGACAGACCCCCGCCGCACCCGCTCATCGTCATCGGATTCGCAGTGCGCGGGAAGCCGGATCGCCGGGGTCATGACGGATCCGATGGTACCGAAGACTCCTCGTGGCCTCGCCATGTCCATCCTCGAGGAGAAAGTTGCGCATCCGGTGATCCCAGCGGCGGGACGCTCCGAAGTCATGAACGACGCCGAAGAAGGACCGACGAGCGAAGGGGAGGTTCGCGATGTCAGACGAGAAGATGTCGAAGGTCAGCCGGCGCTCATTCATGAAGCGGTCGGCAGTCGCCGGAGCGGGGGCGGCCGCGATCGCCGGTCTGGGAGGCGCGTCGGGTGCCGCGAAAGCGCTCGCCGCGCCGGGTCCGCGGTCCGAGCGCCCTGCAGCCGAGCCGTCGGGCGAGCCCGTCGTCGCGTACGTCCGGGCGGGATCCTCGGGCGAGGTGACCGTCATGGTCGGTGAGCGCGAGGTGGTTCGTCGCGACCGCGAGCTCGTCCGGCGGATCCTCCGCGCGGCGCGCTAGCCGACGCGCACGAGCGCTTCGCTGAGGCCGCGGGCGATCCGCCGGCCATTTCAAGCCGCACCAATCGTCTCGCATCCCAAGGGGGGAGTCATGTCATCGCATCGCGAGGCACCAGGGATCTCGAAGGACCCCGTCGCCGACAACACCGACCTGTACGCGTTCGTGAGTCCGGACGACCCGAGCACCGTCACGATCCTCGCCAACTTCATCCCGCTCGAGTATCCGCCGGGCGGCCCGAACTTCTTCGAGTTCGGCCACGACGTCTCCTATGCGATTCACATCAGCAACGACCAGCACCCCGACATGGACATCACGTACCGGTTCCGGTTCACGACCAGACTCCGCGACCGGGACACGTTCCTGTACAACACCGGCCAGATCCTGGCGCTCGACAGCCCCAACTGGAACCGCCGCCAGTTCTACTCGGTGTCGCGCGTCACCGGAGGCGGCGCGCCGGCCGTCCTCGCCGAGAACGTCCCCTGCCCGCCGTGCAACGTGGGCCCGAGGAGCATTCCCGACTACGCGTCGCTCGCGGACGCGGCGGTGACGACGCTCCCCACCGGCGAGGTCGTCTTCGCGGGACAGCGCAGCGAGGGGTTCTACGTCGACCTCGGCTCGATCTTCGACCTCGGCGACCTGCGCCCGTTCCAAAACCTGCACCTGATCCCGACGCCCGCGACCGGCGGCGTCGACGGGACGCGCGCGATGAGCGTGCACACGATCGCGATCAAGGTTCCGAAGAGGATGCTCACCCGCGACGGCTCGAACCCGACGGATCCGTCGGATCCGCGGTCGGTCGTCGGGGTGTGGGCGTCGGCCAGCCGCCGCCGCTCGATGGTGCGCGACGCCGACGGGGCGGTGGCCGAGGCTGGGCCGTGGGTGCAGGTCTCGCGGCTGGGGAACCCGTTGTTCAACGAGGTCGTCGTTCCGATGGCGAAGAAGGACGACTGGAACGCGCTCAAGCCGAGCGACGACGCGCGGTTCCTGCGCTACGTCCAGCAGCCCGAGCTCGCGAGGTTGCTGCCCGTGCTGTACCCGGGCGTGTTCCCGAACCTGGCGGGTCTGACGGCGGATCGCGCCGACCTCGTCGCGATCCTGCTGACCGGTCTCCCCTCCGGGATCGTTCCCGGGTTCCAGAACTTCACCGGGAACGCGCCGGCGGACATGCTCCGGCTGAACATGGCCATCCCGCTGGCGTCCGCCCCGAACATCTACGGGATCCTGGGAGGCGACCTGGCCGGCTATCCCAACGGGCGCCGCGTGCAGGACGACGTCGTCGCCATCGAGCTGCGCGCGGTCGCCGGCGTCACGTACCCCCTGATCGATTCGAGCTACACGCCCGACGCCGCCGCGGGGCTCGTGACCGACGGAACGACGCCGGCGAGCAACCCGATCCCCTTCCTCTCGGCCTTCCCGTACCTCGGCGTGCCGGGCGACGGGTACGACCTCGTGCCCGCGCAGCCGTCGTGAGCCGGACACAGGGGGAGGAGGCCGGAGCGCGCGAGGGCGTGGTCCTCGACGTCGGGCTCGGGGAGGGAGCCGTCGTCGTGATCACGCCCCCCGCGCTCGCCGGGCGAGAGGTCGAGCTGAGCCGGCTCTGTGCTCCGGACCGCCGCGTACACGCCGTGGTGCACGAGCGGTTGACGGGACGAGCGCCGGTGCACGCGGCGGTGTTCGTCGATGTGACCGAGGGGGAGGTCGAACTCTGGACGGGCGGCCCGTCTCCGGCGGGCACGGCGAACGTTCGCAGCGGCGAGGTGGCGACCGTCGACCTGCGCGGCCGGGAGCCGGCGGGCTAGTGGAACCCCGGGCTCTCGAGCGCCCGGCGCGCGCGCCGTCGGGCGAGGACGGGGACGAACAGGTCGATCTTCGAGCCGTCGAAGGAGTGGAAAGAGTCGGCGACGACCCTCTCGACCTCTTGCGGCGCAACCTTTCCCGCCATCTCGGCGGTCAGGTCGGTGGTGATCCGGCGCTGCTCCTCGTCGAGTGATCGACGCACCTCGAACGCGTGCATGGGGGTGCACCCTCCCAGGTCTCGAACGGTTCCGGTTTCCATGCCAACAAGTACCACATGGCGGCGGTTTCGGGCATCCCCCCAATGGTATGAGGCGGGGGTCCGATCGGCTCGATCCTTGGCCCGGCGGACGGCCCCGTCCGCGGTCGGCCGAGCGACGCCTCGGCTCAGGTCGGCCCTGGACCTCCGGGCCTCTTCGGCTGCCACGCGTTGACGACCTTCGCGACCGCGCTGACCAAGAACAGCTGGCCGATGAGCATCTCGGCGACCGCGAAGGTCTGACCGGGGTTGTCGGCCGGGACCAGGTTGCCGTACCCGGTGGTCGTGAGCGTCGTGAAGCTGAAGAAGAGGTCCTGCGGGAAGTTCCCTTCCCCTTCCGTCCCGAAGAAGGCGCCCCCCTGCAGGTGTGCCATGGACTGGTAGACGAGGGCGAAGAACATGCCGATCAGCAGGTAGGCGGCGATGGCGCCCAGCACCGTCTCGAGGTCGACGACCTTGCGGCTCACGAGGTGGCGCAGGATGGAGAGCGGCGCGACGAAATACAGGAGGCTCGCGAGGACCCATGCGGCGATGCCGACGCTCTCGCTGTCGGGACGGAACAGGTGCAACACGGCGACCGCGGCCGAGAAGACCACCAGGACGCTTGCGATCAGCCGCAGCAGCCGGCGGGCGTGCGACGTCCTGAGCGAGACCCAGACGGTGACCATTTGGACCGCGAGGACGAGCGAGAGCGCCCAGGACTGGTCGAGCGTGATCGCGACCGCGTAGGCGGCGAAGATCAGCAGCAGCACGAACCCGTAGCTGTCGGCGGACGAGAACGCGTGCAGGAGCTTGCGGCCCAAGTGGGGGCGGGGCCGCGTCTCGTCCGGCGCGCCTGGGGAGGAGGCCGTCATCCGGGGCATCCTCGCACACCCGCTCGGGGCGTCACGGCAGGGCCGGTTGCCGGTCGCATTCGGTTCACATGGCGGTGATAGGGTCGCAAGTCGCGGCTCCGCGCGGGCCCAGAACCGTGCCGACGGCCGCGGCTCGACGGGTTGGTCTCGCGACAAAAGGGGGGAAGATGCCACCAGCTTCCGCGACCCGGAGCAAGCGGACGGCGGACGATCCGACGCAGGAGTTCTTCGGCGGCCTCGCCGCCCGCGGTCACGAGCCGCTCCTCGAAAGCGCCTCGGGATCGATCCGCTTCGACCTGACCGACGGCAAGAGGGTCGATCACTGGGTGGTGAGGCTGAAGAAGGGCGCCGTCGCCGTCTCGCAGAAGGACGGGAGGGCGGACGCGACCGTGACCACCGACCGGGCGTTCTTCGACCGCCTCACGCAAGGGCGGGAGAACGTGATGGCGGCGACGCTTCGCGGCGTGGTCAACGTGAAGGGCGACCTCGGTCTCATGCTGACGTTCCAGCGGATCTTCCCGGGGCCGCCCGGGTCGCAGCGGCGCGCACGGACGGCGGCGAGGAGGTCGCGATGAGCGGCGAGCTGGTACAGATCCTCGAAGGAAACACGTTCGTCGTCAGCGACCGCGCGGGCGACATCGAAGCGTCGCGCACCGACCCGACCGGCCTGTTCTCCTTCGACACGCGGTTCCTTTCGCGGTGGGTGCTCACGATCAACGGCGAGCGGCTGAACGCACTTTCGACCGACGACCTCCAGTACTTCCAGACGCGTTTTTTCCTGGTTCCTGGAACGGGAACGGTCTACGTCGACGCCAAGCTCTCGGTGATCCGGCTGCGCGAGGTCGGCCGCGGGTTCAGCGAGACGCTCCGGATCCTG